>NZ_JBEWCD010000002.1:1936537-2259293 GCF_040530035.1 Roseibium sp. HPY-6
CTCCTCCATAGGACCGAACATGGCAACACCGGCATTGTTGACGACCGCATCCAGCTGCCCGAAGCTTTCCAAAATGGCAGAGAGCGCCACCTCAACCTGGCCTGGATCCGATACATCGCAGACAAACGGCTTAGCGCCATCGAGATCCTGCGCGGCAAGCGTCAGTTCTTCTGCGTCACGGTCAAGCATCGCAACCTGCCAGCCGCGCTTGAGCATCAAGTGGGCTGTTGCAAGACCGATCCCACGCGCTGCGCCTGTCACAAGGGCCGTTTTTCGGGACATTTTTCCTCACTGAAACGATGACATTGCAATACTCTCGCGGAGAGTGGTCTGGACTTCATCTCATCGAAATACAAACGCTTATCGTTCCGGCATTGTCCCAAAGCGCCCCATCGACGTCGTTTATCCGGAACGCATAATTTCCCGCGGGGTTGCGGGCCGTGGCCGCTAGAGCCGTAAATTCGGCGAAGGGGACGATTCGTCCGGACTGATCGCGAACGAGCATTTCCCCAAAAGCATAGGACTGATCAAACTTATAGCCATAGAGCGGTCCGAGCTTTTTTGCGTCATTGCCGGAGTATCCGCGTGGACCGACCGGCTTGTAGAGACCTGCTATGACGCTCCAGCTACCGGAAAAGCTCACTTTTCGAACCTTTCCGTCTGGAATCGTCACACCTTGCCAGCCTTTTTTGGAATTGACGTCAACGCAGTAATCGGCTGCGTGAACAAGGTTTGGAAACAGCAACATTAGGGAGCAAATTGAAGTTAGAAGTTTAGCCATGAATTGCTCCGAAATTGAAGATATCACAGAGCAAATATCACTGCTGCCGGTTCGTCAAGCTCTCTTCTAATTCTTTGTAATTAAACAATTTTTGAGAATAATCTGACGGACTACTCACACTTATCTCACACTTTATTTCCTTGTAAGTCTCGCCGAAAAAACTCACATTTTACTCGAACGATGAGGGTCGTTCCTCCCCAAACTGGCGCCGGGCTTTTTGTAAAGTCCTGGCGCCATTTTTTTGTATTCGATAGATTTGCCCTAGGGCGGCCCGCGCCGTCGGACGGGGACGACGCGGGCACTCACACCGGCCTGAAAAGGAGGGGCTCAGGTCACGGTGTTTACCGCTGCCGCAATCATGGCGGCAATCTGGTCTTTCAGGTGAAGGCGTTTTTTCTTGAGGTTTTCCAGAACCTCATCGGCAGCCGGTTCCACATTGGTTTCAATGCGATGCACTTCCCGGTTTATGGTGTGGTATTCGTCCGCCAGGCGCGCAAAATGAGCGTCATTGGCTTTAAGCGTGCGCAGGGTTTCTTCAGCTTCCGGGAATTCTTCGTGCAGTTCGTGCGGAACGTGACTCATGCAGGCCTCCATTTAAGACCCACAAGGTGCCGTCAAGTTGTGCCTGCCACCTTGAGACAGATCAATCGATCGGCAATTGGAAGCAACATCAAAGCCATAGATGGGCGCTTTTCCGAGCGCCAGCGAGATCAATTCCCAAAAGCGACCGGGGCCAACGCTCAAGAAACCGGCTCAAAATGCCATCTAAAAGGTGATCACACCGCAGAAACAACTCCGCCAACCCTTTCCGCGACCCACCACGCTGACAGGATCGCGATCGCGGTCAAGGTACCCAGTCTCGCTGGTCTGAGGGCGGGTGTGGCCAATTGCTCAAGGACGAAAACCATGATGAGTGTCACGGCCAGGATCAGAAGCTGACCGACTTCGATGCCGAGGTTGAAGGCGAGCAGGGCAAGAACGAGATCCGGTGCATCTCGGCCCAGGATGTCGCCGAGAACAAAGGAAAAGCCAAGACCGTGCAGAAGCCCGATCCCCGAAAAGACAAGAATTGACCCGGATCTTTGGATCATTGCTGCGACTGCCGCATATAGAACCGAGGCGGCAATCGCCGCTTCAACCAGCGGAATGAACCATGGCCACGAAGGTGTCGCGCCCAGAAACGTTGCAATAAGGGTAACGGAATGTCCGATCGTGAAGGCCGTGACGAGATAGATCAGCTTGCGCGTCGCTCCCACGCCAAGCGCCAGTGCGATGACCAGCAGTACATGATCGAGGCCCTCCAGGATGTGAAGCATGCCCTGATAGACGAAATGAAGGAAAGTCGACAGGCGCGATCCGTCAATGACGGCCGGTGTTTCGAGTTGGCCGGGCGCGGTCGTTGAAACCGGCGGATCCATTCTCGCATCAACAAGATGATTTTCGATCGCAACCCCCGGGCCAGGGAGCAACGGTGGATATCCGGACCGCACTTCAAGCACACCGGCCGGATCGGTGCTTGTTATCTGCAAGGCGTAGTCGATGATGGCCGCTCCAAAAGCCGGATCGAGCGACGTGTTGTCCAATTGAATGGCTGCGCGCGCGGAGGCTGCAGTATCGAGTGTTTGCGCGGGCCGGCGGGCCCGGATCGTAAATCCCGTCAGCACGGTCTCAAGGTCGAGGCCGGCCTGAGAGACAATGAGTGTCTTTTGAAGGCGGCTTTCGAAGGCCTCGGGATCGCGATCGACTGCGGCCATGTCCAGTCTGTAGCGCACGCCCGTTCCCGTAGTCTCAAGGCGCAGAAAAGGTGAGACAAGGGGTGCCTGATCCACTTGGGCCCGGCCCACCAGATCGGAAAAGACGAGCGGTGCCGGTGCCCGGACATAGAGTGTGAGAGTGCCGTTATCCTCCGCAACGAGGAGGGTCCGCACCTTCGTTCCTTCCGTAAAATGCGCATTGGCCGGAAGCGCAAAAAGGCCTGCGAGCGCAAGGAAGAGGGCGGTGATTTGGAAAACTCTGAAACAGGCTGCGGGTAGAAATGTCATGATCTCGTTCCGATACGGGTCCCGGGCGCAGCGCGCCCGGGAGAGAGTTTGCAACAACTTTGCTCCGACGCCGAGCCGTTATTGCCAAAACTCTTCCTGCCACGTCATTTGCGGCAGGTCTTCGACAACCTCAAAGGTCTTGGTCTGTGTAAATGTGCGTCCGTAGCGGTCCGTTGTCGTTACTTCGAGGGTATGAAGACCGACGGGCAGGTCTGCCGGCAATTCGGCCCGCCACAGGTGGCTGGATTTGGTCGACAGCATCCAGTTTTGGAATGGCCCGGCTGCACCCGTCCAATGCGTTCCCTGCCAGGTGTAGAAACCCGCTGTTTCCTCGCCACCTTCGGCGCTTCTTACAGCGATGCGGCCGTTGGTGGATTGCTTGGCAAGCGCAAGCGGGTCGGCATAGGTCGGGCCATCCAGAACCGCTTCGCCTTCACCTTTCTGGGTGCGCACAGCCTCTGTTGGTGTGCCGCCGTTGATGGCGAAAGACACTTTGCTTTCTTTCGATCCGTTCCACACGTTGATGGCCACAAAGGTCGTGTCGTTGAGGTCTTCACGGGTCAGCATGTCCATGTCGCCGAGGTCGTTCACGGTAACCGGTGGGATGATGTCGCTCGGTACATCATAGAGATCGGTATAGCTGACCAGTTTTTCCGCCCACTCGCGGAAGCGGGGGGTGTTGAAGGAAACGTGCAGCTGATCGGTCTCAGTGCCCTCGAAGGTCATATAGGTGTCGACATAATCCGGTCCTGAGAAGTCCAGGACGTAATAGCCGCGCGGTGAACCGAGACGCTGCGTTCCATGCGGAACACCGCTGCTGTTCAGATCACCCGCCCACCAGGACCCGGACACGGCGCCGGTGACGATCTGGTGGAATTTTGCGGGGCCGGTGTTCGTCGCCGCTTCCCATCCTTCGAAGTACTCGCCAGGCAGGATCTGTTCGGTCGTGTGGGTGTGACCTGACAGGCCGAGGGCAGGGCGATCACCGATGAGTTCGTAGAGCTTGTCGAGATTGTCTACCTGGTGCTTCTGCGCCTCGGCATCCGTGTAGGTCACGAACGGAATGTGCGCATTCAAAACGATCAGCTTGTCCTGCGGCACGTTTGCAAGATCGTTTTTCAGCCATTCCAGCTGGCGCTCGGAGATGACGCCGTTGTAGGACGGCTTGGCCGAGAGATCACAGAACGAGTGGGCATCGACACCGTTACACGGATAGCGAACGTCATCGAGCACGACGAAATGCACCTGACCGATGTCGAAGGAGTAGTATTCCGGGCCGAACTCGCGGCGAAAGGTATCGAAGCTGTCAGCATCGTTCTTGGCATCAAAGTCGAGGTCGTGATTGCCGGCGACATAATATTGCGGAACACCACCTGCAGCGATGATCTTTCTGAAACGGGGATAGAGCGAGAGGTCATCGCCCATCACGTCGCCTTCAAAGAGGAGGCACTGCGTTTCCGAATTGTCGCGGTTGGCCAGCATGTTGCCGACAGTCTGGCGGACATAGCTGATTTCCTGGTTTGAATAGGGCTGCGTATCCCCGAAAACCAGGCACTGGAAAGTGTCGCCCACCTGATCCTCGATCAGCGGAAAATTCACGGCTTGCGGCAAAGGGCCTGTCGGCTGGATGCCGCCGAAGCGCAAGTCCGGAGAACCGGCGACTTTGTGGACATAGTTAAACTGCGGAACCATGTCTTCGCTGAGCGGTGTCGCGTATCCTGCCGGCTTGGTGACAAAGAGATTCATGTCGTCATAGGCCGGCAACTCATAGCGGCCATCGTCGCCGGTCACAACCACTTCGCGTCCGTTTGACACCAGAACGCCGGCAACACCTGCTTCGCCTTCATCCAGCTTCGAATTGCGGTTCGCATCGATAAATACTTTGCCGGTCGCTTTTTCTGCAGGCTGGTCGCCGCGTACAACGTCAACAGAACCGACGTAACTTGCATCTTTCGCGAATGCGCCGGGCGCAATCACGCTTGTGCCTGCCAGCAGCAGGGCCAAGGTCATTCTTTTCATGAGAGCCTCCGAGGGATAGGGCTGTTGGGTCAGCCAGCTCACACTTTGGTGGGCTTCAATGACGATAGGTTGTCCTTCACGTTAAAGTTTTGTGGCAGGGGTGGTGCACGCACTGTCATGAAGTCAGCATAACTGTCATATGCGCGTTTTGACACTTTTCGTTCTTTCAAAAAAAACGGCGGAAAAGCTGGCGTGAAAGCTGAAGCAAAAGACGTTTTCTCCTGACAGAAGGCTGTCAGGAGGACCTTGCTAGGGTGCTTCCATCACACCACGCAAGGAGACCGAAAATGTCGTTTGCCCCTGATCATTTCACCGTCTGGATGGAAATTCCCGTTTCTGATCTGGACAAGGCAATCAGCTTCTATAACGAAGTTTTTCAAACTGAACTCAACCGTGTGACGGACATGGGCCCCAACCATATTGCCATGTTCCCGACCAAGGACCAGATGGGTGTCGCCGGGCATTTGTATCCTGGCAAGCCTGCGTCAAATGGCTCAGGACCGACAGTCCATATTGCCTGTCCTGACAGTCTTGAGGCCACAATGGAACGCTTTGCAAAAGCGGGCGGCGAGGTAGTATCCGACCCGATCGCAATCCCTTCCGGCCGATTCGCCTATGGAACCGATCCGGACGGCAATTCGATCGGTTTGTTTGCCTCGTAAGGAGCCTGCCGCATGAGACGAGCCGACCGCCTGTTCCAGATAGTTCAATATCTGCGTGGCGGACGGCTGGTCCGGGCACGTCAGTTGTCCGAATGGCTGGAAGTTTCGGAGCGGACCATATACCGCGATGTCGCCGATCTTCAGGCATCCGGCGTTCCCATCGAGGGGGCAGCGGGTGTCGGCTATATCATGCGTGACGGCTACGATCTGCCGCCTCTGATGTTCACCCGAGACGAAATCGTTGCCCTTTTGGCTGGAGCCCGCCTGATACGTGCCTGGGGTGGTGCGGCCATGGCGCGTGCGGCCGAAGAGGCCATGATCAAGATTGACGCCGTCATTCCGGAAAAAGCGCGCGTTCGCCAAAACGAGGTAGAAATCCACGCCTTTGCGGCTGAGATGACACCGCAAGTGCGCACGCTTATCGATTTTCTTGAGGCATCGGCTGATGCGCGCAAGCGATTGTCGATTTCCTATCTGGACGGCAAGGGCGATGCTTCCAGCCGGGTGATCCGGCCCCTCGGGCTCTGGTTCTGGGGCAAGGTCTGGACGTTGGTCGCCTGGTGCGAGCTTCGTCACGATTTTCGGATGTTTCGGCTAGACCGTATGTCGGACGCCACCGAAACGGGTGACAGTTTTCGCCCTGAACCCGGCAAGACATTGAAAGATTTTTATAGGGCCATGGAGCAACAAGGTTACGGACGCCCGAACGCATAGTGCCATATGCTCAAGGATCAAAACCGGGTCGGAATATTCTTTGGCGTGACCACTTGTATGTCGCTTTCCCAAACGTCCGGTGGAGCACCGATGCCGTGAAAGGAAAGAATGTGCCGCAACGCCGCCCGCATGTCGTCGCGCAGGTCATGGTGAAGCACCAGCGAAAGCTTCTCGGCGCGCAAAAGCTCCAGATTGTCTTCGTCAAGATCATGGGCGATGAACACGGCGGGTGATTTGCCGGCCGCTTCAAGCGCTCCCAGAACCGCAACATTCCCGCCGCCCATGGAATAGACGCCGGCGATCTCCTGCTCGCCATTAAGCTGCTGGCCAACTTCCTGTGCCGTCGCCGGGCTGAGGCCACCACCGCCGCTGGCGTCGATGAGTTCGATGTCCGGCCGGTGCTGATGAAGTTCAGCGCGAAATGCCGTGAAGCGCTCTTCTTCGCCCTGGAAGGTGTGCTGGCTGAGCGTCGTCAATACGCATCTTTGACCGTCATGCAGAAGCTTGTGCATGAGATAAGCTGCTGTTTGGCCCGCTCTGGCGTTGTTAAGGCCTGCATAGGCAAGCCTTTCTGAACCCGGTATGTCCGTGAAGAGCGTGAGAACGGGGATGCCCTTGCGAACGAGGAGTGCAATGGCTTCTCGAACGCCTTCCGTATCCCTGGCTTTGAGACAAACGCCCTGGCTGCCCCGGCTGCGGATACGCTCCAGGCACGAGACGGTCTCAGCCGTTGTCATCATTTCGGAAAAAACAAAGCGGGGTCTGAGCGCCGCAGGTCTGAAATCGGGCAACACCGCCTCTGTCGCCTTACGGATTTCACGCGTGAAGCGGGCAGGAGCTTCCACAACGATATCGATGAAGAAGCGTCGGCCCCTGGCGGCCAGCTGTGCCTCCTGGCGCGCAAGTTCCTCAATGGCATCGGTCACGCGCCGGCGCGTCTGGGGACTGACGTTTGCACGATTGTTCAAGACCCGGTCGATGGTGGCAGTGCTCAGACCCGATTGAAGCGCGATTTCCTTGACGGGGAAACGGTGTGTCATGCAATGAAGTTTGGTTTTGATCACAACGTCTTGCAAGTCTCATATAGACGGATCGCGGCTGCCGGTTGCGGCTGAATACACGCACAGGGAAAAGCATTGCGAAGTTGTGTTCTTAAAGGTCAGAACATAAATTTTCGTTTGTTCTGCACATTCGATTTTGTGGTGTTATTGAGTTTTCTGCACGTGTTCATTAAGTCCAACGTCACAGTTTTGTGACATAGATCACGTCTCAAGGTGTCAGAAGTGCTAAGTAGGAACGAAGCAGAACCTGCCGCCGTCGTGTCTCCCACGATAAACAAAACAAGACGTTAGGAGAAACAACCATGCCACCTCGCGCCGGTCACAATTCACGAAATGCAAGACGGACGATGTTTTATCTCGTTCCTTCGAACAGCAACAGCGATTCGACGGACAACATTGGAACGTTTCTGCGTTTAGGCGAGTATTCGGAAGTCGAGCGGCGTTCGTTCGAGAACCAGCACCACGACGAACTGTTTCCCGCCAAGCACATTTCCGACGAGGAAGACGACACCTCGGTCTACACGAATGCTGCCGGCGGGTCACAAGGCATCATGATGTCGTGCGATGGCCGCATTCTGCTCAAATCCGCCGAACGCATGTACATTGAATCGGCAGACTACCACCAGAAGACAAACGGTGACCATGTTCTCGATGTTGACGGCAGCATGTCCACGGTGGTCGAGGACAATATCGACGTAAGCACTGAAAAAGGGAACATGACGCTTAAGAGCGCGAGCAAGATGAAGCTCGAGTGCAACGATCAGGAAGTCAAGGTAAAGGGAAAGTCAGACCATACCTACGACAAGTCTCATACGATAAAGTACAAGGGCTCCTACTTCAGCGAGAAGTACGGATGGGATTTCCAGAGCATTTTCGGCATGAACATGACCACCTACTACGGTGGCATCATGGAATCTGTCTATGGTGTGCGCATGCAGTTCGACAAATTCAACTTCATGTCGGATTGGGTCTCGCTTAACTGGAAAGGGACGCAGATCGACCTGCGCGGCATTGTCATGAAAAAGGTGACCGCAAAATTCGGCTCCACGGACTGCAAGGCCGAGTGGGACGAGATCATGGTCGGGCTGCAGGGCATGAAGGCAGAGGCGACCCGCCTGGAAGCGAAACGCAAGGAACTGGCGATCAAGAGCGGCGAAATCGACATGCAGAACAACCGCGTTGGCGCAAGGCTCGTCGGTATTGAATGCATCGTATAACGCGCTCGACCGAGCTGACCGGTCATCTGGTCAACGGGAAACGGACGCCAACTGCGCTAGGACAAAGCGCACGCCCCTGATGAGGAAGATGGTTTTTGCCTGCTATCATTAAGCCGTCCAGAGTTTCGGTCGCACACCAGACCGAGCCAACGCGAGACGGCGCTCTGACAACAGTCTCAGCATACATCCTTTTTGATTTCGCCGAACCGGGCCGGCTCCTGACGGAGCAGGCGCTTTGGCCGATGGTGGCGGACCAGATGCCGAACCAGGCGATATTCGACCGTGGACAGCCGAAGCCGAAAGGCGATCTTATCATCGCGGGCTGTGCACTTTCGCCAACGGACGATCCCATCGATGCGATCCGTGTCACGGCGCAATTCGGTGCTTTTGAAAAACAGCTGGCCGTTTTTGGTGACCGTTTCTGGCAGCGCACCGAAGAGGGTGTGCGCATGAGCCGCCCGGTCCCGTTTCTGGAGATGCCTGTTGGCGATCAACAGGCTTTCGGTGGGCCTGGTTACCTGCTCAATCAGCGTGGCAAAGGTTTTGGCGCGAGGCAGTTGCTTGAAGCGGGTTTGCCGGCGCCTCTCCCGAATGTTGAAAACGCAAACCGCCTGATCAAGTCTCATGAAGATCAGCTGCATCCGGCCTTCTTGGGCCCTATCGCTCCGGACGACGCCGCGCGTCTGCAACTGCTTGGAACATATGATCAACACTGGGTCGACAATGTCTCGCCCTTAAAACCGGACGATTTCAATCCTCTCTACAACTGCGACGCTCCGACAGACCAGCGTTTCGACGGCTTCTTCGAAGGCGGAGAAACTTTTGCGATCGCCGGTATGTCGCGCGGCACGCCTTCGGTTGGTGGGCAAATTCCACGACTTACCGCGCGTTGCTTTTATCAGCTGGAGCAAAGTGAAGATCTCGCGGAGACTGTGATGCGGTGCGACACCGTAACGCTTTTTCCGAATGTTCAAAAAGCGACGCTGACATTCCGGGGTCTCATCCGGGCGCAGGACAGGTTTGCCCAGGATATTGCTGCGATCATGCTGGCGCTCGAAGAAACGGACACCGCGCGCCGGGATCCGGCTTACTACGTTGATGTCTACAAGAAACGTAGATCAAAGACCGAAGCGCACAAATATGCGCTCGCGGACTACCAGTTGATGCCGCAAGCCGATCCGAGAATCCTCAGCGAAAGACGCAAGCGCAAGCTCGAGAAAGCGGCTGCCGATCGCGAAAGATTTGTGGCCAACCAGAATTGGGCAACGGCCAAAATGCTCGAGGACGAAGGTCTTCCGGGCGACCTTTTCCCCCCGCGTGATACACAGATCATGGACGACATCCCCCTTGTCGCGCAGCCGACGCGGGAGGAAATGGAAAACGGCGAAGTGGATATCGCCGCCCTGCTTGACGAGGTCAAGGAGGTGGAAGACGCACTCTTGGAAAAGCGTGACCACGAGATGGTTCGGGCGGAATTGCAGCGCAGAATGCTGATTGAGGCAATTCCGAGGGAGCGTGCAACGCCAAACATGCTCAAGCCGATCGCCGAAGAAGCATTGGTTGAAAAATACCCGAATGTCCAACTGGATCCGGAAATCGTCGACAGTCTGAAACAGATCATGGCTGGATTGTCTTCCTTGAAGGACCGAGACGAAACAGGCATTGCATCAGGGATCGGAAACGACAGCGACATCAACGACAGTGCCGCTCGGACGCTCGATGCCCTGTTCGGTCCGAACGACAAACAGTCCACGGAAGAAATTGAAAGCACATTCAAGAAGGCTGTTGCGAGGGCTTTGAAGCAGCCTGAGGGCAATATTCTTGCAGACTTCAGAACCGCATTGCAGGAAACGGATTTGTCTGGGCTCGACACGCTCGATACAGGAGATCATGAGCCGCAGACCGGTGTTGAGGATCAGTTCGATGTCCTCTTGGCAGAGCTGTCGTCGCCAGCTACCGACGCCTCAACTGATGCACGCGCTGCTCCCGGTCTGTTGCTTTCAGCCCCCGAACGGGAAGGCGGTAGCATTCAAGAGGAACCTTCGGGCCTCAGTCAGACAAATGGCAAGCGCGGCGAGATGGTCGACGCGTTGCTGCGCCATGGCAAGTCACTCGATGCGAACGGCTTTCCCTCTGCAGAAAACCAGGCGCCGGATGCATCGTCGCATTCGATGATGGCGACCGCCATGGACCGGTTAAACGAGGCAGACGAACTGCTCGACGAGAATATGACTGTCGCGCGGCAGAACTCTCCGACACCGCTCTTCCCCCTTGATACGTTACCGGAGGCCGTTGCGGAGCGTTTGGGCATCCTGATTGCAGAAAAGCTCGCCGAAAAGCATGATTTCAAGGGAGCTGACCTGGCCGGAGCGGATCTTCGCGAGGTCGACTTCAGCGGGATGGATTTGCGCGGCACGTTCTTTGAACAGGCCGATTTGACGGGAGCGCGCTTTTCGGGATGCGACCTGTCTGGAGCCGTTTTCGCAGGTGCGACGCTCGATGGTGCCAATCTTTCCCGGACTGACCTCAGCAGGGCCAATCTCAGCAAGGTGAGCGCAAGAGGCGTGCGCCTCGATGGTACCAAACTGCACGATCTTGTCATTTTTCAATCCGACTTTTCGCAGAGTACAGGCATCGATGTGACCCTGGATAAAGTGCGTTTCATTGAGGCAAAGCTTGACAATGTCGCACTTGGCGCGAGCCGGCTGACCGATTGCCAGTTCTTGTCCGGCAGCGCCGAGGGTTTTGCCGCGCCGGACTCCCGGCTACTGCGCACGATGTTCATCATGCTTCAGATGAACACCATGGATCTGTCTGGCTGCGATCTGGAGCGGATCGGTTTCATGGAAGTTCCTGCCCGGAAATCGAATTTCAGGAAGGGAAAATGGAAATCCGTCGGGTTCATGGGCGGCTGTGATCTGACGGGGTCCAGATTCGATGCTCTTGAAGCTGTCGACAGTTCGTTCAACTCAGCCAGGATGCAGGCGTGCTGCTTCTTGCGGGCAAACGGTAACGCTTGTTTTTTCAACGCTTGCGACCTGGAAGCCAACGACTTTCGCCTGGCCTCGTTTCACAACACGCTATTCGGACGCTCGACATTCGCAGGCAGCGACTTCTTTGGCGCTAATCTGTTCATGGCCGCATTGACCGCAGCGGATTTGCGGGGTTGCTCAATGCGCGGAGCCAATCTTTTCGCAGCGGACCTGATGGACGCGAAGCTGGCAGGATGCGATCTGTCCGGCGCCAACCTTGGCATGACGATGTTGGGAGGTGCCGCACATGCCTAAGCAGCCCGGCAGAAAACCTGTTTCGCGTGAAGATGTGCAGGCATTTCGCGAACATGAGCAACCCGTGATGCTCAGGGATGCAGAGAAATTGTCTTTTCAGGGCATGGATCTTTCGGGAATTCGCTTCATCGACTGCAACCTTGCCGGCTGCGATTTTACCGGAGCAGATCTCAGCGATGCCCAGATCGTGTCTTGCGTTCTGACAGAAGCGAAATTCGAAGGCTGCAATCTGACGAATACCCAGATCGTAAGCTGCGAAATGAATGGCGCCACGATGAAGGATACGCATGCCGGGCGGCTGCAACTTGTTGCCTGTGACGCGACCAATGCCGACTTTGAAAGCAGTACGTTCGAAGAAGTGTCGATTGCGCAAACGAAACTTGAAAATGCCGACTTTTCAAACAGCGCCTTTTACCGGGCGGTTGTTCTCGGGTCTCCGATAAGTGGCGTTCGATTGAAAAATGCCGTTTTGTCAAACTTTATGCTGACCGACGCCGACTTGCGGCCTGTGGACCTGTCTGGTGTTTTTGTCGACATCGCTTTGTTCGCGGAAGCGGATCTGTCGGGCCATGATTTGTCCGGCCAGTCCTGGCAGCATTGCACGTTCCATCAGGCGACATTCAAGGGCACAAATTTCAACGGTGCAGACCTGAGCGCCTCCGTATTTGCCGAGTGCGATTTTGAGGGCGCAAGCCTGAAGGGCGTGACCGCGAACACCACCGGTTTCACAAAGAGCCGTCTCGATGGCGTTGATCTGTCCGGCAGCCGTCTTTCCATGGCGAATTTTGCCGGTGCAAGCCTCAAGGGGGCATCCTTGAACAATTCGGCCCTGTTCTCGGCTGTTTTTCTGGAAACCGACTGCCGGGCTGCACTTTTTGAGCGGAGCGATTTGAACCAGGCCGAGTTTTCGCACGCGGATGTTTCCGCCACATCTTTTGCGTCCAGCAGTCTGGCAAACGCAAAATTTCATGCCGCTAAGACAGAACAAACCGCTTTCGCAGGTACATCAGGCAGACGGATAGAAACCGATACGGACCGTCTTGTCGCGGAACTCTACCGAACGGACAAAGTCGCCCTCGATGGCGAAACCACTGCAAGCAGAGGAACAGTCTAATGCCATTTGCGAACACCCAGGGGCCGCTTCCCGGCATGGATTTTGCCGCTCCTGACGTTTACCTGCAGACGACACCGGCGGGCCCTGTTCCGGTTCCCATGGTTTCCATGGGCTATCGTGCGACCGAAATTCCGACCTGTTTTCGTATGCTCGTCTCGTGCATGCCGGTTCACAATATGACAAACGTTGCGCCGGTGACCATAAGTGGACCGGGACCGGGGGTTGCGTCCGGGATGGTCTGTTCGAACAGCCGGAACATCATCGGTTCGTTTAAGGTGTTTTTCCAGTGCATGCCGGCGACCCGCGCGCTCACGGATCCGACGGCGCAAAATGGCCTGTCACCAAATTCGGTTGGCGCGACCATTTCACCGTCACAGGTCAAGTTGATGTGTTTGAGCTGACGGACTGGATCACCGCTGCCTGAACCGCGTAAACGGCTTCGACAAATCCACGACGCAAATGAAGAATGAAAAACGTAGCGCTCATGACAGATAAGAAAAATCCGCAAACGCAAACATCCGTAAGACAGCAATACACACCGCAATCCGATGCTGCTGGACTTGAAACAGGTGAAGTGGTGGCGCTCGCGACCGCGCAGGAAGCGATGGTGACGCTGCCCGGTGGCGAGCGGATCCATGCAGTTCAGGCGACGAGCTGTCTGCTTGCTCCTGTCATAGGCGACACGGTTCTTGTCTATCGGGGGCCTGAGCAGGCTTTCCTTCTTTCGGTCCTGGCGCGCAAGGCATCTGTGGTTGCCGAAGTGAGCGTCCCCGATGCCAAGGACATTGCCCTAAAAGCAAACGGCAAACTCGCACTTTCAGCCCCGGACATTAACGTCAGTGCACGCCGGATGCATGTCATTGCCGATACCGTCACACAAACGGGCAAACAGCTGATCAACAACTTCAGCCGTGCGTTCGAAACCTGCGTCGACAAGATCCTGAATGCGCGAACGGTAACCACGACAGCTCAAAGCCGCAGCAGCGCGATCAAGGAAACGGAGACGCTGAAAGCGGGAATCCTGGTACAGAACATCGACGGTGTCGCAACCCAGAACAGCGATATTTCCATGATCACCGCGGAAGAAGACGTGCGCCTTGATGCGAAGCGCGTCAGCGTCGGGTGACGGGAAGTATCATGCTGTTGGTAGATGACAGGTTGAAAGCGGCACGCGATCATGCAGCAGCCGGCAGGCACGACAACGCGGTGCTTCTGTTCGAAAGCGTGCTGGATGTCGCACCTGGAAACGTCGAAGCGCTTTCCGGATTGGTAGAAGCGCGCCTGGCGGGCGGCGACCTGGAAGCGGCGCAAGCACTCCTTTTGAAAGGGGCTTCACTGAGCGGGCAGGATCCGGGCCTTCTGACCCTTGCAGCAAAAGTTGGTCTCCTTTCCGGGGATGAGACAGAGGCGGAACGCCTGGTCGACCATGCACTGGCACTTGACCCGTTTCACATTCAGGCTGTGCTGCTGAAGTCTGAACGTCTTGCCAGCCAGGGCAGGGTGTTCGAGGTCGAGGATTTGCTCAACAAGGTGCGTGCGCGCACGCAGGATCCGCAGATACTGGCGGGCATCGCAAACCTTTATTTCAAACACGGCCTTTTCGGACCTGCTTTGCTCCTTGCGCAGGAAGCGCACGACCTTTCGCCGCTGGATGCGCCTGCCAATGCGCTTGTTGGGCGCATTCTGACCGCTTTGGGTGACCATGCGAAAGCCACGCCCTTTCTGGAAACAGCACATTTGCAGGACCCGTCCAATCTGGAGCACCTGATCGGCTTGGCAGACAACAGTGCGGCAACAGGTTTGCTGTCAGAGGCCAGGCGCATCGCAAACCGGGCCATCGCACTCTACCCGACCGCAATGCCAGCATGGCTCTGTCAGATCAGCATAAGGGCAAAACTTGGCGAGGCTGCCGATGCGCTGAAGGAATTTGCGCCTGTTGCAAAAGCGGCCGAAAACCGCGTCGATGCCATACTGACGCTGGGAGCCGCCTATCGGCTGGCAGGCCAGCCGGCGAAGACGATGCAACTGTTGGAACCGCTGCTCAACGGTGGGGAGCCACTCGAACCTGCCGTCAGGGCGCGCCTCGTCAATCTTCTGCACGACGCGTATCTGTCGGCTGGCGAGCTTGAAAAAGTGCCGCCCATCCTGAGCGAAACCGTTGGCACCTGCTTGGGTATCTCCGTCGCAGAGAGTATCGATCATGAGACCTTGAGGGATCGGCTCGATAAAACCGCGATGGTGATCGATCCAGGGCTAAACACTCTTGAATTCATGGTCATGGCAAGGTTCATCGGCAAGACTGCGCGCGGCTTTGATACACCGGTTGTTGGGCCGTCCGGCCTGGCGCAATTGGCGGGCCTCCTGGGCTATCGGAACTATTTGGCAAACGACACGAGCGAAGAACACGGCGCGAAGACAGCGTTTTCGCATGCCGTGCCCGTTTCGCGTCTTCTTGGGGTGCCGGCGGTGATCCGCGGTGGTCTGCACTCGGAACCGTATTTGCCCGCTCTCGAACAGGATCTTCACAAATGGCGGCGCGCCCTTGAGGAGTTTCCACGGCCGTGGATCGGGATTTCGTGGAACGAAACACCGACAGGCCTGGCATTGGATCCCCTGTTGAAGGCTCTTCCGACGACGCCCGGGACACTGGTCAGCACGATCTGGGATCAAGGCAGGTCACAGCTTCAGGGGCATTCCGGCATCATAGATGCGGGCAAGCACTTTCAGAACCTGGATGATCTTGCTGCCTTGCTGCAGGTGCTGGACGTTGTCGTCGGGCCCGACGGACTTGTCCTGCATGCGGCTGGAGCCGCCGGAACACCGGGGCTTGCCCTGGTCGAACATATCGCGCCCTGGTACTGGCATGCGGAAGACGGAAAGAGCATCTGGTATCCGAGCATCGATGTTATTCGCGCTCCGCGGACTGAGCATTGGTCGCTGGTCATGCCAATGGTGGCTCAGCAGATAAAATCCGGAATGACGCCGCATCTCTAACCGGTGCGAGCATTCAAGTGACATCGCGTTTGATGGATTCCTGATTGATTTTCGCGTCCTCCCGACACGCCAAACCGGTACTCTCTACCGAGTGTTGGCGTAGAGGAGGAATGTCTATGGATCAGCATGTCATACCGGACGGATTTTTTGACGCGCAAAGCTGTCGTCTCGATGATTTTAAAAGACTTGTCAGCCAGCGCCTATCGGATGGCTCTGTGCCCTACGCGGATCGCGTTGAAACCAATATCCCCATATATGACGTCGCGGCGATAGAGCACATGCTCGCCGCTGAGGAGGGGCGTCGGCGGCTCATGGCCGAGTGGGCACGCGTGCTCAAGGATGGATCAGGCGTTCTGGTGCTTTCAGGAGCTTATTCAGACACTACGCCTCTCGACAAGGCTGCGGCCGTTTTCCAGCAAATCATTATGGAAGAGAAGAATGCAGCGGGAGGGGGTGCGGATCACTTCGCGGCCGCAGGCGCGAATGATCGCGTTTGGAATTCGCTCCAAAAACTCTGCCTCAGAGAACCTGATGTCTTCGCAGCCTGCTTCTCCAATCTCGCAGTGGACGCCGTTTGTGAAGCCTGGCTCGGGCCGAATTATCAGATGACGTCGCAGGTCAACCTTGTCAGGCCGGGCGGTGCGGCGCAACGGGCGCACCGGGACTATCATCTTGGTTTCCAGACTGCAGAAACGTGCGCCGGCTATCCTGCCCATGTGCATGACTTGTCTCCGGTCATGACGCTGCAAGGTGCCATTGCGCACACTGACATGCCAGTGGAAAGCGGCCCGACAAAACTGTTGCCGTTTTCGCAATTATACAGGCCCGGCTACATGGCCTATCGGCAGGCGGAGTTCAGTGATTTCTTTGAAACAGCCTGCGTGCAGCTCCCCTTGCGCAAGGGCGACGCACTTTTCTTCAATCCTGCACTTTTTCATGCTGCGGGGGAAAACAGGAGCAGCGGAATTCAGCGTCTTGCCAATCTTCTACAGGTGTCGTCCGCGTTCTGTCGTGCAATGGAAACTTTGGACAGAAAAGCCATGTGCAACGCGCTTTATCCGGTGTTGCTGAAAAAACGCCAGGCAGGCACATGGTCATCGGCCCTTATCGAAGCAGCGGTCTCAGCATGCGCCGAGGGCTATTCGTTCCCGACCAATCTGGATACGGATCCGCCGATCGGTGGCCTGGCACCGGAAACGCAGAAGCAACTGTTTCTAAGATCTCTCGAAGAAAGGTGCTCCAAGGAAGACTTTGCAAAGGCTCTGGAAGCGCAGGAACGGCGCCGGTCTGCCTGACCTCTTACTCGGCGGACGCATAGCCGTTGCCGATGATTTCGCGGATGAGCTTGCGCTTCATTGCGCGTGCGTAATCGTCGTAGTCTTCAGCGATCTCGATAAAGGCGCCCGGGCCACTGATGACATGTTGCCGGTAGTACTGGATCGGCGAGGCATCTTCGCCGGCGATAACCAGCCCATTGACCGTAACACCCTCGAAATCAAAGGCCTTGTAAGCACTCGAAGGTGGGTATCCATCGTTGTTGATGCCGTCTCCCGCAACATCGATTACCTTGCGCGTGCAGTTTTCCGGCGCCCGGCTCATCTGGATGGAGGCATAGCTCAGGGCGTAGCCAATTGCGGTTGGAAAACCTATGAAGCCACGGCGTGCCTTTCGCAACGCATTGGCAGCCTTTTCCGCGCTTTCCGCATCTTCCAGATATTGCCAGGCAAACTGGAGAAAATGTTGCCTCTGTCCGCTCCATTCAAAACTCATGACCCAGATGCCGCCGACCGCTTCGATTGCCGCAACGACCTCCGGATCACTGAGCGCATCTGCCAGCCCGTTGAGTTGAAGATCGTGTTCGAGATGATCGACGCTCGACGAACCATCCATAGCCAGGACAAGCGACAGAGAACACGCTGCTGCAGGCTGGGGGAACAAAGCGGTCAGTGCCAGGATCAGCCCGGAGGTGCAACAAGCCCATTTCGTCACGCAAGGTGCAAGGCAAGGTGCACTTTTCTTGAGATGCTGAAAGAACGGCCCGAACATCGAGCGAGCTTACCAGCTCGCTCAATAGCGGCAAAGACACACTGGCGTTAGTAACCTTGTGAAACTGAATCTAAATGCCCGGTTCAGCTTGCGTTCAGGAAAAATTGATTACACCTTGCACCAGTCGCCAGGGTTTGAAACGCTTAATACTGTTCGGTATTTCGCACCACAAGATCATAACAACTCTGGCAAGGTGATAAACAATCGGAACAGGCAACGTGAAAAAGATCTTCGCCTTTTTGCTTTTGACTTTTGCAGCGGTTCTGCCCGCCGAAGCAGCATGCCTGTCCCAGTCCCAGGCACGGCAGGTCGTGGCCAGTGGCAAGGCCGCACCACTGGGTTCGGTTGCCGGCCGCGCCGGAGGGGAAATCGTCAAGGCCCAGCTCTGCCAGCAGGGCGGCGGTTACGTCTATGTCCTCTCGGTGCTCAAGGGTGGCAAGGTGACGAAAGTCACAGTCAATGCCAGCCGGTAGCTGCTATCAACACTGCCATCTTTGGCCGTCTGCCCAAAAAGCTGCGTTATGTCCGATCAATTAAAAAGTTGGTTCTCATGCGAATACTCGTCGTAGAAGATGATTCAGACCTGAACCGTCAGCTCGTTTCCGCGCTGGAAGAAGCCGGTTATGTCGTCGACAGTGCGAGCGATGGCGAGGATGGGCATTTTCTGGGCGATACGGAACCATATGATGCGGTGGTGCTGGATCTCGGCTTGCCGACGCTGGACGGTCTTTCGGTTCTGGAGAACTGGCGACGGGATGGGCGGACCATGCCTGTCCTGATTTTGACGGCAAGGGACCGCTGGTCCGACAAGGTCGCAGGCATTGACGCCGGAGCGGATGACTACGTCGCCAAACCTTTTCACATGGAGGAAGTCCTTGCACGTGTGCGCGCGCTCGTACGCCGCGCCGCAGGGCATGCCTCCAACGAATTGACCTGCGGTTCTGTCCGGCTGGATCTCCGGGCAGGGCGGGTCACGGTTGACGGCAATCCGATCAAACTCACCTCGCACGAATACCGCCTCTTGTCCTACCTGTTGCATCACCAGGGCAAGGTGATTTCGCGCACCGAATTGACCGAACATCTCTACGATCAGGACTTTGACAGGGATTCCAACACGGTCGAGGTTTTCGTCGGCAGATTGCGCAAGAAAATAGGTTCCGACATGATCGAAACCATCAGAGGTCTCGGTTACCGCCTCGGAGAGGCCAGTGACGACTGAACCGGACGCACCTGCCGGAGGAAAGTCATCAGGCAAGCCACAGAGATCGCTTGCAACACGGCTGGTGTTTGTCGCGGCGCTCTGGTCGACGATCGCACTTGCGCTGGCTGGCGTATTCCTTGTCAGCCTCTATCAGAGCGCAAGTGAACGCGCGTTCGACGCGCAACTCGAAATCCATATCAAGGCGCTCATTTCCGAAATGATCGAAACCGGGCCGAATGCCGACGCCGATGCGGCCTTTCAGGCCGTCAGGGCGCCGGCCTACCGGGGAGACCCGCGATTTTCGCTGCCGCTTTCCGGCTGGTACTGGACAGTGCGCCGCGCCAGCAGTCCAAGCATATTGTATGCCTCCGAATCGCTGGTCGGCGATCCGCTGAATGCGCCACCAATCGCGGATCAGGAGAGCAGCGCTGGATTTATTGCCGGCCCGACCGAGGACGAAGTGCGCGTTCTTCAGCAACGGATTTCGATTGGCGAAGAGCCTTACGTGATAGCGGTCGGCGCGGCGACAGCGGGTTTTTGGGCAGATATTGCCGAGTTTTCGCGAATGGTGACGTTGACGCTCTGCATCGTCGGCGTTGGCTTGATATTGGCGATTTTCCTCCAGGTCAGGTTCGGTCTCAAGCCGCTCACGAGGTTACGGGCATCCCTTTCCGCGGTTCGCCTTGGCGAAGCTGAGCGGATTGATGAAGCTCTGCCTGGTGAGATTGCTCCGCTTGCCGTTGAGTTGAATGCACTGATCGTCTCCAACAAGGAAATTGTGGAGAGAGCCCGCACGCATGTCGGCAACCTTGCACACGGACTGAAGACACCTCTGTCAGTCATTTCAAATGAGGCGCGTGCGTCCGAAGGCCAATTGGCGGAGAAAGTGGCCGAGCAGTCGGAAATCATGTCCACACAGATCCAGCATCATCTTGAACGGGCGCGGATGGCCGCGCAGCGCAGGGTGATCGGTGTGTCATGTGAGACAGAACCGATTCTTGCCCGGTTGATTCGCGCGATGGGAAAAATCTATCAGGACAAGGGAATCAGGGTGGATTTCGATCAGACAGGCGAACTGCGCTTTCGCGGTGAAAGTCAGGATCTGGAGGAAATGAGCGGGAACCTGATCGATAATGCCTGCAAATGGGCCTCATCGCGCGTCGCCGTGGCGGTTGTGCGAAAAAGTGACCAGGCAACCAATCGTGAAATGCTTGCGCTCACAGTCGAAGATGACGGTCCGGGCCTGTCACCGGAACAGCGCGCAGAAGCGGTTAAACGCGGCCGGCGTCTTGATGAAACTGTGCCGGGTACGGGTCTTGGGCTCTCGATTGTTGCCGATCTGGCTGCGCTTTATGGCGGGACGCTCCAACTGGAAAGTTCGGCTCTCGGAGGTTTGAAAGCGACGCTGGTGCTGCCGGCCCTGACAGCTGAATAGGGGATTGCCGGCACAATTGGCGCGACCAGTACCGGCCGGGTATGTTACTCTGGAGCGGAGAGAGCAAGGAAAAGACGTTCCCTCGGCCAAGTTCGGCCACAAATTGAAAATATCACTGCTTCGTCTTCGGGTTTCACCCGGTTTTCATGCCTACGGGAGCTTCCAAGCATGCGCTTGCGGAACGCCACATGTGTTGCCCTTGCCACTCTTCTGGCGGGATGTTCGCTGACATCCGGGAACACGAGCTCCACTGGTGTCGGGTCGTTCTTCGGTGATCCCAGTGCGAATGTTGCGGGCTCGGAGGCGAATACGGCGATATCCGTTCTCGTGAACAATGAATTTGGAGATGCGCTTGATCCGACGGATCGCCGCGCAGCCGAAGACGCGCAAACCCGTGCGTTGCGTGCACGAGGTGTCGGTGTTTCGGTCGGCTGGCAGAATGACCGGACCGGACGCAGCGGTCAGGTCCGTCCAGGGCCGATCTACACGGTCAACGAAACGAAGTGCCGCGAGTTTACCCATGAAATGGTTCTGCGTGGTCAAACGTTGCAGGCGCGTGGAACGGCATGCGAGTCAGGCCGCGGTGAATGGCTTGTGATCGGCTAGTCGTCGCTTTTACAAAGTCTTTGAAGGCACTGAATTTATTCTCAACAATTGCTTAATGCTTGTGCGGGTATCATCTGTCGAATCTGCATCGCGATTCTGACCCGCTGAATGACATATTCGAACGAGCTTGAGAGCAAAATTAAGACCTACCTGAGCAGTCTCAGTCCGAACGCGGTTGAGGCTTTGGTCAAGAAATTGGAAAAGTCTCAAGGGCAGAAAAGCGCAGACCCGCATCTCAATCTGATTCTCACTGCTGCGGTAGCTCTGGTCCGCAAGCCGCAGCCGCTTGCCACGGATGCGCCAGGTGGCGCGTTCCGCCGGGCACAGGTACAACGCCTTTTCTTCTCGCCGCTGAACGACTTCCTGATCGCGGAAACCCTTCCCAACAGGCAGGAGGGGCGGATCAACCGCAATATGCTTGACCGGGTCTGGAACTGGCTTGCCAGGGACGTCATTCCGAATGAGGTCAAGACGGTTCTCGATCAGGCAGGCGACGCCACCGTGAGAGGCGAGCGGGTCGATGCCCTGATACAGGCGCTCAGGAGCCGCGCAGTTGAAGCAATCGGTGAGGCGCTGAGCAAAAGCGAAATCTCTGAAAAGGATCGCCGCCTCATAGGGGTCGAACTTGGTGGTGAGCGGGGGATTGCCGAGCTTCGGGACATTGAAAAAATCTTTGCAGCCGAGCGTTGGCTTGTGCCGTTTTTGCAGAGTATTCCCGAAAACATCAATGAGCACCGGCTCAAACAGGACACCGATGTTCTCCGCCTGGTCGACAAGTGCACCAACCGTTTTCCTGACCACCTTCCGTTGATTGCGGCAGCGCTGGTCGACCGCGCTGATGCACCGTCGGCGCTTTGCACGTTTGCTGGACGTCTGGCAGGTGACCAGGATCCCAAGGTCATCGCCGGATCGCAATTCGCGCCGTTGGTGGATGTGGTGATGAGCGAAGCAGAACGGCTTCAGATCCTCGCCCTTGAACACAGAAACAACAATCCGGATCCGGTAGCATTCTCGCAGGCGCTTTCCGAATATCACAAGCTCGTCCGGGGTGTTGAACGTGACATGGATCTGTCTCTGGCTGGGCGCTGGCACCAAAGGCTGTCGGAGACCAAGAAGAACATCTCGGGTGAGGTCACGCGTGAACTCAAGAATGCACACGGCGCCATTCGTCGTGCGCTGCAGGTTCCAAAGTTTGACGCGGAAGGAAAGCTCAAGCCGAATCAGGATGCCATCGATGAAGCCGTCAGAACGCTTCGCGTCGTGACAATGGCCCGTAGCGCATCCGAAACGTTCGCCGTGAACGAAATCGGTAAACAGACACGCCAGACCGTTGAACAGACGCTTGAGATCGTCACGAGGTCCTTGATTACGGATCTTGGCAAGACGAGCGGCCGGCAGGTGGAAGCCCAGGCGGCGGCAGTCGATGTTGCAATCATGTTGTCCGACATTTATTTCGGAGCAGACTATGCCTCCCAGCTTCGGCGGAGCCGGCAGGCCGCATTTGCGAAGGCTACCGGCACACAACCGGATCAGGGAGCGTCGCCAGAACGCAAACTTGTCTCGAGCGTCTTCGGCCGAGGTTAGGCCTGTGTGCGGCAAATCCCGCGTTGCCAGGGGTTGACTGCCTTGCAGATGCAACCAACGCGAAAGTGAGTGCCGCGACCGCCGGTCACAGCCTATTCGTCTTGCATTTGCCTGTATTGATCTGTCTATTGTGCGCCCATGATATTCTGGATTTTACTCGCACTTATGACGGGGGTCGCTGCCCTCTCGGTTCTTGTCCCGCTGGCAAGGGCCGGGAGATCAATGGCAGGCGCGACCGGCAGTGCCGACGAAGCTGTTTACAAGGAACAGCTAGCAGCGATCGATATCGAATTGGAACGCGGCCTGATCGACCCGGACGCAGCCGAGGCAGCCAGAACCGAAATTGCGCGCAGGCTTCTTGCTGCACACGACAAGAGCGAAAGCCAGGCGCGGATGCAAACGTCCGGCTTGCGGCTCAAATCTGCGCAGGCGTTGGCGCTTGCTGCTTTACCTCTCATCGCCTTGGCGACCTATTTTGCGCTCGGCTCTCCGGACGAGCCGGATCAGCCGCTCATCGCGCGGCTGAGTGCGCCTGCGGAAGGGCAGTCGGTGGATGTTCTGGTGGCGCGCGTGGAACGTCATCTTGCTGAAAACCCCGAAGACGGTCAGGGTTGGGAGGTCATCGCCCCGGTCTATCTGTCGCGCGGCCAACCTGAGGCGTCGGCCAGGGCCTATGCGAACGCCATTCGTATCCTCGGACCGCGGCCGGACTGGCTGACCGACATGGGCGAAGCTTTGACGATGGCCAATCAGGGTCTAGTCACTGCGGATGCAAGACAGGCTTTCGAAAGGGCGGTGTCCATGGAGCCGTCGGCGGTGAAGCCGCGTTTTTTCCTGGCAATAGCGCTCGGTCAGGAAGGCAACACGCAAGCTGCGGTTCAAGCTTGGGAGACGCTGCTGGAAGGGGCTGATGAAACAGCTCCCTGGGTGGCGGCGGCGCGTCAGCAACTAGCTGGATTGCAGCCAGACGGCCAGAGTGAGGAAACGCCGCGCGGACCTTCGCAACAGGACATTGAAGCCGCTCAGGACTTGTCTGCCGAAGACAGACAGGAAATGATCAGGGGAATGGTATCAGGCCTTGCCGAACGGCTTGCAGAGGATGGCGGGAGCGCCGGAGAATGGAGCCGGCTCATACAGGCTTATGTCGTCTTGGGCGAGCAACAGAAGGCGGAAGATGCGCTCGCGGCCGCGAAAGCCGCCCATGCGGAAAGTCCTTCGGATTTGTCCCTGATCAAGGACACGGCAAGTGCACTTGGACTAAGCGGGTCCTGATAAGACAAAATTGCCTGGCGGGCGGCGGTTCGCGCAGGCGCTAACCGGACGAAGCAAATGACACGCAAGCAAAGAAGGTTGACGCTCATCGGATCTGCAGGTGCTGTGCTCGCCGTTGCACTCGGTCTGATCCTGTTTGCCCTGAATGACCAGATCGTGTTTTTCCAGAGCCCGACAGACATCACGCAAAAGACCATTCCGGCCGGACAACGCATTCGCCTCGGCGGGCTGGTCGAGGAAGGTTCCGTGGTGAGAGCGGATAATGCTCAGGTGAGCTTCAGGGTAACTGACACGGCGAATGCGGTTGCGGTGACCTACAAGGGGATCTTGCCGGATCTGTTCCGGGAGGGACAGGGTGTTGTCACCGAAGGTGTCATAAATTCTGAGGGAACATTTGTTGCCGACAGCGTTCTCGCGAAGCACGATGAGAACTATATGCCCAAGGAAGTAGCCGAAGCCCTCAAGGATCAGGGCCATTGGCAAGGTGGTGAGGGGGAAGCCAACTAGCGGCTTTCAGGGAGAGACAGGACGCGGACATGATCGTTGAGTTGGGACACTATGCGCTGGTGCTGGCCTTTGCCCTGACACTGGTGCAATGCTTCTTGCCATTGTGGGGTGCACTTACGGGCGACGACAGGCTGATGGCCGTGGCACCTCCGGTTTCCGTCACCCTCTTCATGCTGATCCTGATCTCGTTTGTCGCGCTGACGGTTGCGTATCTGACGTCAGATTTCTCGGTCCTGAATGTTGTCCAGAACTCCCACTCGGCAAAGCCCTTTATCTACAAGTTCACCGGTGTCTGGGGAAATCACGAAGGCTCAATGCTTCTGTGGGTACTCATCCTGGTGTTTTTCGGCGCGCTTGTCGGTGTCTTCGGCGGCAATTTGCCGAAGGATCTCAAGGCGGCAACACTAGCGGTTCAGGCCTGGGTCACCGCGGGCTTCATCCTGTTTCTGCTGGCGACATCAAACCCGTTCACGCGGGTGGTCAATCCACCTTTGGAAGGCGCCGACCTGAACCCCATCCTGCAGGACATCGGCCTCGCGATCCATCCACCGCTCCTTTATGTCGGTTATGTGGGTTTTTCCATCACGTTCTCTTTCGCTGTTGCCGCATTGATACTGGGAAGAACGGATGCTGCCTGGGCGCGTTGGGTGCGTCCCTGGACCCTTCTTGCTTGGTGCTTCCTGACGCTTGGGATCGCCATGGGCTCCTACTGGGCCTACTACGAACTCGGCTGGGGTGGCTGGTGGTTCTGGGATCCGGTCGAAAATGCCAGCTTCATGCCCTGGCTCGCAGGCACCGCGCTGCTTCACTCCGCGATCGTTATGGAGAAACGCGAAGCTCTCAAGGTCTGGACGGTGCTGCTCGCGATATTCACGTTCTCGCTGTCGCTGCTTGGTACGTTCCTGGTCCGGTCCGGCGTTTTGACGTCCGTTCACGCCTTTGCAACGGACCCGGCGCGCGGGGTCTTCATTCTCGGGCTGCTCATTTTCTTTATCGGCGGTTCTTTGGCGCTCTACGCATGGCGGGCGCCGATGCTGAAACAGGGCGGTCTGTTTGCCCCGATCAGCCGGGAAGGCGGGCTGGTTTTGAACAACCTGTTCCTGACGGCTGCGTGTGCGGCAGTTTTTGTCGGAACGCTTTATCCGCTTGCTCTCGATGCGGTCACCGGTGAGAAGATTTCCGTTGGAGCACCGTTTTTCAATCTGACCTTCGGCCCGCTGATGATCCCGCTCCTGCTGACGGTTCCTTTCGGACCGATCCTGGCCTGGAAACGCGGTGACCTTCTGGCGGCAAGCCAAAGACTTTATGTAGCGTTCGGCCTCGCATTGGTCTTCACGCTGTTCACATTCTGGCTGTGGGGCATGGAAAAGGTACTTGCGCCCCTTGGTGTCGGACTGGCTGTGTGGGTGATGGCCGGCGCTGTTTCGGAAATCGTCACGCGTGTGAAGTTCTTCGAGATCGGCCCGAAACGTGGTTTTGCCCGTCTTATGGGGCTTCCAGGCTCTGCCTGGGGGACAGTCGTCGCGCATTTCGGTGTCGGCGTAACGGTTCTCGGGATTGTGACAGCCTCGGCCTTTCAGGAAGAGCGCATTGAGACCATGAGACCGGGCGACACAGTCGAAGTCTCCGGGTACCAGGTGACTTTCGATGGCGCCGCACCGCGCCGCGGGCCAAACTACGTGGAGGAAGTCGGTCACTTCACGATCCGCCAGGGCGGCATTCTTGTTACGGAACTGGATCCGTCCAAGCGCGTTTATACGGCGCGGCAAATGCCGACAACGGAAGCAGGCATCCACACAATCGGGTTTTCCCAGATTTACCTGTCCATGGGCGAAAGCCGCGGCGATGGGGCGATCGACGTTCGCGTTTACTTCAAGCCTCTGATCACGCTGATCTGGATCGGCTGCGTGATCATGTCTCTCGGCGCGGTCTTCTCGATGGCCGATCGCCGGTTGCGGATCGGTGCCCCGAAACCGGCGTCGCGTCGAAAGACAGCGCAGCCGGCAGCGGCGGAGTAGCGACATGATCCTCAAGTGTCTGACCGCCCTGTTGCTGCTTTTGTCCGTGCTGATTGCACCAGCTCAGGCGGTTGCACCGGACGAGGTCCTGGAAGATCCGGCTTTGGAGGCCAGGGCACGAGCGCTTTCGGCTGAACTGCGCTGCATGGTGTGCCAGAACCAGTCAATTGATGACAGTGACGCTCCCCTTGCGAAGGATTTGCGTGTCCTTGTGCGTGAACGTCTTGTCGCCGGAGACAGCGATGGTCAGGTGATTGACTATCTTGTCTCGCGCTACGGTGAGTTTGTTCTTCTGAAACCGAGATTTGCCTGGCACACGTTCTTTCTCTGGGCTGCAGGGCCTATCGCTTTGGTGGCGGGCCTCATTGCGATTGGCCTTGCGCTTCGCAAGAGATCGCAGCGCATGCGGCAGTTGTCTGCTGCTGGGCCCTCGAAACTCTCCGACGAAGAAGAGGCGCGTCTCAGCGCACTCTTGAACAAATCCGACCGTGACGAAAGCGCTTAAGCACGAGCCAGTGGCCCAATGACATCAGTCCGTTGTGTCGTGTGAGATTTGTTTTGAGTGACTTTACGAAAGCCGAAACTTCTTCAGATGGTTCGTGCACGGATCTGACTTCAGAAGCGTCCAGATAGTCTCAATCAGGGTCGACCTCGTTTCGCGCTTTTTGTAGACCCAGATCTCCAGTTCCGTGTCGTATCTGCCGTTGCCCGCCAGGGCGAACTCACCGGCTACAACACTGTCATAAGCGCTGCAGGCCGGCAGCCAGAGCATTTTCTGGTCGAGAAGTGCCAGCCGTTTCATGAACTCGCATGTCCCGCTTTGCGAAGTGCACACGAATGTCGGATCTTGCGGGGTCATGGCCGAGAAAAGCAGATCCTCGACTTTCGAAAAATATCCCGTTTGACCGTAACCGATGTATTCGAGTCCGTTTTGGGGCGGGTGGTCGACATCGTAGGCCGGCCGTCCATCCGCATCTAATGCAGTACAAAGATGCATAGTATCTGTGCCTAATTTGATCGCGTCGAACTCCTGATGCTCAAAAAATGCCGGAACTTCTGGCTTATAATAGAGCACCACAAGATCCATCTTGCGGTCGCCTAGCAACTCGATCATTTCATAAAAGTCATAGGTGTCGATGGACACGGAAAACGGGCCGCAATGCTGTTTGATCTGATGCAGCCATTCAGGAACGAAGCTGAGTGCCAGGGACGTTGAGGCCGCCAGTCTGATGTCCGGTGTCGTTCCGGATTTACGCCGTTGAAATTCAACGCGATTGAGCTCAAGTTCCCTAAGGATATTTTGCGCGGTCGCATGGAAGACCTGACCTTCCTGGGTCAGGGAAACCGGATAACTGCTTCGATCGAACAGCTCGGTTCCGAGCCAGGTCTCAAGCGCCTTTATCCGTCTGCTGAACGCCGACTGCGTGATGTTGCGCTCATCCGCTGCCTGGGAGAAATTGCCCAGCTTGCTCAGTACCAGAAAATCCGTCAGCCAGTTGGTTTCCACCGTCTATCCTTCACGGCGCGTGCCAAAAATGTGAGCAGTGCGAAATACTATGCAAAATTTGCATAACAAGGCTGTTGGTCGAATTCAAGCAATCGATATAAGCTTTTCTTTCAGGTGCGGAAACCTTGCTCAGAAAACGAAGCGAAACCGCACACGATCCCGCCGGGTATGTCCGGCACCATCCCAACCGTTTTGTTCCAGAGGGGGAATGATCGTGAGATTTACAACACCACTGAAAAGCCTTTCACTTGCCACGGTGCTGGCGGCATCCGTGGCCTTTCCGGCACTTGCGGCAACGCCTGACGATACGTTTGTGATAGCCAGAAACACTGCGGACGCCATCACGCTGGACCCCGCCGAGTGTTTTGAGTTCACGGGCAGCAGGATTGTTGCAAACATTTATGAGAGACTGTTTCTCTTCGAGCCGGACGACCTTACCAAACTCGTCGGCGGCATCGCTGAATCCTACGAATTCTCTCCAGACGGCAAGAAAATCACGGTCAAGCTGCGGCCCGGCCTGACGTTTCATTCCGGCAATCCGGTGACGGCAGCGGACGTTGCCTATTCCCTGAGCCGCGCCGTGAAACTGGACAAGACACCTGCTTTCATCATCAAGCAGATTGGTTGGACGGCCGACAACGTCGATGAGGCCGTTGTTGCAGTTGACGAGGGCACAGTTGAAATCAACATCCTCGCGGACCTCTCGCCGGCGCTCGTTCTCAATCTCCTGTCTTCAAGCGTGGCGTCCATCGTCGACATGAAGGAGGTGCAGGCGCACGAAGTCGATGGTGACATGGGTTACGCGTGGCTGAAGGACAACTCGGCAGGGTCCGGTCCTTACAAACTGAAGACCTGGAAAGCCAACGAAGTGGTCATGCTGGAAGCCTTTGACGACTATCGTCAGGGCAAACCGGCAATGAACCGTGTCGTTATCCGTCATGTGGCAGAACCTTCCGCACAGCGTCTGCTGTTGGAAAAGGGCGATGTCGACGCGGCGATGGAACTGACCGCGGACCAGCTCAAGGGACTGTCGGGGAACCCGGACGTGTCAGCGGAAAGCTATCCCAAGGGATATCTGATGTATCTGGCGAGCAACATGGATCACCCGGTTCTTTCGAAGCCGGAAGTCCGCGAAGCGCTGAAATACATGGTCGACTATGACGGCATGGTCGGGTCCTTCCTGGATGGCCAGTACAAGATCCATCAGAACTTCTGGCCCTCAGGCATGTGGGCAGCGGCAACTGACACGCCCTATAGCTACAACATGGACAAGGCGAAGGCGCTGATAGCAGATGCCGGGCTTGACGCCGGAACGAAAATTACGATCGACACGCTGAACAAGTCACCGTTCACCGAAGTGGCCCAGAGCGTCCAGGCGAGTTTGAAGGAACTCGGGATCGATTCTGAGATCATTCTGTCCGATGGCGCGACCCTCTGGCCGAAATATCGTGCACGCAAGCACGAGCTGATTGTCGCCCGCTGGGGTCCGGATTATTCCGATCCGCATTCCAACGCCGATGCTTTCGCACACAATCCGGACAATAACTTCGAGGCCAAACTGACTGGTAAGCTCACCTGGCGCAACGCCTGGCCGGCAGAGGGCCTGACCGAGTTGACCGATCAGGCAGCAGCTGAATCCGATCCGGAAGTTCGCGAGGAAATCTACGCCAAGCTCCAGAAGATGGTGCAGGAAGACTCGCCCTTCACGATCATGTTCCAGGCAATTGGCACATTCGGCCAACGGACGAACGTCAAGGGCTTCGTGAATGGTGTGACCTCCGATCAGGCCTTTTACAAGACGGTCTCCAAATAAGCTGCGCACGGCCGCGCGCGCCGAACCATTGCGGTGCGTGGGCCGGCTGAGACTTGAAACGCGTTTCCCCGTCGGCAGGATGGGGAAGCGCGACTTTACGTAAACAGGGTTTGAAACCGGGGGCATCCGGAATGACCGACAGTTCCGCAGCGCAAAGCTCGGTGGATTTCAGGCCATATCTGGATGTGGCAAGAAAAATCGGTGGGGGCATCTTCATGCTGATCCTCACCTTTATCGGGCTGACCGCGATCACGTTTATCATCGGTCGCATCATGCCCAACGATCCCGTTGTTGCCATCGTCGGTGACCGGGCCTCCAAGGAAGTCTATGATGCAATGTATCTCCAGCTCGGCCTCGATAAGCCGATCTGGCAGCAATATCTCATTTTTCTGGGCGATATCCTGCGGGGAGATTTTGGAAGTTCGGTGATGACCGGGCAGCCTGTTCTGGAGGACATCAAGCGCTTTTTCCCGGCGACCCTCGAATTGGCGACGATCGCGACGGTCGTAGGCGTGATTATTGGAGTCCCTGCCGGTGTGCTGGCTGCGGTCCGGCAGGGCACGCTGATCGATCACGTGGTGCGCGTTGTCGGGCTGCTGGGCCATTCCATACCGATCTTCTGGCTCGGTATGGTCGCACTCCTGGTGTTTTACGCAAAGCTCGACTGGGTTGCCGGTCCGGGGCGCATCGATTTCTTCTATGACGGGATTGTCGATCCGGTGACCGGGGTCATCATGATCGATGCTGCGATCGCCGGGGAATGGGACGTTTTTCATAACGCGCTATCCCACGTCATCCTGCCAGCCTCCATGCTTGCAATTTATTCGCTTGCCTATATCGCCCGCATGACGCGCTCGTTTATGCTGGATCAGCTTAATCAGGAATATGTCCTGACGGCGCGCGTCAAAGGGCTGCGCGAAGGCACGGTGATCTGGTATCACGCATTCCGGAACGTGCTTGTTCAGCTGATCACGATCATCGGCCTGACCTACGCAAGCTTGCTGGAAGGATCGGTTTTGACCGAAACCGTTTTCGCCTGGCCCGGGATCGGCCAATACATCACCAACTCGCTGTTCAATGCGGATATGAACGCGGTGATCGGTGGGACGCTTGTCGTCGGGATCTCCTTTGTGTTCATCAACATGCTGTCCGATATGCTTTATCGGATCGTCGACCCGAGGGCCAAGTGATGTCGCAAACCAGCCTCGGTCAGACGCCTGAAGCCTCCTGGTTGCTTGCTGATACCCCGCGCAATGCGTTCCAGGCCAAGTGCCAGAGGATTTACATCGGTTGGCTCGCCTTCAAGGGCAATCCGATTGCCATGTTCGGACTGGCGATCGTTCTGTTCCTCTGTTTTGTGGCCCTGTTCGCACCTTGGATTGCAGGGGGCGATGGCACGACACAGGATCTAGCAAACCGCCTGGCCCCGCCAAGTGCAGACCACTGGTTCGGAACGGATGAACTCGGCAGGGACATATTTGCCAGAATAGTCTGGGGGTCCCGGGTCACGCTTTACATCATTTTCCTGGTGTCCATCATTGTCATGCCGATCGGCCTGATCATCGGAACCACGGCAGGTCTTCTGGGCGGCGTTGTCGATGCGACACTGATGCGCATCACCGACATCTTCCTCGCCTTTCCGCGTCTCATTCTCGCACTCGCCTTTGTGGCGGTTCTCGGACCCGGACTGGAAAACGCCGTTCTGGCCATTGCGCTGACGACGTGGTCTCCATACGCGCGACTTGCCCGCGCCGAAACGCTGACCCTTCGCAACAGTGAGTACATCATGGCTGCGCAGATCATGGGGGCGTCGCGGATCAGGATCCTTTTTGCGCACATTATGCCCATGTGCCTGTCTTCAACGATTGTCCGGCTGACGCTCGACATGGCGGGCATTATCCTGACGGCGGCCGGACTGGGCTTCCTGGGGCTTGGCGCACAGCCGCCGCTCGCCGAATGGGGCGCCATGATCGCATCCGGCCGTGACTATCTGCTCGACCAGTGGTGGGTCCCGACGATTCCCGGGATCGCCATTCTTGTTGTGTCACTCGGGTTCAACCTTCTCGGCGACGGCCTGCGGGACGTGCTGGATCCGCGCAGTTCCGGGGGGCACTGAGGGTGAACAAGCTGGAAACGACAGGATTTGAGACCAAGGCGCCGCTCATTTCGGTGCGCGATCTGCATGTCAGGTTTTCTACGCCAAAAGGTCCCGTCCACGCCGTTCGCGGCGTCAGTTTTGACCTGGGCCGTGAGCGTCTGGGAATCGTCGGTGAATCCGGGTCCGGAAAATCACAGACGGGACGGGCGCTTCTGCGCCTTACCGCCGGAAACGGCCGGATCGACGCCAGCAGGATGATGTTTGACGGCATGGACCTGATGAAGGCCAATGCGAAGACCATGCGCTCTATCAGGGGCTCCCGCATTTCGATGATCATGCAGGATCCGAAATATTCGCTCAATCCGGTCCTGACAGTTGGTGGTCAGATCGCAGAATCCTGCCGGCGGCACGAAAACGTCTCACGCACGGAAGCGAAAAAACGGGCGCTTTCGATGCTGGAAACCGTGCGCATCCGCGAACCTGAGAAGGTCTATTCGCTCTATCCCCACCAGGTGTCCGGTGGCATGGGACAGCGCATCATGATTGCGATGATGCTGATAACCAATCCGCAGGTTATGATTGCAGATGAGCCGACATCCGCTCTCGATGTTACCGTTCAGATGCAGGTCTTGTCGCTTCTTGACGATATGGTGCGTGAGCGCGGCATGGGACTTGTCCTGATCAGCCACGACCTCAACCTGGTATCGAGTTTCTGCGACAGGGTTCTGGTCATGTATGGCGGCAGGATCATGGAAGCGCTCGATGCAAAGCACCTCGACAAGGCACAGCACCCTTACACGAAGGGGCTGCTCAATTGCCTTCCAAAACTGGACGGCAGACATGATGATTTGCCTGTCTTGAATCGGGACCCGGCCTGGCTGAATGAAGAAGGCTTTTCCGGAGGCGTTTCGGGATGATCGAGATCCAGGATCTGGGCATCACATTCGGCACGGGCAAGTCCCAGATTACGGCCGTTAGAAATGCAAATCTGACCGTTGGCGAGGGGGAGAGCTACGGCATCGTGGGCGAATCCGGATCCGGGAAGTCAACGGTTCTAAGGGCCATGGTGGGGATCTATTCGCACTGGACAGGCACCATCCGTATCAATGATGAACCACTGCAAAGCAAACGGTCGGTCGCATCCAGAAAACATATGCAAATGGTTTTCCAGGACCCGTATGGATCTTTGCATCCGCGCCGGACAATCGACGACACGCTGAGTGAGCCACTTGTTATTCACGGCCTGAAAAACCGTGAGGACCGCGTCTTGAAGATCCTGACCGAAGTCGGGCTTGGTCCGGAGTTTCGTTTCCGGTATCCGCACCAGCTGTCCGGCGGACAGCGTCAACGTGTGGCGATCGCGCGCGCGCTCATTCTCGAGCCGAGGGTCATCTTGCTGGATGAACCGACAAGCGCGCTTGATGTTTCCGTGCAGGCGGAAATCCTCAATCTGCTCTCGGCCCTGCGAAAATCCCACGGACTGACCTACATCATGGTCAGCCATGATCTCGCAGTTGTCGGCCATCTTTGCAGCAGGATCGCGGTCATGAATCGCGGAGAGATTGTTGAGGAGATGAGCGAAGAACAGATGCGAACCGGAAACGTCGAGCACGAGTATACGAGACAGCTCTGGACAGCGTCCCAGGGATATGACCGGCAGGCACTTGCGACATTCAAGGAATTTGCCTGACAGCTTCCGGTTCTTGGCGCTCGAAAAATGTTGCCGGGCGCTCGGACGCGTACGCGCCCGACAATTTCTTCAATCAATCTTTGGAACAACAACGGCAAAGTCGGGCGGAACTGGCTATGTGTTGGCCGCTGTCGCGTCTCGGCGTTCATCACAGCGCTCACACCTTGCCGTGATTTGCAAGACACGCGTTCGTGCTTATCTCAGGCGCGATGAAGAGCTGGAGGGCTGAACCATGGCAAATCGACCTTTGAAACTGGAATTTGATGGGGCTCACGGCGCCAAACTGGCTGCACGCCTCGATCTGCCAGCCGGCAAGATTCGCGCCTTTGCGCTCTTTGCGCATTGTTTTACCTGTTCCAAGGATATTCCGGCGGCCCGTCATATCGCTGGCGCGCTCAGCGCCGAGGGCATTGCAGTCCTGCGCTTTGATTTCACCGGTCTTGGCGGCAGCGGGGGCGATTTTTCCTCAACCGGTTTTTCCTCCAATGTCGAAGACCTCAAGCTTGCGGCAGATTTCCTCAGAAAGAACTATGAAGCACCTCAGCTTCTGATCGGACATTCACTCGGGGGGGCGGCCGTGCTGTCGGTTGCCGCGGACATTCCGGAGGCACGTGCTGTCGTTACGATAGGTGCGCCGTCCGACGCAGACCACGTTGTCCATAAGTTTGGTGGATCGGTTGACGAGATCCGTGAAAAAGGGGCCGGCGATGTCGACCTTGCCGGGCGTACTTTCACGATCCGCAAGGAATTTCTGGATGACCTGGAGGCCCAGACTGTGCGCAGTAAGGCCGCAAATCTGGGCAAGGCCCTGCTGGTGATGCACGCACCCCTTGATGACACGGTCGGCATCGACAATGCGACCAACATCTTTGTTGCAGCGAAACACCCCAAGAGCTTCGTTTCGCTCGACAAGGCCGATCACCTCCTGACGCGCAGCGAAGACGCGATCTATGCCTCAAGGGTGATTGCAGGCTGGGTAAGCGGCTATCTGGATACCGAAGCCAAGGCCGCATCTGAGGCGGCCAAGGAAGGCGTTGAAGTGGTGGAGACCGGGCAGGGGAAATTCCAGTCGATGGTAGCCGTCGGACACCACCGCATGATTGCGGACGAACCTGTGGACTTCGGCGGCTTTGACAGCGGACCGTCCCCTTATGAATTCCTCTCCACAGCTCTGGGCGCCTGCACGGTCATGACCTTGCGCATGTACGCGGACCGGAAGGGGCTCAACGTCGACCGGATCGGCACACGGGTCCTGCATGACAAGGTTCATGCGTCTGACTGTGAAGAGTGTACGGATGATCAGAAGGAGCGCGGTGGCAAAATCGACAGGTTCGAACGGCTTATCACGCTGGAAGGAAACCTGGACAGTGCGACGCGCCAGAGAATGCTTGAAATTGCGGACAAGTGCCCGGTGCATCGCACGCTTGAGGCAAGCGCCACCGTGGTGACGCGGGAGATCGAAGCTGAGTAGCGAATTGGGTGTGCAGGCGGCCGGTCAGGCGGCCTGCTCTTCCAGCGTGCTCAAACGGATCTTCATGAACGACAGCAGCCTGCGTGCGTCCTTTTCCGTGAGTTCCTGATAATCGTTTATCCAGTTCTGGACAGTCGTCTGCGGCTGCTTGTTGTTGGTCGCCCGTGCCCGGCACAAGGCCGTGTAACCGTTTTTGTCGACGCCCATGGCCTTACACAGGACGGCCACACCTGTCGCGTCGTAACGCACCATGACATTCGTGACGTATTTCTGGTCCAGCCCTGCCAACTGTGCGAGCAGGAAGCAGATATCGAACAGGTTGTTGGAAAGGGAAAGCTGGGTCATTGCCTGGTTGATGGAGCCGCGGCCTTCGCGAATGTCCTTCAGGGCAACCTTAACGTTGATCCTGCTATTCTTGCGCTCAAGTTTCGTACTCGCCACAACCTTGCTGGCCTCGTGGAAGAGCGACAGAACCAGCTGCTCGTTCTCCTCGCGCATTTTCCGGATCTTGGCCTGCTGTACTTCAGGCATCTGGGAGATCAGTTTTTCGTAGTCGTCCTCTGAAACGTCAGAACGCTCGATCATCGCATCACGGATTTTGTCGTCCCGCTCAGCGAGCTTCACCAGAAGGCGTCCGCCCCAATCGGAAAGCTCGGCTCCGGAGTTTGCGGCAACGGACCTTTTTACCGGGCTTTCGCCGCGTTCAAGCAGAACGTCGGTGACCTTGGCTTCGAGATGATCGCGTTGCGAAATCGCCAGCAAATGGCCTTGGCCCATCGTCTTGGCAAGGCGCAGGATGTCGTCGGAATTCAGAGCGTTGGAGGATGTCAGCATCGGCCGCGCGACGTCAATCTCGTCGCTGGCCAGCTCGTAAGCGATCTTGTGAGACGTCGAGTCGACTGGCGCCAGGCGCTCGGAGACGTCTTTCTTCTGATCATGCTCCATGGTGGGAAGCATGCGCTCAAGAACCGCGTTGAAAAGCGAGATCTCTTCCGTCTGGTAGCTTTCCGCACCGGTCACAAAAAGGTCGGTGACATGTTCAACCAGCTTGTGGCGTTTTTCAGGTGAGCTGTCCTGAGCTTGGTTGAGAAGATCATTGAGCATGTCGGATCCATCCATTCATTTGGTTCCGACAATACTATGGAGACAGTTTACAAGAGGATAAAGTGAAGAAGAAAAATCCAAAAAAGTGCCACGTTCAAAGCAATTTCGCTTCCATGAATGTGCATGGCGAACACCCTGTATTCGGTACTATTCTTCTTTTGAGATTGAGATGTTCAACCGCGGGAAACGGCACAACCGTTAGTGCTTCGCTCAACGGTGGGGTTTATGGAGAACTGGTGTCGCAGTCAGAACTCAAAGCTCACCGGTCTTTCCAAATTTATCGATGAAAGGCTTATAAGAACGCAGCGCCAAATGCGGTCTCCATGACCTATTTTGCTTTTTCCACCTCTCCACGTCCGAGATATGCTGCAACAACATATTCGACATGCCTCCCAACCAGAACACTCTCTCGTCTTTTCTTTCGATGGCGATATCATCGAGCAACGGTATTGCCCATATCTCAAGAAATTCTGCGACATTTCTTGGGGTGCATATTCTTATCTCAGGCATTATGTCGTTCTTGTTTTTTGCTCTGAAATAGGAAGATTTATTTGGTTTTATTAAAAAATATTTTGACTTCCAGGAGCCATTGCTGCTGTCGAACAGGTCTGGAGACGGTCCGAGGTTCCGCGAAGCTGTAAGCAGCGAAAAAGACTTGCTTTGTAGCGTTAAGCAGCCCGCTCTGTTGCCTGACCGCTCAGTTTGACCTTCATGACGGCGATTAGCCGCCGCGCGTCCGTGTCATCCAGCATGTGGTAGTTGGTGAGCCACTTGCTGCCCGTGCTTTCAGGAAATTTCAGGTGCTTGCAGCGCTCTTTGCAGATTGCCTGAAACTCGCGCGCGCCTATACCGCTGGCTCGGCATACGCTGGCAATCCCGGTCGCGTCAAAGCGGACCATGAGGTTGTGAACGTATTTCATCTCAAGGTCTGAAAACACCGACAGAAGACCGACAATGTCCAAAAGATTGTGTTCAATGCACAGTTGATAGACGGCCTTGTTCAGATTGGTCTTGCCAAGACGGATACCGGCGAGCCAGGCCTTCGGGCTGATTTTTGACGGCTTTTTCTCGAGTTTCGGGCCCGAGGCGATTTCTCCGTCTTCCCGGAACAGGTCCTCAATAAGCTCTTCGTTGGATTTACGAAGGTGACGCATCCGGTCACCAAGTTGCTTCGGGATCTCCTTTACCAGATCCTCAAAAACCGGCATCTCAAGTTCGGCGCCAAGATTTGTGGCCAGAGTCTTTTTGACTTCTTTCCCGCCGCGCTCGATCAACTGCTTGGAAAGTCTCTTGCTGACGTGGTCACGCTTGGCCATTGCCAGCAGGTGACCCTGGTCTTTTGTCTGCGCGATTTCGATCAGTTCATCTTCGGAGATGGATCTGGAACGCTCAAGTATTGCATGTGCAATGGACAGCTCGTCTTTGGCCATCGTTGCCGCCAGCTTCGATGAGGTCACTTTCACATCCGCAAGCTGCTCCGACATTTTCTGTCGGGCTTCGGGGGCGAGTGCGTCATAAACCCCTTCAAGCATATTGTTCAGCAGATCGGTTTCTTGAGAGCTATCTTCTTCAGAACGCGACGTGAGCAGTCCCGTCACATGCTCGGCGAGCTGATGTTTCTTTTCTGAAGAACTGTCCTTGGCAAGTTGAAGCAGTGATTGAGACATATCGATACCCTATGCATTGAGTATCGGGGCATATCCTTTACATCCCGTGAAAATCAGAGCTTCAGATAGACAAAATACAACCAAAGCGCACAGTTGACCTTTGTCGGGACTTGCGTCAATGGACAGGAATGAGTGTCTGTCCGATCCTGTATTCCTTCCGCCGCTGCCCCTACGCGATCCGAGCAAGGCTTGCGATCGCGGCAAGCGGACAGGTTGTCGAGCTGCGTGAAATCGTCCTTCGGGACAAGGCCCCCGATTTTCTCAATACATCGCCGACGGCGACGGTACCGTGTCTGAAACTGGATAGCGGGGTTCTGGACGAGAGCCTGGAAATCATGCAGTGGGCATTGGAGCTAGCAGACCCCGAAAACTGGTTGCAGCCGGATCGGGGTGGGACGGCACAGATGCTCACATTGATTGCTGAATGCGACGGACCGTTCAAGACACACCTTGACCGATACAAATACAGTACACGTTATCCGGACGCTCAGCGCGAAAAGGAACGCTCGGCGGCGTCGCGTTTCCTTGTCGAGTTGGACACGCGGCTCAAGCCTGGTGGTTGGCTCTTTGGCGGTCACGCGACTATCGCGGACTTTGCAATCCTTCCCTTCGTTCGCCAGTTCGCGAATTCGGATCGTCCCTGGTTTGATGCACAGAACTGGCAGAACCTGAAAACGTGGCTCGAGTCGTTCGAGGCGTCGAACAGGTTTCAAAGTGTGATGCCGAAGTGGAAACCGTGGCGGGCGGGGGACGAAGCGACCTTTTTCCCACCTGAAACCGAAGTTGTACACCCGATTTAACGTCCTGTTTTTTGGAAAAGCGCGCTTCAGAGCGCGATTAAAATTATTCAACAAAAACAAAGTTTAAGGCCGGTTTTTTCGGTCTTCTTGTTGCTCTGACAACCTTGTCAGAAATGAACGTTACGAAAATGTAACTCCCCCGACAGGCAACGGTAAGGCTGACTTACCTACCTTCTTCCGTGAGCCAGAAGCGCAGGTCCCTGCGTGCTTCATTTACGGCCTCCAATAGTTAAGTCGACAGAGGAAGAAAATATGGAAAATCGTGGGTCAGTCTCTCCTTTGCGGTCCCGCCGCGCCAAATTGCTGGCAGGAGTTGTCGCACTTGGCGCTGCCGGTGCTTTAACCGTACAGACACTCGTGCCGAGCCAAATGGCGCAGGCCGAACCCGTTCGGGTCGATGCTGCGGCACCCGCAGACTTTTCTGATGTTGTCCGCACTGTGAGCCCTGCGGTTGTGAGCGTTCGCGTGAAGCAGGCCGCCGAGCCGCGCATGATGAATTTCAACGGTGGCAACGGTTTCGAAGAATTCTTCAAGGGCATGCCGGACGGCCATCCGTTCGAACGCTTTTTCCGTGACTTCGGCGGCCGTGGTGGTGAAGAAGGCCGCAACGAACGCCGTTCGCCGCGCCAGTATGGCATGTCTCAGGGTTCCGGCTTCTTTATCTCTAAAGATGGTTTTGTCGTTACAAATCACCACGTCATCGACCGTGGCACAGAGTTCACCGTGATCGACAAGAACGGTGACGAATACAACGCGACCCTCATCGGCTCCGACAAGCGCACGGATCTTGCGCTTCTGAAAGTCGAAAGCGGTGAAGATTTCACTTATGTGGACTTCGCCGACGATGCACCGAACGTCGGTGAATGGACGGTTGCGATCGGAAATCCGTTCGGCCTTGGCGGTTCGGTGACCGCCGGTATCGTGTCCGCCCGCGGCCGCGACATCGGCGCGGGTCCGTACGACGATTTCATCCAGATCGACGCGCCTGTAAACCGGGGCAACTCGGGTGGACCCGCCTTCAACATGAACGGTGAGGTAATTGGTGTGAATGCGGCGATATTCTCGCCGTCCGGTGGCAATGTCGGCATTGCTTTCGCAATCCCGGCTTCGACCGCGCAAGATGTCATTATGGAGCTGAAAAACGACGGCAAAGTCGTTCGTGGCTGGCTCGGCGTTCAGATCCAGAACGTGACCGATGACATCGCGGAAAGCCTTGGCCTTGATGAGGCCCGCGGCGCAATCGTCGCGGAAGCGCAGGAAAACAGCCCGGCTGAGAAGGCTGGCCTGCGCTCGGGCGACACCATTCTGGCCGTCGACGGCACCAATGTGGAAGGTCCGCGCGACCTGTCCAAGATTGTCGCCGCGTATGAGCCGGACACCAAGGTCGACGTCACGATCTGGCGCGACGGCAAGGAGCAGGACATCTCCGTGACGCTCGGACGCCTGCAGGAACAACAGCAGGTTTCGGAAGCTGTGGAGCCGCCGGTCGATGACACAAAGACCACCCTTGATGATCTCGGACTGGTTGTCACAACCAAGGCTGAAGCCGGCCTTGAAGGAGATGGCGTTGTCATTGCGGAAATCGATCCTGACGGACCTGCAGCTGAAAAGCGGCTCGCGACAGGTGATGTCATCCTCGAGGTCGCCGGCATGAAGGTCGAGACTGCAGACGATGTCCTCAAAGCGCTCGAAAAGGCGGAAAACGATGGCCGCAAGGCAGTTCTCTTCCGGATCGAGACCGACAACACAACCCGGTTCGTGGCACTGCCCATGAACCTGGCCTGATCAGGAACCGGTTCGATTTGAACCGGAACCTGACTGGCGGGACCGGCTTGCCCTCTGCCCCCAACCCCCGACGGGCCGGTCTTCGCCATGGGTTTCGCCCGTAAACCCAGCCAGATTGGCGGCGGCGCCTCACATCCATCGCCGCCGCCAGCCATTCCATTTCGGGGCTACTCAATGTAAAAGGATGGAATGTTGCGGATTCTTGTTATCGAAGACGATCCTGAAGCGGCGAGCTACCTCGTCAAGGGATTGAGTGAACTCGGTCACACGGCAGACCACGCTGCAGACGGTCAAACCGGTCTGGAGATGTCTTTGAACAGCACCTATGACATATTAATTGTCGACCGGATGCTGCCGAAAATGGACGGTCTTTCGATCATTCAGGAACTGCGGAGCGAAAAAAATCACACGCCCGTTTTGATCCTGTCCGCGCTTGGTCAGGTTGATGACCGCGTCAAGGGCCTCAAGGCCGGCGGTGACGACTATCTTCCAAAACCCTACGCCTTTACGGAGCTGCAGGCGCGCGTCGAGGCCTTGGCCCGGAGGCCGAAGTCGGCAAGCCAGGTTGAAACGACCTATACCGTCGGCGATCTGACACTCGACCGGATGGCGCATTCCTGTCGCCGCGGCGAAACCGAGATTCCCCTGCAGCCACGTGAATTCCGACTGCTGGAATACCTCATGCAGCATGCTGGTCAGGTGGTCACGCGTACGATGCTGCTGGAAAACGTCTGGGAATACCATTTCGATCCTCAGACCAACGTGATCGATGTCCACATTTCGCGACTGAGGGGCAAGATCGACAAGGGGTTTGAAACACCTCTCCTGCATACCATCCGGGGTGCCGGGTACACGATCCGTGACGCGGCTCACTAGATTTGTCCGTACAACAGCCTTCAAGCTGTCACTGCTTTACATAGCTGTTTTCACAGTTATGTCCGGCGTGCTCGTGGTCTATGTATCCGAGAGTACCGACAATCTGATGTCTGAACAGGTGGTTCAGGCGGTGGATGCCGAACTCAAAGGCCTTTCGGACGTTTATGTACGCGGCGGCATTCGCGACCTTGTCGAAGCGATTGACGATCGCACGCGCCATCCCGACGCCAGCCTCTATTTGCTGGTCGACTTTTCCGGCAATGCGCTGGTTGGAAACATCGCGCGGCTGCCGACGGTCGTGTTGGAGGAAGCCGATGGCGGACTGAGACGTGTCCGCTACACGCTTTTGGGACAGGGAACGGAGGATGTCGAGCGCCAGGCGATGGTGCGTACCTTCGAGCTGCGCGGCGGTTTCCGCCTGCTTGTGGGCCGTGACCTCGGCGACCAGCTCCGATTTTCCAATCTGCTCGCGAACGCGTTGCGTCTGTGGCTTGTTGTTGTCGTGGTCATGGCTGCGATCACGTGGCTTTTTGTCAGCCGGCGGGTCATGAAACGCATCGACGATATTTCAGCATCGAGCCGGATGATCATGAACGGCGACCTCTCCGAGCGTCTGTCTCTTGCTGGCACCAACGACGAATTTGACCGTTTGGCGGTCAACCTGAACGATATGCTGGATCGCATCGAGCTTCTCATGCAGTCGATGAAAGACGTCACAGACAACATTGCGCATGACCTGAAAACACCACTGACAAGGCTGCAAACACGCATTGAGACAGCCCTGCGGGATGCGCGCGGTGAGGAGGGCTATCGCGGCGCACTTGAAAGCACGCTCAGCGAAACGGACCACCTCCTCAGGATCTTCAATGCGCTCTTGAGGATCGCGCGCGTGGAATCGATGGCCCCCGGTTCCGTGATGGAACCGGCGGATATGAACCGTCTGGTTGCCGAAATCGCCGAACTCTACGAACCCTTGATCGAAGATGAGGGGGGCCGGATCGAGACATCTGTCCCGGCGGACCTGAAAGCGGTCTGCAATAGGGATCTGATCAGCCAGGTGCTCGTCAATCTTGTCGAAAATGCCCTGAAATACGGACGCCCGGAAGCGAGTGAACTCCACTTGCGTTTGTCTGCGGCAGAAGAAAACGACCGTGTGCTGTTGACTGTTTCCGACAATGGGCCCGGGATCCCGGAAAAAGACCAGGAGCGCGTCGTGGACCGCTTCGTAAGGCTGGAAGAAAGCAGATCCGAACCTGGGACCGGATTGGGATTGAGCCTTGTCAAGGCCGTTGCCCGCTTGCATGGCGGAGACTTGCGCTTCAAAAATGAAGATCCGGGACTTTCGGTCCAGATTGATTTGGCACCGGTCTCACCGGATAGCAGCAGGAGCGGGCATGGAGAAGACTATCCCGGGAAAACAGGAGAGCCGGGCGGAGGCTGAAAGCGGAAGAAAGTGCCTCGCAGACCGCGTTCGGATAATCCCGCAAACGCCAGACCCGGAAAGGGCTGCACTGTTTCAAAAGGATCTGCTGGAGGATGAAGAGGCAGGGCGCGCGCTTGACGAGCTTTTTACCTCCGCTCCGCACACCAGACGGTTCGTCGAAGGTGTTCTCGGTAACTCGCCCTATTTGCGGGATCTGATCCTCGCAGATCCTCCAAGGCTGCTCCACATCCTGAACGAGGCGCCGGAAACCCGCATAGATCGGCTCCTGTCTTCGGCGAGAGTAGCACGTGCGGATGATGAAGACGGCATCATGCGGGCCTTGAGACTTCAAAAGCAGGATCTCGCCCTGACGCTTGGCCTTGCCGATATCGGCGGAGCGATAGAACTTAATCAGGTGACACATGCGCTCGCGGGCTTTGCTGACGCTGCGCTGACCGCCGCGATCCGCTTTTGCCTGAGTGATCTTGCAAGGCGAAACAGGTTTGAGCCGAAGGATCCCGAGAAACCCGACATAGACAGCGGTCTGATTGTCCTGGCCATGGGAAAGCACGGGGCGAATGAACTCAATTATTCCTCCGACATCGATCTCATCGTGCTTTACGATCCGGACAAGGCACCCATGGCAGGGAGCGCGGAAGCCCCGGTGGAATTTGTGCGCTTGACGCGGCGTCTGGTCAAAATCCTTCAGGACCGCACGGCGGACGGATATGTTTTCAGAACCGATCTTCGCCTGCGCCCCGATCCGGGAGCAACGCCGTTGGCGATGTCGGTGCCGGCTGCCCTGGTCTACTATGAATCGCTCGGCCAGAACTGGGAGCGCGCGGCCTTGATCAAGGCACGGGCATGTGCGGGCGACATACCCGCCGGCGAGGCGTTCCTGCACGAAATCGTTCCGTTCATTTGGCGCAAATACCTGGATTTCGCGGCAATCGCAGATGTGCAGTCGATCAAGCGGCAGATCCATATGCATAAGGGACACGGCGCGCTCGCGGTTGCCGGACACAACGTCAAACTCGGACGTGGCGGCATCCGGGAGGTTGAGTTTTTCGTTCAAACGCAGCAGCTGATCGCGGGCGGGCGGAACCCAGCATTGCGGGGAAGGCGAACGCTCGACATGCTGAACGCACTGAGCAACGCCGACTGGATCCGGCTGAAAACGCGCGACGAGATGCGCGATGCCTACGTTTTTCTCCGGAATGTCGAGCATCGCATTCAGATGCTGAACGATGAGCAGACACAGCTTCTGCCGAAGGATAATGAGGGTCTGATGCGGGTCGCCGCGCTGATGGGCTTCGACACGCTGGAAGCTTTTGAGCAGGAATTCCTGGCGCATATGCAAAAGGTTCAAAAGCACTATTCGGAACTGTTTGAAGATGAGCCGGGACTATCGTCCGAACTTGGAAATCTTGTCTTCACCGGAGATGATCACGATCCTGGGACCCTGGAAACACTGGCAAGACTCGGCTTCAAGAACCCCGGGGAAGCGGCGGGTATCGTGAAATCCTGGCACTTCGGCCGTTACCCTTGCACGCGGTCGACTAAGTCGCGCGAACGGCTCACGGAAATGCACCCCACGCTGATCGGAGCGCTGGCGGCAACCGACAATGCCGATGCCGCCCTGGTTGCATTCGACAGTTTCCTGTCGAAACTGCCGGCGGGCGTGCAGCTCTTTTCCCTTTTGCGGTCCAATCCGCAATTGCTGACTTTGCTGGCCACCACGATGGGCGCCGCGCCGCGCATGGCCGAAACCGTGTCCAAACGCGTTCATGTTCTGGATGCCGTTCTGGATCCGGCCTTTTTCGGTGCAATGCCGAGTGTGGAAGAGTTTCGCGTCGGTCTGGACCGTACACTGGCACAGGCGCGTTTTTATGAAGAAGCGCTCGACCGGGCGCGTATTTTTGCGCAGGAACAGCAGTTTCTGATCGGTCTGCGGCTGATATCGGACACGCTGTCGGCTGACCGGGTCGGGTTCGCATTTGCCAGGCTTGCCGAAGTGGTTGTGGGCCGTCTTTTGACCCAGGTGATCAAACACGTGGGTGAAACACACGGCGTGGTACCGGACGGTAATGTTGCTGTCCTTGCCATGGGTAAGCTGGGCGGGCGGGAAATGACGGCTTCGTCCGATCTTGACCTGATACTGCTCTATGAAGCGCCGGAAGACGCCAGACAGTCAGACGGCAAGAGACCGCTTGCGATCTCGCAGTATTATATTCGTCTGACGCAGCGCCTGGTAACGGCATTGTCGGCGCCGACGGCGGAAGGATTGCTTTATGAAGTGGATTTCCGCCTGCGCCCGTCCGGCAATGCCGGGCCGCTCGCAACCAACCTTGACGGATTCATCTCTTACCAGAAAAACGAAGCCTGGACCTGGGAGCATATGGCCCTCACGCGCGGGCGGGTCATTGCGTCGACGACGCCGGAGTTTGCGCAAAAGATTTCCAACAACATAGCGGAAACGCTCATTCAGCCGCGCGACAGTGCCAAGCTTGCCAACGATGTGCGTTCCATGCGGGCGCGGATCGAGAAGGAAAAGGGCACGAAGGACATCTGGGACATGAAGCAGGTTGCCGGGGGGCTTGTCGATATCGAGTTCATCGCCCAGTACCTGCAACTCATAAATGCCCACGACCTTCCCAACGTCCTTGCCCAGGGAACCGAAGAGGCTTTGGAGCGTTTGCGCGACAATGACTGCATCGACCCCGGCGACGCAGGCGTGCTGCTGGAGGCGCTGCGGATGTATCAACGCCTGACGCAGGTTTTGCGGCTGACATTGTCGGGCAACTTTTCACCCGCCGAAGCTCCCGGAGGTGTTCTTGATCTTCTCGTCCAGGCGTCCGGAAGCCCCACGTTTACGCGCCTCGAGATGGAACTTGCCGATCTACAGGCAAGCGTGCGGCAGGTTTTTGTGAAGATGATCGGCGACGTTGAGGTGGTCGAAAGCTGAAGTCGATTGACGGATGAAGACAAACACCAGATCGCTTTTGGGTTGGTTGCTCTCCAGTCTGCATGACAAGGGTTTCGATTGCGTCGTGTTCGGTGGATGGGCGGAAGAGCTTCTTGGACTGCAAGAGGCGTGGTGCCATAGTGATATCGACCTGCTCCTCATGGCAGAGAGCTTTGATAGTCTCGACACGGTGACTGCCGAAGCCACGACTGCCTTTCGGGAAATTCCGGGCAAGAGGTTCAGTCACAAGAGAGCCTTCCTCTGCCGGGATGTCATGTGTGAGATAATTCTCGTGAAAGAAACGAGTGTCGGTCCGGTGACAGACTTTTGGGGTTATACGCGATTTTATTGGCACACTCCGTTGGCTGTCGAAACAGCAATTGAATTGCACGGCACATCAGTCCAGGTCACTTCCGCGCAAAATCTTGCAAAATATCGAAGCGAACGAAGCACATTGCGACCGGATAGGTGGCGCGACCCGGCGTCACTGGAGCCCCGCAAAGCGTGCGAATAAGATTGCAGCTATTCGCTGGCCCAGAATCGACCTTGATCATTTGGAACGCGCTCCAGCGTTCAACGCCCGAAATTGGGTGTGATCCGCAGCACTCCGAAACACTCCGGTATTCCCCCATTTTTCTAGCAACGATAACGCTAGAGGGAAATACAATGGCACTCCATCGTGATTTGCAAACCGTGGTTGATTGGGCCTGGCTGAGACGGGCGGATCTGATGCGCGATGCTCTCGCCACCGGTCAGCCGAAAGGGCTAACGCACCTTGATCGGGAAAACCGCGCGGTCAATGAAATTTATGGCTACATCTGCGGCGCGACCGCCCGCAATCCGCCTGACGAGAGGACAATGCTGAAATTCGCAGAAACGCTGAGGAGAAAGCTGCGAAACCAGACCACCGGTGCTGAATACCGTTGTCAGACCAACGTGATGAAACGTATGAGGAGCCTGGACAACTTTCCGGAGTGGAGGGGCTGGGTCGGTGCATTCATCCACTTCATTACCCCGTACAACGTCATGTGCAGGGAACGTGTCTATCTCAATCTGAAGGAAGAGACGCGCGCCAATGCATTCGCTGCGATCCTGAAGAAGATCTGGCATCTGCCCGGTTTGTACAGCGCGAAGGTCGCCGCGCCTGGTTCGAGAAAGACCGACACGGTCGTGATTTACTGTGACACCCGGGAAACACGGGAAGAGGTCGTCAAGATCGTCAAAAAGTATCAGAAAAGACACGCGAGATACTTCGATTCAGAATTGCCGAAATTGGTAGCGTCTGATGGAAAGGGCATCGGACATGGTGCCGAACCGCCGGATATGCATCCGGAGCGCCGGGACAGCCAGTCATTCGCAAGGGGGCATACTGACGGACAGAGTTTCGGATATTATCGCGCAACCCTCATCTTCATCGCGCTTGAGCGCACGGAGTTTCCGGAGAGTATGAACCAGGACTTCAGAAGAGCAGGTATCAATCTGAGCAAAATTCAGAACACCAACCCGAGACACGGAATGCGGGTGGACGTCGACGGCGAGCAGAGAAAACAGGTAAATGCCGTCAGAAACATGGCGCAGAAGATGGATTTCGAACGGCGTGTCGAAGAGGTTTTCCGGCTCGCCGGACTGAGCGCAGAGCACCCGGAAACACAGGGAGCCGTGATCGTGAGCTAGGGTACAGACCCATAAATGAAGTTGATTTGGTTTGAATCGTTTTGGCCAGATGAAAGGAGCGAAAGCGCAGGAAATGTGGTTCGTTTTCTAGCCATTCGCGACGTGGCAGGTGGCCAAAACAGCCAAATCCGAAGGACGGCAAAAGGGCGTCACTTCGCCGCGTCAACGTGCTTGACCGGGCACAAAGCCCGCTCTTCGCACGTTTCCTCACGAGAATTCGCCATTTCTGCCGCCAAATCAGATTCATTTTTGGGTCCGTACCCTAGGCTCCAGGCTCTCCTCCGCTGCCTGCAAATTGAAGTGAGCAAGAATGCAAAAGGGTGCCACCGCTCGGTTGGTATCGCGCTCCGCCAGCGGAAGCGTGAAGCTGACGGTGGTGCCCTTTTTGACACTTGAATGAACTTTGAGGCTGCCATTGTGGAGTTCGACAAGTGAATGGGCGATGGCCAGACACAGTCCGGAGACTTGTTGCGTCTTCGTAATCTGGTTTTCCACCTGGACAAACGGCTGAGCGAGGCGCTCGGTATCAAGCGCGGGAATTCCGATGCCGGCATCTGAAACCTCCGTCGTGGGCGAGATGTTCTTTTTCGTCGCTAAGCCCGTCACGATGCGACTGGCGTCTTCCACGGCCGATGCCGGCCTGACGATTTCCGTATCTGCGGCTGACCTTGTCAGAAACTTTTCACCCGCCGAAGCGCCCCGCCGCGTTCTTGATCTTCTTGTAGAGGCGCCCAGAAGCCCGAGGTTTACGCGACTTGAGATGCGACTTGGCGATCTACAGGAAAGAGCGCGCCAGCTCTTGTGCAGCTGATCAGCGAAGTTGAGGTGGTCGAAAGCTTATACCGGGCAGGCGATCGCAAACAGGAACCCAGGCTTCTACGCCATCAAGTCTTGCCCGAAATTGGGTGTGATCCGCGGCACTCTGAAACACTCCGACATTCCCCCATCTTCCTAGCAACGATAATGCTAGAGGGAAATACAATGGCTTTTCATCGAGAACTGAGGGAAATGGTGGACTGGACGTGGACGAACAGAAACGAAATCATGACCGCCGCTTTGAACAATGCAGTTCAGCAGAAGGGGCACACGCACCGGATGATGTCGCCAGCGGAACCCAATGCACCTGGGCGTACTATCAACCTTGGCATAGACATGATCTATCGTCATTACTGCGCTGCCGGCAATAGAGGGCAGGAGCAGCCGACTGCAATCGTCATCGAGAACTTCCTGCGCGAGCTGAACCGCCGCCTGAACACTAAGCTCAAACCGGAACCCTATGTGATCCTGCAGACCGGTGGGGCGTGGGTTGAGCTGGGTGAGTTCAATAAGCTGATGAATAGAACAGACATAAATGGAAGCTATATTCACTTTAACAAGAAAGAGGGAATTTGCCTGGAACGGGTATACATCAACCTGAAAGAAGAAACCCGCGGCACATCTTTCGGTGGCATAATGCTCAAGATGTGGGGCATCAGTGGTGTATTGTCAATCAAAGTTGCGGCGCCCGGCTCCGTCGGGGCTGACTCTGCCGTCGTCTATTGTTCGAGCAGTTCTGCGCGCAAAAAAGTCATCAGTAAACTCAAGAAATACCAGCGGTCGAAGCCACGTCATTTCAACGGCGAAATCCCCAAGCTTGTGGCCTCTGCGGGTGTCCCTGGAGTGGGACATGGCGCGGAGCCACCGAGCAAGCAACCAATGCGACCGAACAGTCAGACGTTCTCCGCTGTCGATGCCTCGCAGAGTTTCGGCCTGTATCGCGCATCATTGATTTTCATTGCGCTGGAGCGAACGGTGTTCCCAAAAGACGTCCAGTTTGACCCTAGGGAGGAATATAACCCTAAGCGGATCAACAGAAACCAGAAAAGAGAGTTTGAACAGAGAGTTCAGACACTTTTTGAGCGCGGTGGCCTTTCTGTCCAACACCCACATAAACAGAAAAAGGTGAAATTCGACACAGAAGTAGACGTGGTAATGCCGCCGCCTGAAGGGCCGCCGCCACCACCACCGCCGGGACCGCCACCTACTGTTCAGCGTGAGCTGCATGTAAGCCTTTGAGCAGACAATAGTGCTAGAAGCGCAAGGGGGATGAAATGTCCCCCTTGCGCTTTTGGATGCAAGTCGAAGTCGTCAAGAGAATAGGCGACGCAAGATACAACAAGAAAGCCATGCGGCCGGGCCGTCCCGCGAATTATTCGACTTTCACTTGCCGGGCTGCGTCATAGTCTTCCAGTGTCTGGTAGAAGACATCGGCAGGACCGACAATCTTGGGGTCCGGATCCAGGTCGAGCTGAACATCGGCCCCAGGGTAAGGAAGGGAGCGGATGAAGTTACGCATACAGTTGAGGCGTGCTCGTTTCTTGTCGTCAGACCTCACGACGGTCCATGGCGCATCGGCCGTGTGGGTGTAGAAAAACATGTTTTCTTTGGCTTCGGAATAATCGTCCCACATGTCCAGGGACTGAACGTCTATAGGACTCAGCTTCCAATGCTTTAATGGATCGGTATTGCGTGCCTGAAACCTCCTCAGCTGTTCTTCCCTGCTGACGGAGAACCAGAACTTGAAAAGACGTATGCCGCTTCGAACGAGCATGCGTTCGAATTCTGGAACCTGGCGCATGAACTCCATGTATTCGGCAGGCGAACAGAAGCCCATCACTTTTTCGACGCCGGCGCGATTGTACCAGGAACGGTCGAAGAGAACGATTTCACCCTTGGTCGGCAAATGGCGCACATACCGCTGAAAATACCACTGACCCTTTTCCGCTTCAGAGGGCTTTTCAAGAGCAACCACCCGGGCGCCACGCGGGTTCAGGTGTTCCATGAAGCGCTTGATCGTGCCACCCTTGCCGGCCGCGTCACGCCCTTCGAAAATCACGACTATTCTTTGGCCGCTGTCCTTCACCCAGTTCTGGACTTTCAGGAGCTCAATCTGCAGCTCCTGCTTGCGCGCCTCGTACTGATCCCGACGCATGCGCCGCTTGTACGGGTAGTTGGCCGGGAGCTGCGCATTGTTGCTTTTCGACAAAGAGCGTTCATGCAGAACCAGGGCAGGGCTTTTTCGCACCGTCTTACGAGCCGAGGACTTGTTTCTGGAGCCTTTTGAAGCAGAAACCGGATTGGCACGAGACGCAGTCTTCTGCAGCTCGGAGGTCGACCCGTCTGCAGGCGCGAGGTTTGTTTCCGGACTTGCCTCTGCCAATTCGTTTGCAACGGCACGTGCTTCTTTCGATTTCGACTTCATGAGACCCCCTTTTCGGCATTCAAAGGCACACCTGGCAGCTGAAGCTCCGCGTTTTTAGATGTGCCGGGTTGAGCAACGCATGCCGATCGATTGGGGAACACTTGGAAAGAAAATGCATTGACCTCGCGCAAATCCGAAACACTTTTGTGCAGCTGATGCTCGAAAGCCACTTGAAACCGCGCGAAGCCGGACGGATGGAAAGTCAGTCAGTTTGCGATTTGAGGGCTGTTTGTTTCGGGGGAGATCAGCACCGAAAGCGAAAGATCAGTCGTCGTTTTCCGCCAGCGGCAGCGTAAAGCTGACCGTGGTACCCTTTTTGACTTCCGAATGAATTTTCAGGCTACCGCCGTGCAATTCAACCAGTGAACGGGCGATGGCAAGACCCAGTCCGGAGCCCTGGTGCGTCTTCGTGAACTGGTTTTCCACCTGGACGAACGGCTGCGCGAGGCGCTCGATGTCACGCTCGGAAATTCCGATCCCCGTGTCGGTGACTTGAAAGCGCAGCTTGTCGCCACGAGGCTCAGCCTTGAGCGCAACCACACCACTGTCGGAAGTGAATTTCACTGCATTGGCGAGCAGGTTCAACAGGATCTGCTTCAATGCCCGTTTGTCGGCGTGAACCAGCAGATCGTCGGCAACGTCCGTTGTGACGGAGATGTTCTTTTCCGTAGCCGCGCCTGTCACGATGCGGCTCGCGTCCTCGGCAACAGACGCTGCGTTGACGACTTCCGTGTCGATGGACATGCGTCCTGCCTCGATCTTCGACATGTCGAGAATGTCGTTGATTACGTTGAGCAGGTAGGTTCCGGAAGAATAGATGTCCTTGCAGTAGTCGCCGTAGCGCTCTGTTCCGATCGGGCCGAACATCTCCTGGGTCATGATATCGGAAAAGCCGATAATCGCATTCAGTGGTGTTCTGAGCTCGTGGGAGATGTTGGCAAGGAACTCCGACTTGGCTTTGTTGGCAGCCTCGGCGCGGGTCTTTTCTTCCTGGTATTTGTCCGCCATTTCGACCAGTTGCCGCGCCTGGAACTCGAGCGTCTGACGGGACTTTTGCAAATCGGAGACGGTCGCTTTCAGGCGCTTTTCCGACTCCATCAGCTTTTCTTCGTGCTTTTTCAGCGCCGTGATGTCGGTGCCGACGGACACGAAGCCGCCGTCCTTTGTGCGCCGTTCGGAAATCTGCAGCCAGCGGTTATCTTCAAGCTGGGCCTCGTAAGAGCCTTCCGGCGCTCCGCCGCGCTGAGTGACGGTTACCGGTTGTGGTGCGATCTCCGCATTGGAGGCCGCAGCCATGACATCCGAATAAGGCGTTCCCGCCTTGACTGCCGAATTCGGCAGACTGTGAAGCGACTGATAGTTGGAGTTGCAGATCACCAGCTCGTTCTTCGCGTTCCACAATACGAACGCTTCGGAAATTGTTTCAATCGCGTCGCGGAGCCGGAGATCCGCCATGCGGCTTTGCTCGGCCAGCTGATGTTGCTCGGTGATGTCGATGCAGATTCCGATCAGATGCGGTTCCGCGCGCCCTGGCTCGGACTGGATTTCACCGCGCGCGCGCAACCAGATCCAGCTGCCGTCCGCGTGCCGCATTCTGAACGTTTCGTCGACCAGCGTTTCACCGGTTTCCAGGAGGTGCTCGGCAAGTCCCAGAAGATCGATATCGTCGGGATGCGTAATGTCGGCAACGTCCGCGAAACTCAGGATATCGTCTTTTGGCTCGCGCCCGAGCAGTTCGTATAGAGAAGACGACCAGAACATTCTTCCACGGGACAGGTCCCAGTCGAAGAGCCCGCAGCGGCCATGGGTAAGCGCCGTGTCGATGCGCGCACGCGTCGAGGCATACATTTCGTCAGCGGATTCGGCGCGTGTGGCCTGGCTGAAGAAGCCGTAGATCACCGCAAGCAGAACCAGCGATGTGCCTACAAACAAGGTGACGTTTGCGGACAGATCGTCCCGCCAGTTTGCATATACGGCGTATTCGGATTGCAGGACGGCGACCATGCCCAGCTTGCCGTCAAGATGATGCACTGTTGCCAGATATTGTTCGCTCGTTTCGTCGCGGCCAAGATCCACTGGAATGGAGAGGACACCCGCACGGGCACCGAATACGGTCAATGGTTGGGATGGACTGAGAAGCGCTGAAATGGGTTTGCCTTCCAGCGCCGGATGAGCAGGGGCCGTGGCGGCAATCGTGCCGCTCCTATCTGCAACCAAAAAAATTCGGGAGCGCGCCGTGGCACCAGCCGGCAGGCTGTCAGCAAGCGCGCGTTTCAAGGTCGTGCGGAAGCCGTTCACCGGAAGCGTATTTTCAATTGCATTCAGCCTGTTGGCGGTAACCGTTGCCATCAGGCTCAAGGTTGTCTGGGCCGCTGCTTCGGTATCGGAATGGCTCGTCGCCAGTTCTCCGGCGCGAAAGAGGGCGAGCACAATGATAAAGACAATGGCAAGCCCGGGAATGACGCGGCGCATGACGGTGTCGGAGCTGAGGATCGTGTCGCGGAGAGCGGCGAGGGGCACTGCCAGTTGCAGGCGCGCCTTGCCCGCACTTTCTTCCGCTTTCGAATCCTTATCGCCGCGACGCGTGGAAGCGTCGCCAGCCAGTGCTCGCGTCATCGAAAAGTTGCCTCAAAGTCCGCCGCATCGGAGCAAGCCCCGAATCACTTCCATTTGAATCAAAACGAAGGTTTTTGTCCAGTCCCTGCAAAGAAGAAAATGGTTAACGCGCTGACTGACTCTCGTAGCATTTGTTAACTTTCTTCAGTAAAGGCGACTATTGCAACGTTCGATCAATGATATCGCGACTGTCCCTAGACAGTTCTTCGCATGATGAAATCTTCAAAAGTGCAGATTCTGCCAGTGTAGAGCGATGTGAATCAAGTGCCCTCCAGGAGCGGAAGCTGGTCAAAAGACGCGAAGCTACCTGTGGATTACGTTTATCTATTTCAAGAACTGATTCGGCAATGAGCTCAAAACCGGCGCCATCCGTCCGCGCAAACTGCGTCGGATTGCCGGTCGCGAAGGATTGCAGAAGGGCCCGCACCCGGTTTGGATTGGTGACATCATAAAGCTGCGCGTCCGATTTGAGCCGCCTGACCTTTTCCAGTGTCTCCGGACCAGGCGCCGTTGCCTGGACCATGAGCCATTTGTCCATTGCCAGCGAACTCTTCTCATGGCGTGCCTGATAGGCTTTCAAGGCCTCGTCTCCGTGCGCGAGATGGTCGTGAACGAGAAGGGTGAGGCAGGCGAGCCGGTCCGTCATGTTATTGGCGGCTGTAAATTGCTCCCATACAAGCTGCGCAGCATCGTCTGCGCCCGAAACGGCATAATAATGCAGAGCCCGGTTGGCGAGGGAACGATTGCCGGCGGAGGTCGCATCAGGCGAATAGGCACCTGTCGAAGCCACGTCTTTCATTGCTTTGAGAAGTTCCGTCCTGTGATGGAAAGCAATCGCCTTTCTCAACAGGAGCCGCGCAGAGTGAATTGCGTCCGGATCGACATTCTTGCCGATTTCCTGCGCAATATCCGCTTCGCTCGGAAGCGTCAGCGCAAGCGACTTAAGCGCAGCGTCGATGTTCTGGTCCCGCAAAACGGATCCGAAAACCTCAACTACCGCGTCGGACGTTTCTGCGGTCTCCTGTTTCCGAATACAGCCGGTCAGCCGCAGGAGCTCCTGCATACATAGGGTCTGGACGGCCTGCCAGCGATTGAACGGGTCGTTGTCGTGAGCCGCAAGAAACCGCAGGTCTTCCTCTCGCTGCTGCTGGCTGAGGCGGACCGGTGCCGAGAAGCCTCTGAGCAGCGACAGGGTCGGTGGAGACGCAAGCCCGGAAAAGACCACTTCCTGACGGGCCTTGTCCAGCAGCATGACATCGCCGACGATCTCGACGCCGTTGTCGGAAATCGCTTCGATATCCTCGCCGTCTGCCCCGATCAGGCCGAACCTGAGGGGGATCAAAGCCGGCTTGCTGGATTTTTGACCGGGAACCGGAGGAACTTCCTGAGAGAGGGATACCGAAAACGTTTGGCTTTTCGGGTCGTGACGCGTCTTCACCGACACAAGAGGTGTTCCGGCTTGCTCATACCAGAGAGAAAACTGGTTCAGATCGACCTTGGCCGCATCTTCAAAACACGCCAGAAATGCTTCGATCGTGGTCGCATCGCCATCATGTCTATCGAAGTAGAGATCGAGCCCTTCGCGAAAACCGGTTTCGCCAACAACCGTCTTGAGCATGCGCACGACCTCGGCGCCCTTCTCATAGACGGTGGCCGTATAGAAGTTGTTGATTTCGTGGTAGAGACGCGGCCTGACAGGATGGGCCAGCGGTCCGGCATCTTCGGGAAACTGGTGCGACTTGAGCAGTCTGACATCCGTGATCCGCTTGACCGGTCTTGAGCGCATGTCCGACGTGAATTCCTGATCCCTGAATACCGTCAATCCTTCTTTCAGGCAAAGCTGGAACCAGTCCCTGCAGGTGATCCGGTTGCCGGTCCAGTTGTGAAAATACTCGTGGGCAATGACGGCTTCGATGTTGGCATAGTCCTGATCGGTTGCCGTTTCCGGATCCGCCAGAACATATTTGTCGTTGAAGATGTTCAGGCCCTTGTTTTCCATGGCCCCCATGTTGAAGTCGGATACGGCAACAATGTTGAAAACGTCCAGATCGTATTCGCGCCCGAAAACCTCTTCGTCCCATCGCATGGAGCGCTTAAGCGAATCCATGGCCCAGTCGCACAGGTGTTCGTTGCCGTGTTCGACGTAGATGTTCAGCTGGACCGCTTTGCCAGACGCGGTTGTGAAACTGTCGGGCACTTGCGCCAGGTGCCCCGCGACAAGCGCGAAGAGATAGGCGGGTTTCGGATGCGGATCGTGCCAGACCGCGAAATGGCGGCCGGTTTTTTCAATGTCGCCGGTTTCAGCAAGATTGCCATTCGCCAAAAGAACCGGACAATCGGCCTTTGAGGCTTCGATGCGCGTCGTATAAACCGCAAGGACGTCGGGCCGGTCGAGAAAATATGTGATGCGGCGGAAGCCTTCCGCTTCGCACTGCGTGCAGAACGTTCCGGAAGAACGGTAAAGGCCCATCAATTTGGTATTGGACTGCGGGTTGATCCGCGTGGTGAGCGACAATTCGAACGGACCGGACGGCGGTTCGAAGAATTCGAACCTGTCAGGCGCAGCTTCATATCGGGAAACAGACAGGTCTTCACCATCAAGCCTTGCGCTGATCAGGGTCAGCTCGTCACCGTCCAGAACGAGCGGCGTGCCAACGGCGGTGTCCGGCTGCATAACAATGGAGAGCACCGCTTTAACTATGGTCTCCAGCGGGTCGAGTTGAACTGTCAGGTGAACCTTGTCGATACGGTAGGCGGGCGGTTGATAGTCTTCCAGCCGAATGGCCGGCGCCGTTTCGGATCGCATCGAGGTCTCCTGAAGATGTGTCAAACTGAATGCCGTTCGTTACCTATCTGGCCGGCATCCTCGGCTAAGGCGTTACCATGATCATGGATTGTGGCAAAGTACTGTTTCCTTTTCCATCTCACCAGTCTCGAATTATGCAACCCGTCTGGTCTCAAGAGCAGGTTTTGACCTTATGCCTGCCTTTGACTATGTGAAGGGCGTCTTGAGTCACAGGGAAGTTTTGAATGAGCCGTCTGGACAGTTTTATCCGCCGCATGACTTCGCAGAAAATTCTGCTGGAATACCTCGTCGACAAGGTCAACGCCGTTGAAGGTCCTGTTCTGGAGCTGGGACTTGGCAATGGCCGCACCTATGATCATTTGCGCGAAATCTATCCGAACAAGGAAATCTTTGTTTTCGATTTTGCCATGAACTGCCACCCGAGCTGTGCGCCGGATGCCGATCACATGATCCTTGGCGACATTCGCGATACGCTCGCATTTTGTGGTCCCCGGGTTGGCGCTCAGGCGTCTTTTGCGCATATCGACATCGGCTCGGCAGACCCCACAAACGATCTTGCGATCGTCAATTGGCTGGAACCGCTGATCAACGAACGCATGGCTGTCGGCGGTTACGTGCTGACCGCATTGAAGCTTGAATTGCCCAATTTCGAGATCATGGAAAAGCCGGACGGTATCCACCCGGGCCGATACCATATTTACCGCAAGACGTCCGACGCCTGATCGCTCCCACAAATCCCGGAAGAAAAGCCATGTCTGCACCCCTTGAAGGCATAAAGGTTGTTGAACTTGCACGCATTCTTGCCGGTCCCTGGACAGGCCAGACACTGGCTGACCTCGGTGCGGATGTGATCAAGGTCGAAAGCCCCCAGGGCGACGATACGCGGGGATGGGGACCGCCCTTTGTCGCAGATGACGCAGGAGGAGAGGGGGATGCGGCTTACTTTCATTCCTGCAACCGCGGCAAACGCTCCGTTGTCGCTGATTTCCGGACAGAAGAGGGGCAGGAAATCGTACGCCGGCTGGTCGCCGACGCAGACGTCCTTGTTGAAAACTTCAAGGTCGGCGGCTTGGCGAAGTATGGATTGGACTACGACAGCCTGAAGCAGATCAATCCAGGGCTGGTTTATTGCTCGATTACCGGCTTCGGTCAGACAGGGCCTTACGCGCATCGCGCCGGATACGATTTCATGATCCAGGGTATGGGCGGCATTATGGATCTGACCGGCAATCCCGACGGTGCTCCTCAAAAGATCGGCGTTGCTTTTGCGGATATCTTTACAGGCCTTTACGGTGTCATCGGCATTCTGGCAGCGTTGCGGCGGCGCGACACAATCGGAGACGGGGAATGGGTCGACATGGCTCTGCTTGATGCTCAGGTGGCTGTGCTGGCGAACCAGGCTCTCAATTACTTCGTATCCGGAAACGCGCCGAAACGATTGGGCAATGCACACCCGAATATTGTGCCTTATCAGGTTTTTCCCGCAAAGGACGGTCACCTGATCATTGCTGTTGGCAATGATGGCCAGTTCAAAAGGCTGTGCGGGGTTCTTGGGCGTCCGGAACTTGCCGAACAACCGAAATACGCAACAAATGCGGCGCGTGTCGCCGCGCGGTCCGAGCTTGTGCCTCTGTTGTGTGAAGAAACGGCAGCGCGCGCACGAGACGATCTTTTGGCCGCGCTCGAGTTGGAAGGAGTGCCCGCAGGACCGATCAATTCGGTCGAAGATGTCTTCAACGACACGCAGGTCGCCCATCGTGGCATGAAAGTTGACCTGCCCGCTGGCGGAGTTGCCGGCGGGTCGGTCTCTTCGGTGCGCACGCCAATAGCCTTTCGAAACGCCGATTTGGCACTCGATCGCGCTGCACCGTCTTTGGGGGCACATACGCAGGAAGTCCTTGCAGAGCTTGGCCTTGCGCCGCCGGACGCCACGACTAGGAATTCGTGAGCGATTTCAATTGAGGTATCAATAATATGCAAGACACAGACTATTTGCGCTTTATCGATCAGACGCTCCTGTCGGACAATTGGGGCAAGCTGACACGATACCGGTTTGAATACCTGCGCAAGGACGGTTCTTGGCAGGAGCAGATCCGGGAGGCCTATGACCGGGGCAATGGGGTAACCTGCCTCCTCTACAACCCGGACACCGGCTGCGTTCTTTTAACGCGTCAGTTCCGGTTGCCGGTACTGCTCAGCGGCAAGGACCCGTTCCTGATCGAAACGCCGGCCGGGTTGTTGGAAGGGGCCAATCCTGAAGATCGGATGCGGTCCGAGCTAATCGAGGAAACCGGCTACGAAGTGTCCGCACTTGAGCATCTGTTCGATGTCCACATGAGTCCCGGTTCGGTGACGGAATACCTTTCATTTTACTCAGGAACGTACCATTTGAAGGACAGGGTCGGTGATGGTGGAGGCGAAGTCACCGAAGGCGAGGACATCGAGGTCATGCATGTTCCACTGAAGGAAGCGCTCAACATGATCCGGTCGGGAGACATCTGTGATGCAAAGACCATCATGCTTTTGCAGGAACGGGCCTTGCGTGAATTCACGCGGTAAGAGCTCGTTGAGCGTTAATTCGGAAGAATGAGAATTGTGCCGATCGCCTTAATTTGACGCAAACGGTCTGGCAGGTAAGCTGCTGTGATCAACGAAGGGGATCTGTCTCTGATGGCAGAGCGCAAGCGCAGCGATCGACGCATCAAGCTCCCGCTGACATCCATTGTCGGCCTGGGATTTGGCGCGTTTGTCGCCTTGGCGATCGGCCTTGTGCTTGGATTGTCCGTCAGTGCGAATTTCAGCAACACGTTTTCGCTGCTCAATGACAAGACAATTCTGAGCACGAACGCACTGGAGGCGCAGCTGCGCACTCATTTTGCCTCCGTGCAAAATGCGGTCATTGGCCTGAAGCCTTATTTTGACGATGGAACGCTCGGTCTGGACGACAGAGAGCGCACTTTCGAGGATCTGTCGATCGCGCTCAAGTCGAACAGTGACGTGACGACGCTCGTGATGACGTCGAAAGACGGGCGGCGCATCGGTATCTACCGGGCGCCCAATGGCAAGTTGTGGCGCATCGAAGCGGACGTTCCACCGCCTGGGATGAACGCGACGAAGCTTCCGTCGCTCAACACTGCAAGCGCGCCTACCTGGGGGCCGTTGGTCGAGCACGAAGTCGGACTGTTCGCCAACGTTTCGGTCCCGCTTGTGAGAGACGATGAATTGATCGGCACGCTGACCGCGGCAACGTCGATGAAGGACCTCTCGCATATCGTCAGAGCCCAGGACGAAGGGTTCACCAACACGATTTTCATCATTGATGGCAGCGGGCGCGTGATCATGCACTCGGACGCCAGCGAGCTGCAGACCGGCGGCTCGATCAAGGAGAATCTGCCGGACGCCTGGCACAATCTCGGAGATCCGGTTCTTGCGGCCATGGTCGACGAACAACCGATCGATGAGTTCCAGAAAGCCGCGGAGCTCGGAATCGATGTGTCTTTTGTCGAAGCGAATGACGATGAATACATCATCATGAAGGCTGCGCTGGACGGCTTCAGCGATCAGCCATGGACGATTGGGCAGTACTATCAAAGCGCGACAGTTTCCAGAGAAGTCCGCCGGCTAGCCGGGTCAATGTTCGTTGGCTTTGGTGCCTTGGTCATTTCGGTGCTGATTGCATTCTGGCTGGGTCGACGCGTTGCGCGGCCGCTTCGCAATCTCGCGGTACAGTCCGAGCGGGTCGGCAGCCTGTCGCTGAACGATGTTGAGCCGATGCCGCGCAGCCGCGTCGCAGAGATTGACCAGGTCGCCCTTGCCTTCAATTCCATGGTGGAAGGCCTGAAGGCCATGAACACCTATGTACCACGTTCCTTGTTTATCAAGCTGATGCGGCTGGGCGGCGGGCAGGCGGCAGAGGCACGCGAAGCCGACTTGACGATCCTGTTCACTGACATTGTCGGCTTCACGGCTCTTTCGGAGCACATGAGCGCGGAAGAAACCGCAGGATTGTTGAATGATCACTTCGCGATCCTTGTTGAGGCTGTCGAATCGGAAGGCGGGACAGTCGACAAATTTCTCGGCGACGGCATGCTCGCGTTCTGGGGTGCCCCTGATGAGCGGCCCGATCATGCCGAGGCAGCTGTTAGAACAGCCCGGCGGATTGCCGCCGCTTTGAAGGAGTCCAATGTCAACGCCAGAGCCGAGGGGCGGCCGGTGATGTTCACGCGCATCGGGATCCACTCCGGGCCCGCAGTCGTTGGGAATGTGGGAGCGCTTGATCGCTGGAATTACACGGTTGTCGGAGACACCGTGAATGCTGCGGAAAGGCTTCAAACACTCGGCAAGGAAGTGGAAGGCGAGCCGGAAGTCACCATTCTTGCAAGTGCGGACACGGTCTCCAGGCTTCCTGGTGAGCAGCACAAGCGCCCGGTCGGAGCGCATCATCTGCGTGGGCGCAGCGGTCTGATGGAAGTTTACTGGTTAGATCCTCACCCACTTGCGTCTACCGGCAAGACCTCACCACGAGAGCTTCCCGTGTCAGCTGCAGAGTAGTGTGGGCAACACTGCCAGCTTTTGCCGGATTGACGCAAGATTCTGAAAAAAAGACCAGATTCTGATCGTTGTGATGCAGGTCACAGAACGCATCTGCAGATTTCTGCATTGCTATCCATCGGCGAATTTGGTTGTCTTGGTTTTGCAAAAAAGGCTTAGTAAGTCTCACGCAGACAATCCTTGCCGGGGAGGAAATACGCGGTGAATGTTCTCTCGATCGAGGGACTGACGGTTGATTTTAATACGGCGGAAGGCCGCGTGCGCGCCGTTGACGACGTATCCTTCGTCGTTCCTGAGAACCGGACGGTTGCACTTGTTGGCGAATCCGGCTCCGGAAAAACCGTTATTTCTCAAACGATCATGGGACTGTTGCCCCAAGCCGCAAGCATATCGTCGGGCAAGGTGATCCTGGCTGATCCGACGGGGGCGGAGCCGCCGGTCGACATTGCGGCTCTGGAGCGAAAGGGGCCGCAAATGCGGCATCTGCGCGGTAACCGGGTCGCGATCATCTTTCAGGAGCCGATGACATCGCTCTCGCCACTGCACACCATCGGTGACCAGATCGGCGAAGCAGCACTGCTGCACCGGGATGTCTCGGGTGGTGTAGCGCGGGAACTGACGCAGGAAATGCTGCGTCTCGTGCAGTTTCCCGATCCCCAGCGTGCCCTCGACACTTATCCCTTCGAACTGTCCGGCGGTCTTCGACAGCGCGCGATGATTGCCATGGCAATGATCTGCCGTCCGGCGCTTTTGATCGCCGATGAGCCGACGACGGCGCTCGACGTCACGATCCAGGCGGAGATCCTGAAACTCATTCGCGAGGTTCAGTCCGAGCTGCGCATGTCGGTGCTGATGATTACCCATGACTTTGGTGTCGTCGCCAATATGGCGGACGAGATTGCGGTGATCTATCACGGCCGTATCATGGAAAAGGGTACTGCGGAGCAACTCTTTTCCAATCCGCAGCACGACTATCTGAAAGCGCTGCTGAATGCCGTCCCGAGCTTTCATATGGACAAGGACGACCGGCTCGTTCCCATTCGGCCCATCGAACTGAAGTCGGAAGATCTGACGAAGAACAGGCCTCATTGCGACGTTGCCCCTGGTGAGCCGCTTGTCGAAATGCGCAATGTCACCAAGAGGTTCTCTCTGCGCAAGGGATCATTGCTCAGTGCGCGGACAAAGACCATGACCGCGCTGGACAACATAAGCCTGACGATCAGGCGCGGCGAATGTCTTGGTCTTGTGGGCGAATCCGGATCCGGCAAGACAACCGCTGCAAAAGCCATTCTCAGAGCACTTGATCTGGAAGGCGGCGAGGTTCTCTACAATCGTGGCAAGGGACTGGAGAATATTGCCGACCTGAAAGGCGCGGACCTGATGGACTACCGCCGCCGGGTACAGCTCATATTCCAGGATCCTTTTTCCTCGCTCAATCCGCGCATGACGATCAACGATACGCTCCTCGAGCCGTTCGAAGTCCACGGGATAGGCACCCAGCAGGAACGGTCTGAGCGCGTTCGCAATCTGATGGATCTTGTGGGGCTGGACCCGAGATTCCTGCGCCGGTATCCGCATTCGTTCTCCGGTGGTCAGCGCCAGCGTATCGGCATTGCACGTGCCCTCGCGCTCAATCCCGAATTCATCTTGTGCGATGAACCGACATCGGCACTCGACGTCTCTGTGCAGGCGCAGATCCTGAACCTGCTTCAGGACCTCAAGCGCGACTTGAACCTCACCTATCTGTTCGTGAGCCACAACCTTGCTGTGGTAGATTATGTGGCCGACCGTATCGCAGTGATGTGCCGCGGGCGCATGGTCGAATTGGGAGAAACACGAACAGTCGTTGGCAATCCGCTTCATCCGTATACCAAGGCGCTTTTGTCCGCCGTGCCGGAACCGGACTTGTCGACGCCACTCGATTTTGCAGCGCTGGATGCCAACAGAGCCAGCGAACCGGACATCTGGCCGGAACCGTTCCGCATTACCGACGGCGTTGAACCGTCGCTGGTCGAAATGGAACCAGATCATTTTGTTTGCGCACCCGGACTCAAGAATTCCGGGGCACAAGAGGGGACTGCAGCATGAAGTTACTGGACTGGAAGAGGACGGGGCTGTTTGTAACAGCGGCCTTGCTCGCGTCGCCGCTGGCGGCGCTGGAACTGAAGGAAACACCGGGCCTGGATGCATCGCTTCCACCTGTCGCTGAGCGCGTGCCTTCCGAACCGCTTGTTGTCGATATGGAAGCAAAGGGACGCACCGTCGGCCAGCACGGTGGTTCGCTTGATACCCTGATTGGCCGTTCCAAAGACGTTCGGTTGATCAACGTATGGGGCTATGCCCGTCTGGTGGGATACAACGACAGACTCGAACTGGTTCCCGATATTCTCGCCAATGTCGAGGTTGAAGATGGCCGGATATTCACGCTGCACACACGTGAAGGTCACAAATGGTCCGACGGAGATCCATTCGACGCCGAAGATATCCGCTACTACTTCGAGGACATAGTCAGCAATGAAAACCTGACGCCGTCCGGCTTGCCGCCCTTCCTCGTTGTAAACGGCAAAGGACCGAAATTCGAAGTTATCGACGACACGACGGTCCGTTTTACCTGGGATGACCCGAACCCGCTTTTCCTGCCGGAGCTGGCAAAGTCCCGGCCACCGTTCATCTACCGGCCTTCGCACTACCTGAGGCAGTTTCACGAAAAATACGGTGATCCGGATTTCATTACCAAGGAAGCCGGCAAGGTAAAGGCGCGCAGCTGGGCGCCGCTGCACAACAAGAAAGACGACATGTACAACGCCCGCAATGTTGAATTGCCGACATTGCAGCCCTGGGTCCGCAAGAGGGACGACAGCGACCTGCGCTTCGTGCTCGAGCGGAACCCCTTCTATCACCGCGTCGACAGCACGGGCCAACAGCTGCCCTATATTGACGAAATCATCATGACGGTCGCCGATGGCAAGCTTATCCCGGCGAAATCGCAAGCCGGTGAAAGCAATCTTCAGGCACGCAACTTGAGTTTCTCGGACATTACTGTTCTGAAAAAAGGCGAGAAGCAGAACGATTATGTGACGGCGCTCTGGTCCAATGCCAAGGGTTCGGAGATCGCGATCAAACCGAACCTGACGGTAAAGGATCCGGTCTGGCGCGAACTCCTGCGCGATGCGCGTTTCCGGCACGCCCTGTCGCTCGGCATTGACCGGGTTCTTCTCAATCGCGTGCTGTTCTTCGGTCTTGGCACACCCGGCAACGACACCGTTCTGGCTGCAAGTCCCCTTTACAAGCCAGAGTTCACCAGCAAGTGGGCGGACTACGATCCGGAAAAAGCGAATGCGCTTCTGGATGAGATCGGCCTGACCGAGCGCGATGATGACGGTGTCAGGTTGCTGCCCGACGGTCGTCCGCTCGAGATTATCGTCGAGACCGCCGGCGAGGCTCAGGTTCAGGAAGACGCTCTCGAACTGGTCAGTGAGATGTGGGGCGAGATCGGTATCAAATTGTTTGCAAAGCCAAGCCAGCGGGACAACATGCGCGAGCGCGCCATTGCAGGCGATCTAGTGATGTCAGTCTGGTGGGGCTTTGAAAACGGCATTCCCACCTCGGAAATGCCACCATCCGACTACGTTCCGGTTCGCGGCGATGAACTGTCCTGGCATTCATGGGGTGACTACTATGAAACCCAGGGCGAAGGCGGTGAAAAACCCGATTGGCCGCCCGCTGAGCGGTTGATGGAACTCTACCGGTCCTGGCTTGTGTCGAAGACACCGGAAGAGCGCACCAAGATCTGGGAGGAAATTCTTCAGATCCACGCAGAGGAAACCATCCATATCGGTTTGGTTTCGGGTGTCCGCCAACCTGTTGTCATCAAGGACGTTAAGAATGTTCCGCTTGAGGGCATCTATGGCTGGGACCCGGGCGCTCATTTTGGCATTCATCGGATGGATGAATTCTATTTGAGCGAGTAGGCCGGCTTGCAGAATTTCGCAAAACCACGCGGCAAATCGAAGAGTGTCACAACCGGGCACATATCGGTTTGCCGCGCGACCGTTCACCCGGACTTGTTGATTTGCCAGAACACGGCATGACGTGGTGAGCTTGCACAGAATGTGAACTGTGTTTTTCAATAGGATTGCGTCGCGGACGCAATTGGAATGGGGTTTAGTGGGGACGGGCGACCGGGTGAATGTGCCGGATGCGCCGCGGAGCTCCACAAGGTTGGCACTTGAAGGTGCGCGTGTGATGCACTGGTGAGTGTTGCGGCGGTCGCGTCGGGGTGAGGGGAGTATAGGTGCTCTATTACATTATTCGCCGGATTTTCATGATGGTCCCAACCTTGTTGGTGATCAGCTTTTTGACCTTTTTCATCATTGAGCTTCCGGCCGGAGACTATATTTCCAACCAGATAGCTGCTCTCAAATCGTCCGGAGAGCAGTCCTCGGTCGCCAAGCTTGAATTTCTGCGCAAGGAGTTCTCGCTCGACCGTCCCTTTTTCGAACGCTACCTGATCTGGATTGGCCTGTGGCCGGGCCCGCACGGGTTCGATGGTCTCATTCAGGGAAACTGGGGCTGGTCCTTCGAATTCGACAAACCGGTCGAACAGGTGGTGGGACCGACCCTCCCGCTGACGATTGTGCTCAATTTCGCGACGATTCTTTTCGTTTACGTCGTTTCGTTTCCGATCGGGATCTACTCGGCGACACGACAGTATTCCTGGGGCGACTATGGGTTCACGTTTCTGGGTTACATTGGGCTGGCGACCCCGAACTTCCTATTGGCTCTGATCCTGCTCTACCTTTTCAATCAATGGTTTGGCCTGTCAGTCGGTGGACTGATGGCACCTGAATACATTGATCAGCCCTGGAGCTTCGACAAGGCGATGTCGGTTCTGGCCCATCTGATCGTGCCGACGATCGTTATCGGGACTTCCGGCACAGCGGCGATGATCCGCCGGCTTCGGGCCAATTTGCTGGATGAATTGCACAAGCAATACGTCACCACGGGCCGCGCGAAGGGCTTGAAGGAAAACCAGTTGCTGATCAAGTATCCACTGCGCATGGCGATCAACCCGTTCATCGCCGACATCGGGAACCTGATCCCGTCGATGGTCTCTGGTTCGGTCATTGTGTCGGTGGTCATGAGCCTGCCGACCGTCGGACCGATCCTGCTCTCGGCGCTGCAGTCGCAGGATCAGTTTCTTTCAGGCTTTATCCTGCTGTTCGTCGCGGTGCTGACGCTGATCGGCATGCTGATTTCAGACCTGCTGCTGGCCGTGCTTGATCCACGCATACGTCTCGGTGGGAGGGCATCGTCATGAGCATGGATACGAAAGACGGCACGCCCGCCCGCGAAGTTGAACATTATGTCGATCCGACGCCGTTCAATCCGGCCGTCACGGAAGAAATGACGGAGGAACAGGAGCGGTTTTACCAGGCTTCCCAGTGGCAGATCATGTGGTGGAAATTCAAGCGCCACAAGATTGCTGTCTGGTCCGGTGTCGTGCTGATCCTTTTCTACCTGTGCGTCCCCTTTGCCGAAGTGATAGCACCCTACGGCCCGAATTCGCGCGACAGCCTGCATCTGTTTGCGCCGCCTCAGTCGGTGCATCTCTTTCACGAAGGCTCGTTTGTCGGCCCTTTCGTCTATGGCATGACGTCGGAGATCGACATGGAGACCCTGCAATGGGTGTTCACGGAAAATACCGATGACGTCCAGCCGATCCGCTTTTTCTGCCGCGGAGACTCCTACGAGTTCTGGGGTCTGTTTGATGCCGACTTCCACCTGTTCTGCGCGGCCGAGGGCGGAACGCTGTTCCTGATCGGAACGGACCGGCTTGGCCGCGACCAGTTCTCCGGACTTGTTTATGGCGCACGTCTCTCGCTCACCGTCGGTCTTGTCGGTGTCACGATCTCGATCGTTCTTGGCCTCTTCTTCGGCGGTATAGCCGGTTATTTTGGCGGCATCCTGGACAGCATCATCCAGCGCATGATCGAAATCATTCGCTCGCTGCCCGAACTCCCGCTCTGGATGGCGCTTTCTGCGGCCTTGCCGGTCACCTGGAGCCCGATCTGGATCTATTTCGGACTGACCATCATTCTCGGCTTGCTGGATTGGCCGGGGTTGGCACGCGCGGTCCGATCAAAACTCCTGTCCCTGCGCGAAGAAGAATACGCCAAGGCAGCCGTCTTGATGGGCGCCAAGCCGAAACGCGTCATTACCAGGCACCTGTTGCCAGGTTTCACCAGTCACATCATTGCCTCGGCGACCCTGTCCATTCCGGCCATGATCCTGGGGGAAACGGCGCTCTCCTTCCTGAACCTTGGACTGCGACGACCGGCCGTGTCCTGGGGTGTTCTACTGAACGAAGCCCAGAACATTTCCGTCGTTACCGTCTATCCTTGGCTGATGGCACCCGTGATCCCGATCATAATCGTTGTTCTGGCGTTCAATTTCCTGGGTGATGGTTTGCGCGACGCGGCAGATCCCTATAAGTGAAGCTCGTGAAATTCGAATTGATCCGGCGGGCCGCTTCGGCCCGCCTTTGCTGTCAGGAAGCCGTCATGTCAAAAAATGCCACCACTGCCGAAGGCTGGGACGAAGAATACGAAGCCGGGCGCTGGGCCTTTCTACGCTCGCTTCCCGAAAGTGGTCGCTACGGCATCATCGGCATGTGGCTGTCCCTGACCGGCTCCATGGACGAGGTCCTCGATATCGGCTGCGGTGAAGGACTGCTTTATGAGCGGCTGCAGCCCATGGGTATCAAGCGTTACGTCGGCATGGATCTGTCGCCTGCTTCGCTTGAAATTGCCAATGTCGATCCGGCTATCGCGTCGCTTCGTGCCGGTGACATGCACACGTTTGAGCCGCAGGAAGGTGAAGCCTTTTCAGCCATCGTGTTCAACGAAGTGCTGCACTTCGCGGACGATCCGGCAGCCGTGGTCAGCCGCTATGTACCGTTTCTGAAGCCAGACGGCGTCATCGCGCTTTCCATGTATTCCCCGAAGCGGCCTGAGTCCGGCGCCAACAAGCTGATCAACAGCCTCTGGGCGGCAACCGACGACGAAACGAAATGGGAAGTCCTCGACGACTACCGCCTTGTATCGGACAAGAAAGGCGTTACATGGCGGATGCGGCTTGTGAAGCCTCACAGTTAGGTATCGTTGACACCCAACTAACCAAAGCAAACGGTTTGTCATCCCGGCCAAGCGCAGCGCGAGCCGGGATCCAGTATGCTGTGCGTTGATTTTTTGTCCTACAGCCGGGATCGCGCGGGTAATGGATCCCTGCCTTCGCAGGGATGACAAGGTTGGATCACCTTTCAGAGTCCACTTGGCCTGTTTCTGGTCAGGCTAAGGACCCGGTAGAAACTAGACTTTTGTGCGCGAGCGGATAGTCGATGTTGGATTCGCCCTCAGAGCCACATCCAACCTTCGAATTTTGTTGCTGTCTGAATATTTGAGTGCTTCGTTTCTGCTCAAGCTTCTTCAGACTTCACGGCAGAGCGAATGCAGGCAAACCGGACGACGCGGAGCGGCAGGAAAGCCTGCCGCTCCGCTTCTCAAGACCTACCGGGCGCCAATCCGCACCACATCGCCGTCGAACGTTGGAACGCTCATGACGAAGGGGTCGGTTGAGTAGCACAGAGCCTGTTCTTCAAGCATCCGGATGGCGATTTCCTCGCCCATGCGCAGGCTGTCGTAATAGTCGGAGAAGTAGTGGACTCCGCCCATATTCCGCCCGATCGAGATATTGGCAGCGAGTTTGTTGAGCTCGCCTTCGAGTGTCAGGAACGTGGTCAGGTTTTTGGATTCTACCAGCTGATTGCCGCTTGCATCCTTGGGCACAAAGGCAACAGGCATATCATCGGCTGACAAGGTGTGCTTGCCCGTCTTGGCGCCTTTCTTGAGAGGGCGGCGAAACGCGATCTCATTGTCTGCCTTGCCATCACCGTTTTTCTGCTTGCGATGGACAAGCACCGCAGAGGTATCGAAATACGCCTTGAGAACAGTCACGCAAGCTCCGGCAACAGTCGCATGGCCAGCACCATAGGCCGGGTGCATCGGCGAGCCTTCCTGAAAGGCCATCGGCAGCAATGCGGTTCCACTCGCATTTCCGCTTCTGATTGCGTTGACGGTATCGGCAATGCTGTGTTCCAGGTCCTGAAACACCTTTTCACCGTAGAAATAGCAGTTGTCGATGTCGGCGGCCTTTTCGATCCGCGCAGCGAGTGCCTCAGGACGCAGGCGAATATGGTTGTTGAATTTCTGGAACCGGACCGCCTTCAGGGCCCGGGTGGCAACTTCGGTGACCAGTGTCAGAATATGCGGACCGCCATAAAGAGCAAAACCGCCGGCTTCCCAATTTGCGCCTTTCGCCTGCTGGCCATGGCCCGAAAGGGGATCGAATGCCGGGTCAAATGAAGCACCCATTCCGAGCAGGATCAGACAGGCATTCAGGTAAGCCTGATAAAGCGCATCGTCGTGGACATAAGTGGCAAGGTCGCGCGGTGTCGCGATAAATTTCCATCCGTTGCCAGCGGGAAACAACACGCTGTTGTTGCGTGTGTTGGCACCGTTCTGGACCTTGAGCCAGTCGTTCCACTCCGTCATGAAGTCGCCGGTCGGCCCGGTCTGGGCTGCTGGCACCTTCTGGCTGATCTTTTGCGGACCGTACATGATTTCGCCGTTCTTCACTTCGGCGGGGTTGCCCGGTGAGTGGTTGCCGATCAGCATGAATTGCGAAAGGTAGGGCCCGGCGTCAGCGCCCGGAGCCGAGCCGCGAAATGCCTGTTGCGGAGTGATCAGTTTGCCGCCGTGTTTTCTCGGACGCCCCGGAAAACCGTCGGCCGTGTATTGCAGTGCGTTCAGCCGTTTCAGGCTGTGCGTGATTTTCTTCGAAGCCGCGGCGGTCGTCATTTTGCCTTCAAAAACGGTGAAGGGCTCGTCGCGCAGAAGCGCCAGCTCATAGACCTCAGCCATCTCGTAGGCGAGCTCGTCTGACCCGAGTGGCGGGGCAGGGGGCATCGTCACAGCCTGGGCGTCCGGTCCTTCCAGATCGCCAACGACACCGGCCGTCGGTGCCTCCCACTGACGCTCTTTGTCGTTTGCCGGCGGTACGGTTCCATCTTGAAACGCAGCGATTTCGCCTTTGTCGATCGCGGTTCTGAAGGCTTCGAAATGTTCGGGCTTTTCCACCAGACCCGTTGCACAATCGTGCTCCAGGCCCTTGGTAAAGGACATGGCGTAGTTGGCGGTGGCAAACTTCTGCTCATCGCCGTTGGCTTTGTGGGTTGGATGTTCTCGTGCCCTTGCCCGTTCGGCTGCAGATACACGCATGTCATGGGACCACTGGCGTCTGTCCATAATCAATTCTCCAAAAAAATCAGCTATCAAAATGCGTGCTTCGTTCAAAAATAAACTTCGAAGCACGGTGTAAGTGTAAGTTGAGCGTTTGAAAATCGTACAATCAGTAATTCTTATGGGTTCAATTAGGAATACTTATTTATCAGGTTTTTCAACCCATGCGCCACGTACGTCATGGTCAAAAATGACAATAAGAAACTTGAAAATAGAGGAGGCGCACAAGGCTCCCTGAGCCTGGTACGCCATTCTTTGGGACCTTTCGGTTCGAAATTTCGGCTGACCAGGCGTTAACCCGGCAGCACGACAATCGTCGATTTTCCGCCCTTGTTCCTCAGTGCGTGAATGTCTGCGAGATCCGGGTCTTCACGCCAGGCTTTTGCAGCATCGACGCTTGGAAACGACAGAAGGGCTGCGATGTTCGGCGTGTCGCCAGCTGCTTCCAGTACGGTTACGTCCGGGTCGGCTGCCACGACGCTGCCACCATGCTTGGCAAGAGCCTCCGCAGCCTTTTCTCGATAAGCGCCAAGCGTCTCTTTGTCGGTGACTGTGATCATGGCAAGTGCTTGTACGGACATGGGATGTCTCCTCGCGTTTGAAGTGCCCGAACGCTAACCCGAGATGCGACTGCGAAAAAATGCTCAATTTCCAAACAGGGATGTGCAAAAATGCACCGCTGGAAAAAGACATCGGATTCTTTTGATTTAACTGCGATTGATACCTCGATGGAGAACTGGGACGACTTGAAATTCGTGCTGGCTATCGCAAATGCCGGCAATGTGACGAAGGCAGCGAAGGGGCTTGGCGTCACGCACTCTACCGTTTCTCGCCGCCTGTCCGCGCTCGAAGAGCGTATGGCAACGCGGCTTTTCGAACGCCTGCCGGAAGGCTTCGTGCCGACCGCGGCCGGTGCAGAAGCTGTCGCTGCCGCCAAGCGCATGGAGGCGGAGGTGCTGGCCCTCGATACGCGCATCACCGCTCAGGATGCCGAACTGGAAGGCCCGCTGCGAATAACGGCCGCTCAGCTGCTTTTCCAGGTGCAGCTTGCAGAGATCATGCAGCAATTCGCCGAGCGCCATCCCCGGATTGAACTGCAGATGGTCGCGGCCAACGAGAAGCTCAGCCTTCATCGCCGCGAGGCGGATATCGCTGTCAGAGTGACGGACAATCCCGGCGAGACGCTGTTCGGCCGTCTGGCAACCGGCCAGAACCGTTGTTATTACATGTCCCGCGATTTTGCCCGCAAACACCGCGACATTCTGGAAACCAGCCACGCCAGCGCACCACTTCCGTGTGTGACTTTCAAATGGTGGGGGCAGGGCGTGCCCAAGGACATCCGCTCGCGCTATCCATCCGCGTTTATCAGCCTGGTTGCGGATGACATGATTGCGCTTGTGGCGGCCGTGAAAGTCGGCATGGGTGTCGGTCGCCTACCGTGCTTCCTGGGGGATCCCGATCCCGACCTGATCCGGATCCCTGGTATGGAGCCCTCGCGGTATCTCGACATCTGGGTCCTGACCCATCCGGATCTGAAAAACGTTGCTCGAATTCGCGCTTTCCTGCGCTTTGCCGCCGATGCATTCAAAGCGTGGAGCGGTCTTTATCTCGGCGCCTGAAATACTGGTGGCCATACCGACTACACCCAGCGACGCACTTTCCGCAGGTAGTTTTCATAAGGTTCGCCGAATTTTTGTTTCAGAATCTCTTCCTCTGGTTTTATCTGGAATTCCGTCAGGTAGGCGACAAAGGCGGGAATGATCAGGATCGACATGAAGCTGCTGAAATAGAGCGATGCCGCGATCAGAAGGAAGAGAAGTCCGAGATACATGGGGTTGCGGCTGATCCTGTAGATTCCATCGGTTACAAGTGCGCTTGTTTCCTGCGGTGCCATCGGGTTGACGGTGGTTTTCCGGCGGACAAAAGTCAAAAGCGCCAGAATATCGGGCACAAGTCCAAGGAAAAACAGGATCGCCGCCAGTACGAATTGTCCGGGGAAGTCGAAGGTCAGCCCCGGAAACCAGGACGCGGCGGCATAAGTGAACGTCACCGCGACGATCAGGATAAGCGGTGGGGGGACCTTGAGCTTCATCTGCAGCCACTCATCTTTTCAGCTCGATGGGCTGTCCATGGGGCGTCGATCTGGCTGCCTCGTCCCACGCCGCTTTGAGGTCGGCCAGCTGTCCGGTGCCGGCAACGCCCTTCGCGTTCAGGATGTTTTCGAAAGCGTTGAGCCAGTGGTCATAGTAGCTGAGCGAAGCACTTTCGTGATCGCCGTCTTTTGCAAGTTCCGCGCTGAGGTGTTCCGCCCATTCTGGCCATTCGAACATACCGGCTTCGTGCGCCTGCACTGTCATGGCGAATATGCGCGCTTCCCAAGGGGCTGCAAAAACCGGTCCGCCGTCCTGGTCCAGCGGAAGCCTCGGCATGAACGTAGCTGCGTCAGGCAAGGTCAAGATAAGGCTCCCAGAGATCGAGACGAAGGGTCAAATCAGGATCGCTGTCATCACCCCAGATATCGGTTCCCTTGAAGACGACCCCGTAGAGCCAGGTCGGCTGCTCGCCCAGCTTTCGCGAATTCGTGTCTGGAAAAACATGGACACCATGAACGGCTTCAATTGTGCCCGGGGCGTCGCGGGCATAGCGGGGGAGACGCGTATGATGCTCCGGATTCATGCGTTTGGTGCGGATCCTGTCACCCACCTTGAAGCGGGCAGGCTGCTGTTGTGGCCGGTCGGCCGGGCCACCCTTTGCGAGAATGCCGGCGACTTCATCCGCTTTCACGACCCGGTTCAGCGGTTTGGCAGGCGCGAGTGACTGACCGGCCCGGAGTTCCTCTTCGCTCACAAGTTCATGGTCAACGAGCAGTTTTTCAAGCCCGAGCGTCCAGATCTTGTAGTAGCTGGAAGAAAGATAAACAGGGGGCGGCAACGATTCCCGCGCAAAGCGTGAGGTGTCGATATTCCAGGTCCCGGTCGCGCCCATGGCAAGGGTCAGCGCAAAGGCACGTTCTTCCCATTTGGCATGAAAGTTCGGTTCGTTTTCTTCAAGCTCGATCGGCCCGAAACCCATTTGGCCGCCAAGATCCTGTGCTCCATTCATGCCGCACTCTCCCGTTCAGACGGGTCAAGCGCAAGCCCGGTCCCGATCATGCTGTCGCGTGTGACAAGTGCGGCCAGTTCGCTCTCGTCCCACCCCTCAGTCCCTGAAGGTCTTTGAGGGACGACCAGGTAGCGGACTTCTGCCGTGGAGTCCCAGACCTTGATGTCTGTCCCGGAGGGCAGTGTCACGCCGAATTCCGCCAGGACGCCACGCGGGTCGCGCACTGCGCGGGAGCGGTAAGGCGCTGACTTGTACCAGACCGGCGGCAAGCCGAGGACAGTCCACGGATAGCAGGAGCAGAGAGTGCAAACGACCATGTTGTGGATGCCGGGAATGTTTTCTACCGCAACCATGTGCTCACCCTGCCGCCCCACAAAGCCGAGTTCGGCAATTGCAGCCGTTGCATCGCTCATAAGGCGGGCATGGTATTCGGGATCCGTCCAGGCCTTTGCGACGACCATGGCTCCGTTTTTCGGTCCGACTTTTGTCTCGTAGGTCTCGATGAGTTCGTCCAGCGCCGGCGGATCGACATATCCTTTTTCGGTCAGCAGCGTTTCGAGTGCGCGCACACGCAGTTCGACGTCTGACAACTCTGAATGCTCGTGATCATGATCGTGGGACATGGAGGGCTCCATTGGAGGCAGGTCGGAACGATCCTAGTGCCCAGACGTTTTTACGCCAAGAGACAAGGTGCTGAAATTTGAGTGAATCTGCCCTGGGGGAATCTCAGAGACCGTATTTTGCGGCAACGACAAACTTTGGCACAGTGGAAAGGAACGAATGACATTGGAGGCAGAGGTGAAGATCGGGCTGGGCGGCGGATGCCACTGGTGTACGGAAGCCGTCTTTCAGGCGATTGCCGGCATTTCGCGGGTGGAGCAGGGGTTCATTCGCTCCGACCCGCCCGACAATGGATGGTCGGAGGCTGTACTTGTGACCTTCGATCCGGTCGCCATTCCGCTTGAAAGCCTGATTGAGATCCACCTGCGCACCCATTCCAGCACGTCGCATCACAAGATGCGTGGCAAGTACCGGTCCGCCGTCTACGTCTATGATGCCGGCACGGGAGTGAAGGTTGGACGGATACTTCGTGCGCTGCAGCGGGAGTTTGACGATCCGCTTGTGACCAAGGTCCTCACGCTCGCAGAGTTCAAGTCGTCGGACGAAAGGTTCCGCAATTATTATGCGTCCGGTCCCGATCGTCCGTTCTGCAAGACCTATATAGACCCCAAACTGGCGCTTTTGCGGAAGCGGTATGCCAGTGCGTTGCGGGAAAATGTCACTGCGGCGGAGTAAACTTTTGGCTGTTGCTGAAGTGTTTTTACCAGCCGCCATCCGGATCAGGACAACTGTCTGGAAGTCGCGGCGCTTCGACCCTGTGCCTGGAGCCGGTAGTCCGCTGCGTACTGGACCCCGGCTCGCGCTGCGCTTGGCCGGAATGACAATCAGTTTAAAACGGCTTCTTACCTGAGGTCGCTGTCTTCTCACTTGTCATTCTTGCGAAGGCAGGAACCCGGTAATCGCAGACCCTTCGATGTTTCGAATGCCCCTGTGATGAGGCTTCCTGCCGGTTTCTCAGTAGCCGAGGTGCGAGCGTTTGTTTTGGCCAAATCCAGCGTTGATCGTCGCTCCGTCATTCCAGGTTGAACTGGGGACGTCTCTCAGCGGAAAAATGACTTCGCAGAAAGAGGGACGAGGGGCGACATGGCAAGGCCATCATCAAAGATGAAGTGAAACGAAATAGAAAACAGCTGCGATTTCCTCAGCCGAACAACCCCGTCACTGCCGGCCACGCGGCACCTTCATGATGTGCGGCGATTGCCAGAAATTCTTCGAGAAAATCAAAACTGGCTTCGTCATGTGCCAGATGATGCGTCAGCAGTCCGACCGGTTCATTGCCGGTGTTCCTGCGACGGCAAAGCTGTAGGTCGAAACGCAGGCGGGCGCTTTCCCAGCCGATAAAGCGCACCTGCTTTTTCCATTTCAGGATGTCGATGTGTGATTGAACCTGATGGTCATGAGGAAAGTTGTGAAAGGTGAAGGTCGACAATCCCGGTAAACCGATGCCGGGCAAGCGCCGTGAGATCTCCGGATCGATCCGGTTCCAGGGCGGTACGATTGCGGGAATGAACTTCTCTCCGAAAAGACTTTGAAGCCTTTCCTTTCCCTCTGCAAGCTGCGCCATCAGTTCATCGGGGTCGCGCCTTGATCCAAGCTCGGCCGCCTTTTCACGCTTTTCCTTAAGCTGAAAATTCTTGTGCTGCCAGCCGTGCTGCAGGACGAAGGCGTGCGGTTCGTCCGAAAGGCGCTCGGCAAGCGCATCGGTTGCATTCTTCGGGATAACCGCCAGGGCAAGGTCGATCCCATGGGTATTGGCGATCTGCAGCATGCGATCGAGCGCTGGCGTCGGTTCGATCGCATCGTCGTCCCGCCACCAGAAACTCACTTTCCGTCCGCGTTCGGCGAACCAGTCGAGATGCCCGACAAGTTCGTCTGTGAAGCGTTTCCGGTCGGGCGTCATGAGGTTCTGGCTTCCATATCGCGCATCAGGATATCGGCGCTGTTTGTAGCGCCGCCGAGCTGCACATGGTGATGGCTGCGGGGAAGGGCAAGTGCGTCGTCCACCGCTGCCGCGAGGCGCTCGGGTGTCAGACCGGCTTCGGGTGCGACGACGGCACGGCCATGCCGCGCAAGCGCCTGCGCACGCTGAGTCTGTTCGGTTTCGTTTTCCTGAGCGAACGGCGCGAATACGGCCGGAACACCGGCAATGAGAACGTCGAGCACAGTATTGTAGCCAGCCTGGCTGATCGAAAGACGAGCCCGTTTCAAAAGGTCCGGAAAGTCCCTGCGCGCCCGTTGGACAATCACGCCTTCAGGCGCACTTTTCTTGTAGATCGCAAAGGCGTCTGGCGAAACATCGTGGCCTATGAGAACGCGCCAGGTGGCGTCTTCCGCGCGCCGGCTGAGAGGTCTTGCCTCGAGCGCCGCTGACAGCAGGGCTTCCGCGACCGCGCCACCACCGCAGGAAACGATGACCTCGTCGTTGCCGTCCGTCGTTTCCGGCGCGGTGCGTTGTTCGCCGCCGACATATCCGGTGTAGCGAACCAGGTGCTCCACTTCTCCAGCAAACGGAAAACTGTCGGCAAGCGTTATGAAATCCGGATCTGCATGAATGAGGATGCGATCGTAGTATTTGAGCGCCTGATCAGCCATCCACTTTTCTTTCCAAAGCTCCTTCTTGCGCACCAGAATGTCCCGGATCGATGTCGCAATCAGGGGAACGTGGTCTTTTGCTTTGGCGGAGGCCAAAAGTGGCGTCAGTTCAAAGTCGAGCTGGCGGCGGCCGAACGGATAGGTCTCAGTGAGCAAAAGATCGAAGTCATCGGCTTCAAATGCTTGAATCGATGCTTTAACGCGAGCTGATTTCCAAGCGTCATCAATATCTTGCCCCTCCAGCGTGACAAGCCGCTTGAACGCGGCGTCCGGGCTTTTGCATGGCGGCAGTTCGATAATGGTGAGGCCTATGACATCGACAGTCGGTGGAATGCTGTTCCCGGTTGTCAACGTCACATCGGCGCCTTTCGCGGCGAGGGCCTTACCGATCTTCGCAGCTCTGACCACGTGGCCCGTGCCGAGAAGATGCTGCACGTGAATAAAGGCCTTGAACGTCACTTGGTTTGGCCTTCTTGTCCGTGAGCATGGTTCCCGATCGCCTTCTGTATCAGGCTTTCAAGCCGAATACCTCCGGCCTCCAAGGTGTGGCGTTCCCGAATATGGGCGCTGGCAGCGCGGCCCATCTTGTCTGCGAGTGCTGGATTTTCAATCACTCTGGCAAGATTGGCAGCAAAGGCCTCCGCATCTCCTTCCGCTGAGAGCAGACCTGTCTCGCTATCCCGAACGATATCAGGAACCCCGAACGTGTCGCCGGCAATCACGCCCGTCCCGCTGGCCTGTGCTTCCAGGAACACAAGACCAAAGGCTTCGCGAATGGCTGGCCAGACCAGAAGGTCCGACTGTGCATAATGCGCCGGCAACTGTTCCGGCTTCGCAGCACCGGCCCATGTCACTCTGTTTGAAGGAAAAAGCTTCAACACATGTTCTTTCGCCGGACCGTCTCCGACAATGGTCAGCTGCCATGGTTGATCGGCAATGTTTTCCAGTGCACCGGCCAGCACCTCGTAAGAGCGCATCTTGTCACCTTCGCGCATCATGGCAACAGTCAGCAGCTTCAACGGCACGGAGGCCGGTGGCCTTCGTGAAGCTTCAGCAGCCGCCTGGAAGGGGGCTGCATCAAGGAAGGGCAGGAGGACATCCAGGCGACTTTCTGGGACGACGGCTCCCAGACACTCCGCGTCCGCATTGTGGATCGCCGCGACGGCATTGGCGCGCTTCAGAGCTGTATCCGCTGCGGCAAAACCGTAGGCCCAGGCTCCGGATTGACGCTTGGGTGCGCGGCTTGCTTCGACGACGGCATAGGGGAGATCAAAATTTGCACATAGCATCGGGCCGATCCAGTCCGGTGCCTTGTGATAGAGATGATAGGTCAGAAAGACATCCGGCTTGTAGGATTGGCGGGTCCAGTCAGTCGCGATGCGTTCTGCTTCAATCAACGCTTCCCGCTCAACCTCTTTCTGTATTTCGCGGCTACCTTCCTTGCGCCACGATCGAAACGTGCTTGCGATGCGGATCTCATGGCCGGCTTCTTCCAATGCCTTTACGATCAACCGCCCCATCGTCCGGTCGCCGGAGGGAACCGGATGATCCAGAGGTTTCATGGGGGCTGTAAAGGCGATTTTCATGAAGCCCTTCCGTTCAGACTGCTCACAGCACCGGCCGAAATTTCGCGGCCAGCCGGTCGAGACCCGGATCGGTTGAGAAATGCGTGCGCACTCTCTTGGCAGCTGCAACGCCTAATGCGCGCCTGCGTTCGGGGTCTTTTATCAGCGCTTGCAGAGCTTCAGCGAGTTCTTCCGGCGCGCCGGGCTGAACAAGGACACCGGTTTCATCGTGCAAGATCAGCTCCGGAATCGCGGATACCTCGGTCGAAAGACAGCAAACTCCCATGGATTGTGCTTCCATCAGAACGTTTGGCAAGCCGTCTCGATCGCCGGTTTTGGCAAGCTTGGATGGAAGAACGAAAAGGTCGGAATGCTGACAGGCCGCAATTACCTCTTCTCGCGGCTGCGCGCCGCGCCAATCGATCCTGTCAGAGAGGCCAAGTCGTTCGGCCGTGGCTTTAAGCGCCTCTGAAAGTTCGCCGCCGCCAATATGCGTGAACTGCCAGTCGAGAGATTTGGGCAATCTCGATAGCGCCACAAGCAGATCGTCGTAGCCCTTCTTTTCCACCGCCCGGCCGACGGAAACCAATCTGACTGGTTCGCTACTTCCGTCACGCGTTGAAGCCGTTGCCGCGGGATCCGGAAAACCGGAAAAATCCAGGCCATGATAGAGGAGCTCGACCTTGTCGGGAGTGGCAGACAATCCACTGAGATAGTCTACATTGACCCGCGTGCACGTCACGCCCCATGCGGCATCGTTAATCTTTGTTTCCAGATCCCACACCGGACTGGTCCAGATATCCTTGGCATGCGCGGAAAAAGACCACTTACGGCCGGACAGGTGTGCGGCATACCGTGCGGCTGAGCATGGTGTGTGCAGATAGTGGGTGTAGATCCAGGTCACGTCTTTCGGCAGTTCGTGCGCGAACACGCAGCCTTGCGCCCACCGGCGCCGGCGGTCGGCCGTGGGCTGATGCGCGAAATCCGCATCGAACAGCGCCTTTGCCGCGCTGTATGTCGGCTGTTTTTCCGCCCATCTCTTTGCTCTTGCGACGCGCGCCGGATCGTCTTTCACATATTCCGGCAGATACATGACTTCGGCCGAAATCTGTCGGTGAAGGTCATGAATGTAGGGATCATAGGGTCTTCGGAGCGCAACAATGAGGATCTCGATACCACGCCTCTCAAGGCCGAGCATCTCCTGGGCAATAAAGGTTTCGGACAGACGCGGGTAGCCTTTGACCACGACGGCGATACGGGACATGTGGGTGATGGTTCCAGATGATTGGGAAGAAGCTTGCGCCGGTTAGAAATTGACCAGTTTTCGAGCGGCACCCTCAGACTGATGTGTACTGATGATCTCGCCGACACGGCCCGAGATAACATCAAGACCATCAAGCAGATTGTCGACGCCGGCAGACGACGGCGGTTGCAGCGTTGGCAGGTCGGAAAGAGCTGCGGCCATCAGGTCCGAGTCCGGGTACCGGTCAATCGGCAAGACCCTCAACAGGCCGCTCTGTTCCGCCCGCTCGGCTCTGATTGCCTGTTCTCTGCGCGGTATGACGCGCGGCACCATCAGTGTTGGTTTGTTGAACGAGAGAATCTCGCAGAACGTGTTGTATCCGCCCATGCCGACAATCGCTGTTGCGTTCGCCAGATAGGGCTCGATCTGGGGCGTAAACCGGATAATCTCGACATCGCGCAGATGCTCGGCGCGTTCGCTGAACTGCGCAGCCGCCGCCGCCGGCATGAAGGGTCCGAGTACGATCAGTGCCGGGAAGAGCGGACGCTGCCGGGTTTCATAGGCACGCATGACCCAGTCAACCATTTCCACTCCGTCGCCGCCGCCACCGGGCGTTACGAGAATGTAGGGCTCTTCACCGAAGGGTGACGGTGCGTGTTGTTCCAGGGACGAGCTCGGCAGGTCACGGCGCAGGTATCCGGTGTAGCGCAGCTTCTCCAGAACACCGTCAGGTACGGAAATCCCCTCAAGCGGGTCGCAGATATCCTGCGGACCGTACACCCAGATTTCGTCGTAAAGATCCTTGAGCGCCGGATAGACGTTCTTCCGCTCCCATTCCTCTTTGAGGACCTGCGGATCGTCCATGACGTCGCGCAGGCCAAGCACCAGGCGTGTGTCCGTCTGCTTCAACGCTTCCAGTGTTCCGAGGACTTCGCCGCGCAGGCCGAGCGGTTCCTTGTCGACGATGAAAATGTCCGGTTCGAAAACCTTTGCCGTATGCTCGATAATGGACGAGCGAATCGCCAGTGTGTGGTCGATGTTGATATGGAGAGACAAAGGGGTGTACTCGCCATTGCGCAGCTTAATAACGCCGGGAATTCGAACGAAATCAACGCGTGACCGAAACTCGAAACTTCCAATGATCGGGGAGCCGGAAAGGATCAGGACGGAAAGCGTATCAAAGTCCCCAACAAGGGAGTGCGCGATTGCACGGCATCGTCTCAGGTGACCCAGTCCGAACGAATCGTGGCTGTAGATCAGAATTTTCGGCGTTTTGGAACTCATACTGCCCCTGATTTGTAATGCTGCCCTAGGAAGCTTATGTCTCAACTGCCCGATGGTTGTCACGTCCGGATATCTGCGACGGTGCAAATTTCGGGGTCGAACAGATTTAAACTGTTTGTGGCAAATGCTAATCCTGTCTGGCGCATCGTATTTGGATCGCTAATATACCAAAATGATCTGCTTGAACATAATTGATCCATAAGTGTTTGGACGAGCAAATGGAAAAAGGCCTTTTTGGATTTATTTGGAAGTATAGTGCTCGCCAGCAGATTTTTATACTCATGGTCACCGTTCTTACCTATCCGGTGGTCTATTTTCTGCTCGAATTACCAAAACTGATCGTCAACGATGCCGTTCAGGGCGACAATTTTCCGCGTAATGTTTTTGGCTTCGATTTTGATCAGATCCCTTACCTGGTGCTGCTTTGTTGCACGTTTCTGGGTCTCGTTGTCGTTTCCAACGGGCTGAAATTCTACCTCAACGTCTATAAAGGCCGTCTCGGCGAGCGAATGCTGCGGCGTCTGCGGTTCGAGCTGTTCCAGCGCGTTCTGCGGTTTAGACTTCCACATTTCCGTAAAGTAAGTTCCGGTGAAATCATCCCTATGATCACATCGGAAGTGGAGGATGTCGGCGGCTATATCGGCGAAGCATTTGCTCTACCGGCATACCAGGGCGGTATGCTGATTGTGCAGCTCGGTTTCATTTTCATGCAGGATCCTTTGCTCGGACTTGCGGCAGTCAGTTCCTATCCGATCCAGGGTTACGTGATCCCGATGCTGCAGAAGAAGGTCATTCTGCTGTCGCGCAAGCGGGTCAAGAACGTTCGCGTCATCGCGGACAAGGTCGGCGAAAGCATAACAGGTGTCGCCGAAATTCACGCCAACGATGCGGCTGCCTGGCACTCGGCAGACATTTCCGATCGGCTCTATGAGAACTTCAAGATCCGCTACGAGATCTTCAATCGCAAGTTTCTCATCAAGTTCCTGAACAATTTCATGAACCAGCTGACGCCGTTCTTTTTCTACCTTATCGGCGGCTATCTGGTCATTCAGGGAAATCTCAGCATCGGTGCGCTTCTGGCTGTCATTGCGGCCTATAAGGACCTTGCGGGTCCCTGGAAACTCTTGTTGTCATTTTACCAGATGACTGCCGATGTCAGCGTCAAGTATCAGACCGTTGTGGAGAATTTCGATCCGCCGGACATTCACGACACGGAACGCCTGACCGCCGACGACGATGTCAAGCTCGACGGCGATGTGAAATTCGAACGTGTCAGCTTCTCAGGTGGTGCTGCCGGTCAGGAAGTGATGGACATTTCGCTTACCGTTCCGGCGGGATCCTCAAGCGCGATTGTCGGCCCGGACGGGTCGGGCCGGTCCGAAGTTCTGCAACTGGCCGCAGGGCTTGTATCCGCATCTTCGGGAAAAGTTTTGATCGGCGATCACGATCTGGACAAGCTTACGGATTCAACACTGGGGCGCGAGATCGCCTACGTGGGCGGGGCCGTTCACGTGTGGACAGGGACAATTCGGGACAATCTCTACTACGGTCTGCGTCACAGGCCGCTGGTTCCCCCCGAACGCAGCGCTGAAGAAAAAAAGAAATACAAGCGGCGCGTCAACGAAGCCAACCAGACCAAGAATCCCGTCTATGATCTTGCTGCCGAATGGAACGACTTTGCCGCGGCGGGCGTCAACAACGATGCGGAGCTCGACGAAAAAGCACTTGAGCTGCTGGAGACGGTGCGTCTCGACAACGATATCTACCGGCTCGGGCTGCAATCCAGGCTCGACCCATCGATGAACGACGCCTTTGCCGAAAAAATCCTCAATGTCCGCAAAAGCCTGGCCGGCCGGATCGCCAACGAGCCGAAGCTGAGTGGGCTGGTTGAACTTTGGAATCGGGACAGCTTCAACGCCAGCGCCAGCCTGGCGGAAAATCTCTTTTTCGCCGTGCCGTCCGATCCAGAGATCACAATGGACCAGGTCCCGGAGCTGGAGGAGGTCAAGAAATTCCTGGCCGAAACCGGTTTCGACCAGAAGCTTCAGCAGATCGGTCAGAAAATCGCCGAGACCATGCTGGAGCTGTTTGCAAACGTGTCTGGTGACAGTGGTCTTCTTGGCTCGTATTCGTTCATCAACCAGGATGAACTGCCGGAATTTGAGCGTATCGTCAGAATTGCAAAATCCGGGCAGCAACGACCCGGATTGACAGATGCGGACCGTTCACGCCTTACGGGGCTTGCCTTCAAGCTCGTTCCCGCCCGCCATCGTCTGGGTGTCATGACCGATGATTTGCGCGACGAAGTTATCGAGGCGCGCAAAAAATTCCTGGAAAGTGTGGTCAAGAGCGGCGACAGCTTTGTTGCCTTCGATCCGGATGTCTATCTGCCGCCCCTGACGATTGAGGACAACCTGCTTTTCGGTCGCGCACGCGTCGATCGCCGTGACGCGCGCCGCCGCATTGACAACGTCATTCGCACAATCGTTGAGGAGACTGGCCTGCGCCATCCCATTATCTACGCCGGCTTCGGCTATCATGTCGGTGTGTCCGGATCTCGCCTGTCCGCGGGGCAGCGCCGGCGCATCGCACTGGTTCGTGGTCTTTTGAAGAACGCAAAAATCACCATATTGGATGATATTGCGACCGGCCTGACCGAAGATGACAAGACCCTACGCAGTGCTTTGCGGGAGGTCTTGTCCGAAAAAACATTTTTGTATGGAACATCGAACGCTGAGATCGCCGCGGAATTTGATCAGCGATTCGTTTTGGATCAGGGACGGATGACAGATACAGGGTAGATGGTCGCCAGTGCGTGGGAACACAGGAGACCTGCAACACCGATTGCATGCCCAGATAAAAATATGTCAGAAGAACAATAAGTCGGGAGCAAAGCATGACGCTTGAAACTGAAGTCGAAGCCCTTCGAAAGGTGCCGTTGTTTCACGGCATCGATGAAACCAAGCTGCGTCTGCTTGCCTTCATTAGTGAACGCACGGAATACACGTCTGGAGAGCGCCTTTGTTCGCAAGGTGAGGAGGGAGACTGCGCTTTCATTATCCTGGCAGGATCGGCGGACGTGCTCGTAGATACTCCGGAAGGCGAGAAACAAGTCGCTCAGGTTTCAGAGAATTCCATTGTCGGTGAGATCGCGATTTTGTGTGATGTACCACGAACCGCGACGCTGGTTGCTGCGAACGATATGGACGTTCTGACGGTGTCCAAAGACGATTTCTTGAAACTATTGAAAGAATTTCCGGATATTTCATTAGAAGTCATGCGAACATTGGCATTGCGCCTCGAGCGGACGACCCGCGACTTGGCAGATGCCCGCCGGGGAGCCTCCGGTGATTAGGGAGTAAAACGTGGCAGATGAATTCTTACTTCGCTGCTGGGGTGTGAGAGGATCAACACCGACACCGGGTTCAAGCACGCTGCGTTACGGAGGAGAAACCTCCTGCTTTGAAATTCGGGCCGGAGATGCACTGGTGCTCGTGGACTGTGGTTCTGGAGCGCGCAATTTCGGCATGGAGCTTTGCAAGGCAAAGGCGCGCAAGTTTGATCTTCTGTTCACGCATACGCATCTTGACCACATTTGCGGTCTGCCGTTTTTCAAGCCTGCCTACGACCCGAATTTTGCCGTCACGGCCTGGGCCGGCCACTTTCAGGACGGTACGAAACTTGTCGACATTGTCAGCCGCATCATGTCGCCGCCGATCTTCCCTGTTGCCGCAAAAACATTGAAGGCCGTCGAATTCAAGTCCTTCAAGGCGGGAGATAACATTCCGCGCTCGGACGAACTGGAAATCCGCACGATAAAGCTCAATCATCCCGGCGGAGCTTGCGGGTATCGCTTTGATTTTCGCGGTAAATCCATTTGTATCATTACTGATCACGAACACGGTGATGCGGAGATCGATGCGGCGTTGCCCGCATTTGTTCAAGGATCTGACGTCATGATCTATGACGCCATGTTCACCGATGATGAATACGACAACTTCAAGGGTTGGGGCCATTCGACCTGGCAGAAAGCTGTGCAGCTTGCGCGTGTCGGGAATGTCAAGACGCCGGTCTTGTTCCACCATGACCCCCGGCGCTCCGATGATGAACTTGATGAGATTGGCCTGGCGGCGCAAGAGGCTTATCCGGGGACGTTGGTCGCAAGCGAGGGCATGATCCTGCGACCTTGACCGGAACCCTGCGTCGCTTTCCGACTTCGGTGCCCGCGCTTTAAAACCAGTTGCTTACTATCCGCGACAACGCAGATTGTGCTTCGTCGGCCGTGCCTGGTGGAGGGATATGAGTTGCAGAGGTCATTTCTTTCGACGACCGGCCTTGAAGTGACTTGCGGTATTAAGGTTATTGCTGTAATGCAACCCATGTGTTAATGAATGGTTGTGGTGTTTTCTAGATATTTGTGACATCGGGAAATATAACGTGAAGAAGATAATTTTAAGTGGTGCTTTGCTTCTCGCAAGCGTTAGCATGGTGCATGCGACTCCGGTTACGTTCAATTTGTCCAAGTATCCGGGCGATTCAACAAATTACTACAGTCTGTCGAATTCGTTCACGCTGACTGTGGATGGCCTGACGGCGACGTTTACAGCCGGTGCGTTCACCAACGATTTCGATGCTTCCGGCAGCGATCGGACGGTAACTTCCAACGGCCAGAACGGTTACACGATCGGTGGCCCGAACAACACATTGAACGCCACGGATGATGCCCGGATCGGGCGCTACTACGGCGGCGCGAGCGTTACCAACAGCCCGGGCGACAACAGCCACCAGGTGGACAGCAGTGGTTGGAGTGACTTCATCACCGCAAGCTTCAGCTATAACGGCGAAGACGTCGACGTAGAAATGTCTTCGGTTTCATTCAGCTTTTTCGACAACAAGGACGATTTCCGCTGGGGATACGACCTGAGTGGTGACGGATCTTATGGCGATGGCGATTTCCTGAGCTACAGGCAGGACGACAATCCGTTTTCGGATTTTGGCGGCGTCGAGAGTTCCTTGTTTATGTTTGGTGCATTTGACAAGGGCTACAAGAAAGGAAAAGACTACTGGAAGCTCAACGCCGTGACGGTTCACTTCGAGCCGCCGACGACTGTGCCGCTTCCCGCTGGTGGCCTGCTGCTGTTGAGCGGTCTTGGCGTTTTTGCCATTGCACGCAAGCGTCAGAAAGCCTGACGAGAACAATCTGAGAAGTGTTCGGGCGGTCCCACATGAGGGGCCGCCTTTTTCGTTCGCTTTCCTGCTTCCGGCAACGCGGAAGCATCGCTGGGTTTTATCGAAGATAAGCACGCACGACGAATGGCTCATCGCTTCGAACAGTGCGGAAGACGGCGACTAGAAGAAAAAATGGCGGCCCAAATGGCCGCCCAAAAAACAACACAGCTAAAAAATTGATCGCTCGCCTTGTGCGGGAATGCGGGAATTCCCATGCTGCACTCGGATTACAGTCCGAACAGCAAAAATTGGCGCTGCCTCAGACTGAACAACACGATCAAGACTTGTTTACTAGATGTATGCATTAATTGCATGGTCCAAATGGACTATATCTGACTATAAATTACGGGTTGCAGATAGGTTGTAGCGTCACGGTGCGCCGAAAAGGCAACCCGGACCACTTTTTGGGGGAGCATGTGGTCGTTCGGGCTGAAAAACTTGTCGAACTTTCCAACCTCGCTGCTGCCGCCTCCGTCGATCCGTCTCAATGGCAGGTGTTCCTGGATGCAATGGGACGTGCACAGGGCACGCAGGTTTGCACGCAACTGATCGGTTACGATGAACTTTCGAAGGCAGCGCCGTTGGCATATGCCTCCGGTTACGATCCGGAGATTCTCCATCTTTACGAAACGCATTACGCGGACCGGAACCCATATGCTGCGAATTTTGCCAAATGCGGCATTGGAGACGCGATCACGGCGCATGAGTTGTGCGCACCATCTGAATTGAAGCGCACCCAATTCTACGCTGACATTCTGGAGCCCCTCGAAGACATTCATGCGGGCGGCGGATCCATGCTCGCCTTCGACGCCAGCCGGATGTTTCTGATCGGCGGCAACGTGCGCGCAAGAGACAAGGACAAACATGAGGACGGTTGGCTGCAACTTTGCGTAAGACTGGCCCCGGTTATCCGGCAGTCCCTTGAGGTCAATCGAATGATCATGGGGTTGACGTTCGAAAAGTGGGCAGCTGAAAGGCATTTGCTTGGCACAGGCACAGCGATCCTGATCGTAGATCCGGCCATGATGGTTCACTACGCATGCTCGGAAGGCGAAAAAATGCTCGGCGAGGGATCGTTGATTGGCTGCGACATGTACCGCCGCCTGAAATTCAGCTCCGAAGAGATGCAGGCGCAGCTCGTTTCTTTGCTTCGGCGATCGTCCAATGGCCATTCGGATGTTTTCGGCAATGCAAGACTGATTGATGCAAAGGGCACCGAGTGGACTTGCAGGACGATTGGAATGAAACTGGGCGATCTGGACCAGTCCCCTTTTGGAGCGTTTTTGAACGGCAGAGGGCAGGCGGTCCTGTTAGCGTTCAAAGCTGTCGAAAACACCATGTCTTCAACGGAGCAACTCCAACAGGAATTTGCCTTGAGCAACGCGGAGGCAAAAACCGTTTTACTGTTAGCCAAGGGAATGTCTGCGGCGGAAGTTGCCGACCAGCGTAACGTCAGTATCCACACTGTGCGCAACCAGATCAAATCGGCGCTATCCAAATCCGGTTGCAGAAGACAAGGCGAACTGCTGCAAAAGGTGGAACAGTTGCGGCTGACCGGCGGCTGGTAGGCCCGCGCCTTCACGACGGGTCACTTTCACGCACAGCTTATTGCGAAAATTCCGCTAAAAGGAGAAACTCCGCTCTGTTTTTGACAGTGGATAAACATGAGCTCAATTACCCAACTGATCCGCTACATTTTTCAGGGCGGACCGCCCGAAACAGGCATCCCGAACCGGGTGCGTGCGGAAATTCGCGCGCGTGAAGCTTCGTCAGAAAGGCTGATCAGCTGGGTTCAACTGGGTCTCGTTCTGTTTTTTTCGATACTTTACGCCATTGCACCACGAGCCGAAGGCACTGCCGGTTTCAACTTCGTGCCGATAGCGCTCGGCGCCTATTTCCTGTTTACCGTCTTGCGCCTTGTGCTTTCGTATCGGTTTGAACTGCCGCAGTGGTACCTGCTCATCTCAATTGGCGTGGACATGGCGCTTCTCGTCGGGCTGATATTTTCGTTTCACATTCAGTATGATCAACACCCGTCGTTTTACTTGAAGACGCCCACGCTGATGTACGTTTTCATTTTCATCGGCCTCAGAGCGCTCAGGTTTGATCCGCGCTTCGTTCTGACGACGGGACTGGTCGCTGTTGCAGGTTGGCTTGGGCTCGTTTTTTACGCAGCTTTTGCCGACATGGATTCAATGCGCGTTACGCGCAATTACGTCGACTACCTGACCGGGAACTCGATCCTGATTGGCGCTGAGCTCGATAAAACCATGGTCATCCTTGCCGTGACCATCATTTTGTCCGTAGCGTTGTATCGCGGCCGGTCGATGCTTTTCGAGGCGACGCGGGATCAGGCTGCTGCGCAGGATCTGCGCCGCTTCTTCGCTCCGGAAGTGGCGGCATCAATTACCGACGCCCACACTGCTCTTGAGGCGGGTGAGGGCAGCTTGCGCGAGGCGGCGATCCTTTATGCCGACATCCGTTCCTTCACATCAACTTCGGCAACCCTTGATCCTGAGACGGTTCTGGCTGTTCTTGCCGAATATCAGAACCTTGTGGTCGAGGTGATCAATAAGGAAGGCGGCAGCGTGGACAAGTTTCTCGGTGACGGCATTCTGGCGACGTTTGGCGCCGTCTACCCGTCCGAAACCTATGCAGCCGACGCACTGCGAGCCGCCGAGAAGCTGGTTGCCTGTGTCGCTGCGGAGCAGGAGCGGTTTACTTCAGCAGGCTGGCCAGGACAGCTTCGGATTGGAACCGCTGCGGCAGCCGGAACCGTAACCGTCGGTGTGATCGGGTCCAAGACCCGGCTCGAGTTTACCGTGATCGGCGACGCTGTAAATCGTGCCGCCAAGCTTGAAGACGCCAACAAGGCGCAAAACTCTTCCTCTCTGACCGACCAGCCGACATGGGAGCTTGCGCTTCGGCAGGGATATCAGGCGGCGCTGTTGGAGGTGCGGCCCTGTGTACATGTCGCCGGAATGCGCCAGCCGATTGATCTGGTGGTGTTGGCCGAGCAATAGGTTGGTCTCTGGCGCTCGCGTGCCTTGCGTTCCCAATGATGATTCACAAGAACACTGGAAATAGACTTGACCCGCATTTGTTTCTGGGCCACTTTGCCGGTTAATTTTGACGTAAAAGTCAATTGATAGACAAAAATACATAAATATCAATTGATTGACTAACGCAGGAGATCTTCGTGAGGCTGGATTCAACATTGTCGGCGGTGGTAACGGGTGGTGCGTCGGGTCTTGGCGCGGCGACGGCAAGAATGCTCGCTTCACAGGGCGTCAAGGTCACGATTTTCGACCGCAACTCAGAGCAGGGACAGGAAACCGCGTTTGAAATCGGAGGCGTCTTTGCTGAAGTCGATGTCACCAGTCAGGCCAGCGTAGAGGCCGGTTTCGATCAGGCGCGCACGTCGCACGGCCAGGAGAGGGTCCTGGTCAATTGCGCAGGCATTGCACCGGTTGCGAAGACGACCTCTCGGGGCGAACCCCACGCAATGGACATGTTTGAAAAGGTTGTAGCGGTCAACCTCATCGGCTCGTTCCGCTGTCTTTCGATATCCGCGACGGGCATGGCGGCACTGGACCCGATTACCGCGGACGGTGGCCGCGGAGTGATCGTGTCGACGGCATCGGTCGCGGCCTTTGATGGGCAAATTGGTCAGGTGGCCTACGCCGCCTCTAAAGCCGGCGTCGCGGGTATGACTTTACCGGTCGCCCGGGATCTCTCGAAATCCGGCATTCGTGTCATGACCATCGCTCCGGGCATCTTCGAGACACCGATGCTGCTCGGGTTGTCGCAAGATGTTCAGGATTCGCTCGGCCAGCAGGTACCGTTTCCCTCCAGGCTCGGCAAGGCAAATGAATATGCCCAACTTGTCCAGGCAATTTGCGAAAACGATATGCTGAACGGCGAGACCATTCGCCTTGACGGCGCGATCCGCATGGCGCCGCGATAGGGCTGCCTTGTCCGCTTGATTGGCTTTTTCGCCGGAAATTAGACCGCTGAACAGTCCTGAGAGCGTGCTCGTACCGCAGCGCGCGGTCTTTCTTGTGCATCAGTAAACTCAAATTCCTTTTTGTTTGACGCCGGGTGGATACTGGAACACGTTGTCTCATCGCGTTTATTTACGGATTTGAAAATGACTGAGAAAATGCACGAGCTTGCGCCTCATCATTTGCCCTTTTTTATTCCAAAGGCAGATGGAAGTGATCAGATGATGGTAACCGTTCTGATCGCGCTGATTGTGATTATTCTTCTGCTCGGCACTTTCTATCTCTATCTGCACTCTCTGCCCGAACGACTTGCCCACAAGCACGGCCGAATTCAGTTTGAGCTTGTTGCGGTTCTGGGCCTTTTGGCACTCTTTACTCACAATCAGATCTTCTGGGTGGCGGCGCTGGTGCTCGCATTCATCCAACTGCCGGATTTCATGACGCCGCTTGAAACAATCGCGAGTTCTGCGAGCAAAGCTGCGCGGAAATACGCGGGCAGGGATGACGCGGGCGCAACGGCAAATTCGGAACCGGATGAAATACCTGAGGAGGAGGAATTCGAAGCGCCGCCGCCTGCAGCCGAAGCCGTCAAGGAGCCCGCGAGCGAGCCGGCGCCAGATCAAGCTATCAAAGAAAAAGTTTAGGGAGGCAGGATAAGTGTTTGAGACCCTATTCTGTTCCATGATCACGATCCTGCCCGATTACCTCTTTCGCCGGTATGTTCAGGGAAAGCGCATCGGTCACGAGATTACGCTTTATTCGGTTTGGTATGAATTGCGTTACGGGATCGTGTCCTGTCTGATGCTCACGATTTCGCTGATCACGCTGATCTTTTACTTCCATCCCTCGTCAACAACCGCCGTATCCACGTTCCGTGTCCTGCCGATCCTTCCGGAAGGGTCAGGACGTGTTGCGGAAGTCTTTGTTCCGCTCTCACTGGATACGGAGGTCAAGGCCGGTGATCCGCTGTTCAAGCTGGACAGCAGTCGTCAGGAGGCTGACGTCAATACGGCCAAGCAACAGATTGCCGAAATCGAAGGTGAAATCGCCCTCGCACGGGGAGAGCTTGCGGTTGCAACCGCCCAGGTCGAGCAGGCGCAAGCGTCTGTGAAACAGGCGCAGGATGAGCTCGACACCAAGCAGGAACTGTTCGACCGGAACTCCAACGTGGTCAGCGAGCGTGAAATAGAGACGCTTCAGACAACCGTTGACGCGGCTGAAGGCGCTCTGTCGGCTGCAGAAGCAAATAAGGAACTGGTGGAAACGAAGATCAATATTGCTTTGCCGGCGAGTCTTGAAAGCGCTCGGGCGAGGGAAGAAGAAGCGGAAGTTGAACTTTCAAAAATGACCGTTTATGCGGGTGTCGACGGCACGGTGAGCCAGTTCGTGCTCCGCCCGGGAGACATCGTCAATCCGCTCATGAGGCCTGCTGGTGTGCTGATTCCGAAGGACTCGCAGCGCGAACGCATAGTTGCCGGTTTCAGCCAGATCGAGGCTCAGGTCATGAAACCGGGCATGATCGCTGAAGCGTTTTGCCCTTCAGTACCCTTCACGATTATCCCGCTGGTTGTCACAGACGTCCAAAATGTGATTGCCTCTGGCCAGGTATCTGCCGGCAGCCAGCTTTTCGACACGTCGCAAGCGGCCCGCAAACAGGGCACCGTGACCGTGATCCTTGAACCGCTCTATGAAAACGGCCTGGAAAAACTGCCGCCTGGAGCGAGCTGCTCAGTAAACGCCTATACGAGCAACCACGAGCGTCTAACAACGGACGAGAACCTCGGCACAGGTGAGTTCGTCTTTTTGCATGTCGTCGACACCGTCGGCCTCGTCCACGCGATCATGATTCGCGGTCAGGCGTTGCGTTATCCGATTTCGGCACTCGTTCTGACAGGGCACTAGCGCGCTAGCGATCGCTGCGAGTGGTTATCCACTCGCGGCGCGAAAAAGGCCTAAACGCGGCCTTCAAGAATGTACTGCCCGTTTTGGTGCACATCAGTCGAATCGCACCAGTACAGGTCGTTTTCGACAGCGTTTGTTTTGAAAACAATGTAGGTAAATGGAAAGTCGAACGGGTTTTCGGTGCTGTGAACCTCGAACGGTTCGCAGGTCAGCGTTTGACCAGGCTCCATGTCGTACTGATTGCCACCGATCCGAAATACGCCTTTTCCCGAAATAACGTGAAAAACTTCGGTACAGGACTTGTGATAGTGGTCTTTGACCTGTGTATGGGGAGCTATCTCAACCAGTTGAACCAATGACCCGTCCTGATTGACATCCCGCTCCTGCAACAGGACTTTTTTTCTGTACCCTGAACCATTCGTCCAGGCGACTTCCTCGTTTCGCACAAGCTTCATCCATCCCTCCCTTTCGAACCCGTTGAGGACTGCAGCGCTTGTTTGGCCGTCGTCCACGTCGGGTTTCGTCCTCGAAAGAGGGAGTGTTTCAGAAGAAAGTGCCAAAATATGGCCGCTGAAACTGCCGGATTGCACAAAAAAACCTCAGCAGTTTGCAGCCATCAAACGCCATGAAACCGTCTCGATCAGTTCTTGTTTGCTTCAGTGTGGAAGCGAATGGCGATGCGTTATTTGTAACTGACGATCTCAAACTCTATTCCGTCATCGTCATCGAAATAGAAGCGGCGCCCAGGCTCGTAGTCCTGGTGATTGTGCGTTTCGTATCCACCGGCCTTGATGCGCGCCTCGGTCGCATCGAGATCGTCAACGACGACAGCAATATGGTTGAGCCCGCCATGGTGGCTGTAGCTTTCACCTCTCACGGGTGTCGTGTCGTTTGAGGGCGAATAAGCTGCAATATAACTCGTCTCGTTTCCGATGTGATAGGTGGTACCGCCATTGATCGCTGCGCCTTTCCAGCGCACCTTCCATCCGAACCAGTCTTCAAGCCGTTTGGCCGTCGCTTCGGGATCCGTCACTGTTACATTTACGTGTTCCAGAAATGCAGTGCTCATGATTGCGTCCTTTCAAGGTTTGACTCCTCTTGGACACTTGAGATAGTTCCTCAAGTAAACTTGAGGTCAAGAGCGTAAAGAGAATATTTTGAAAAAGCTTATGAAAGCGAGTGATCTTCTCTCTATCGGAGAGCTTGCCGAACGAACCGGCTTGGCCGTTTCGGCGATCCGCTTCTACGAGGAAAAGGGACTTGTTCATCCGATCCGTAACAGCGGCGGGCAGCGACGATTTTTGCGTGCTGACATCAGACGGCTTTCGTTCGTGCTTGTGGCTCAGGAGTTTGGGTTCACGATTTCGGAAATTGCAGTTCAGCTTGGCCGCTTGCCGGAAGGGCGTGCGCCGACCAAGGCGGACTGGACCCGCATGAGCCGAGAGTTTCGAAAACACCTGGATTTGCGGATCGAGCGAATGGAGGCCTTGAGAGACAAGTTGGACGCCTGCATCGGTTGCGGCTGCCTGTCCATGAAGTCCTGCCAGTTATACAACGCCGGCGATGCCGCATCGCGCCATGGCCGCGGGCCACGCTATCTGCTTGGCGACAGTCCCGATGTAACTGAAAAGGGGAGCTAAGCGACGTTGTTCGGAAGGGGGCGGACAAAAAACAGGCGCACCGGTGTCCGGTGCGCCTGCTTAACTTTGGGGATCGTGTCGCGGTCAGCAATTGTCCAGCTGTGATCGGACCCGTTTCAGCCCCAGCCGCGTGATCCTGTAGGGACCGCTGTTTCTGGAGGCAATCAGTTTCTTGTATTTGAGTTTCCGGAACAGGCGCAGGGAGCAACCGCCCCAGTACCAGCCATCCCGCGTTATTGTTTCCTGTTTGGTGATGCGGCCGCCTTCGTCTTTTTCCACGCGTATGCAGCCACCTTGCGCCAGCAGGTGCAGAACCCGCTGTTCGGCTTTCGATATGTCCATTTGTCTGGAAGAACCTGAATTTGAATGCAGTTAGTCATCCACTGCCGCGATTCGCCAGCAGCGGTGTCATTCATGGCCCGGCCGTGCTTCGCCGGGTTTCTTCAGGACTCTTGTTGTCCGGACATAAAACCTCGTCAATCAATGCAGATCGGGTAGCACGGCGAAATGCACCGCGCAACAGTCTGAGTGTGGTTGGCTTGCATTGAAGCGATTTTGAGAGAACGTGTTGCGGTTCTGCCGCGTATCAGCTGCGCTCTGCAGGCCAGTAGCCGTTTTCTGGATTTCTCGAGACCGCGATCGCTGAGACGTCTTTGGAACCACAGGAATTGCAAGACAGCGAACCACTTAGGGCGGAGACTTTCTGGTCCTGTGAGAAACGCGAGCCATTCATGTAACGGAAGCGGCCACAATGGGCGCAAAGTATCCCGAGCCTGCGATCGGATTTGCCCAGTGCTTCAATAGTAGGATCGTCGGTCTGGACAGTTAAGGTCAACGACATGATGAAAATTCGTGCAAATAGAAGATGCGTCCGAAAAGATCCGGATGCAATATTGAGGTTGAAATTTAAGATAGCACAAGTTTTAAAAAAGTAAAATACAGAAAATATAGGTGAATGATCGTTCATGTTATAATGAATTCGTCTAAAATCGTTCGATTGACAGAAAAATTTGGAAATATTCTAGAAATTTATTTGACCGTTTAGAAAAAAATAGAAAAACATTGCAAAAAAACCGAAAGGATTAGGTCTCGCTTTTCAAGAATAGCGCAGTTATGAAAACGCCATGGAAATCTTGTCAGACACTTGGATCGATCTGTTCGGTCTCTCAGGCCTGTTGAACCCTTTTGCGCTTCTCATCGGCGCATATCTCGGCTGGCGGGCGGACAGTCCACAGAAGCTTTGGATCGCCGGTTTCGCGGCTGCTGCGCTGTCGCTGATCCTGGAAGCGGCGGTCGGCATGTTGCAGTTGCCGCAGCCGATCTCACAGGATGCGGGGGCACTCGCCATGTTCCCGTTCCGCTTTGCTGGCGGGGCTGTGGCCGGAAGCCTCGCATTTTGGATGAGGCGAAGACGTAATCAAACCTGAGGGAAAACGCCGGCGCCCTCAGTCTTCCAGCCAACTTTTGAAGAGATCTTCGTTTGGACAACCCTTCATCGGGCTTGTGGCACCATCGGGATGGTCCTGAAGCCACTTTTTGCAGGCTTCTGTGTTTCCGCAGTTGATACATCGTATCGCAGCGGAACGCATGGCGGCATCCGATTGAATTCCGGCGGGGATGTTTTTCATTGCGCCGATTGTGTCGAGCATTCTGCCCATTAGTTCAGCGCGCTCATTGAGGCGGTCCATCCAGTTCACGCTGTGTCTCCTCTACAGCCTTGATGTTCAAATCGGCTTTCAAGCGTTTCGATTGTCCTGAACGGAATCGGTCTCCTTCAGTTCACAACAAAAAGGACTGTGCGCGGTTAACGTTTCGGCAGCATTGATCAGGGTCAAGGCTGTGCACGGAACGCGAATCCCGTCATACTTGAGGCTTGCAAATCTGCATTTGCGCACTTGTGCGAGACGAGGCAATGGTCGAAACGGTTAGCGCTCAACCGATCCCAAAAAGCTCAACGGCTGCTTCCACGACGCTTCGACTTGAACCCGGTGCGCAGTTCCCAGCAAAAGTCGAAGCCAACCTGCCGGGCGGCATCGTACGCCTTGCCACGTCGGATGCAAAAGTCGAGCTTCGTGTACCGGCGCCGTTGCCAACCGGAGCCGACGTGACTGTTACCGTCACCGGCAACCGTCAAAACATCGCGGTACAGATTGCAGTTTCCCAACCCTCGGGGAAGGTGGGGCAGGACGCGGCGCTGCCCGCTCAAGCCCAGGCAGGAACCCAGGCCGGCACGGCTGCAGCCGGCAAGGACAATGCATCAGCGCCAGCAGCAAGGACCAGCTTCTCTCAAGTTAGCACTGCCTCTTCAAATGTGTTTCAAGCCGCACCTTTGCGTGCCGCTTCCGTGCCGGTGCCAGCACGGGAAGCAGCAATACCCCAGGCCTCGACAGTGCCTGCAAGTGTGAAGGGAGCGTCGCCGCCTGCTGTGCAGAAGGCGTCTCAGGAAGCGGCCAGCCCAGCTACAGTCAGGACAACACCGCAATCTGGCCAAGTCAACGGCTCCCAACCTGCGGGGCCTCCCTCGCAGCGCGGTTCAAGTGTGTCACCGCCAACGGTCAACACACTCACACAGAGGCCTACTGCATCACCGGCGCTTCAAGCAACGTCGGTCGCAAGTTTTCAGTCGGCAAATCCCTCCGTCAAACCTCTTCCCGGCCAGGTCAGCGCCACACCGTCTTCGCAGTCAGTGCAAGCAACGCAGTCAGCGGGAACTGCTGCCGCTCCTGCTGCCACGCCAGCGACGCTTCCAGGGACCACGCCATCAGCGTCCGGATTGCCTGGTACGGCCCAGAGCGTCCCGCATGTGCCGACCTCTGAAGCCGGATCTCATGTGGCTGCGCGCGCGACGACGACGCTCCCTGCGTCCGTGCAGGGAGAAGCATTGCCGGGGCGGGTTTCCGGACCAACGCCGACACAAACCGGATCACAGCCATCCTCAACAGCATCAACGCCACCTGCGTCCGCAGGATCAACCGGCCATACGCCTTCGGCAACCGGTGCTGTAACGCAGGCGAAAGCTCCGGAAGTGGCATCAACAGTAAAACCCGGTGCTCCGGCAATATCCCAAAGCACACCCGGACCGCCGACACTTGAAAAAACGGTCGTACAAACGGGGCAGGGGCAGCCACTTGTGGCTGGAAAGACGCCCGGCAGTCCGCTGGCCGACAGGGCAATGACGACAACGGCAGGCACGACGGTGGCGGCCTCTCCCCGTATACCTTTGCCGATGCAGCCGGGAAACCAGCCGGATCAGTCTTCGAGCCCACTTAAAGAAACGGTTCTGCAGCACAGTATGAAGGCAAGCGACGGGTTGAGATCTACCTCAACCCAGTCCTATCAGCCTGCAGCGTCTGTTCGAACACAACAAGCGTCTGCACAACCCGCAGCAGGCAACGCCGTGAACCCTTCGCCCGCAGCCCAGATTGCCCGTGAAGTCATGCAGCCACTGGGGGAACAGCAATCGGGTCTCGGAAGTCTTTATGCGCAGATCGGCAGCCTGATGTCCGCACAATCGTCCGGCCAGGTGTCACTGCCGGACGCCGTGACCAAGGCCATGCAGCAGATCCTGGGTCTGCGGCTGAACACTTCGCAGAACATTACTGGCCGGGACCTGCAACAGGCAGTGCGCACGTCAGGGCAGTTCAGGGAGGCGTCCCTTGCCGCGCCTCAATCGCCTGCAAGCAGTGCCCCGTTGGACCTCAAATCGGCACTCTTGTCTTTCAAGTCACTCTTGAAGCAATTGGGGACCGGTGAACAGCTGACGCGACCTGCTGGTCAACCGGCTCCTCCGTCCAGGCAGGATCCGCCGCAGGCTCAGTCTCAGCAGGCGGGAACCGGGTTCTGGGCAGGCGCTGCACCTCGAAACCTGCAGTCGCTGATGAAGGAAACAAACGCTGCACTCGCCCGGGTGCGAATGACGCAACTTGTCAATTCCGGCATCACGGCAGACGACCGGCCACAAGCCGCTTCCCGTCCAATGGACATTGTTCTGGAATTGCCGCTGGCGCTCGGACAGGAAACAGCTGTCCTGCAAATGCAGATCGGCAGGGATGGCAATGGTCAAAATGAGAGCGAGGATGCGGATCCTGCCTGGCGGCTGCGCTTCGCTCTGGATCTGACCGCAACTGGACCACTTGAAGCGGCGGTTAGCCTTCGTGGCGGCGGAACCTTTGTCAGCCTTTGGGTTGAGAGGAAGGAGACTTTCAACAGTCTCGACGCCGTTCGTGAAACTATAGAGGCGTCTTTTGCGGACGCCGGTCTGGATCTGCAGGAGTTGCGGCTGGTTCGCGGCTTGCCACCAAGGTCTGCCGCCCAGTCCGGCGGTTTGATCGACAGGCAGTCATAGGAGGCTGGCATGGATCCGAACGACGAACCCGAAAAGAAGCTCGCCGTCGCTCTTCGCTATGAAAACGAGGGAGCGCCGGTCGTAACGGCAAAGGGAACCGGAACGATCGCGGAACAGATCGAAAGGCTCGCGCAAGAAGCCGGAGTGCCTATCGAGCAGAACCCCATGATGGCGGAGGCCTTGTCTCAGATCGAGATTGATCAGGAAATTCCTGTTGAACTTTATCAGGCAGTTGCCGTGCTGATCGGCTTCATCATGCGTACCGGACAGGCGCAGAACCAGCCAGACAACGGATGACGCCCTGGCTTGTTTCCAGATTGCAGACGATTTTCTCGTCTATTTGAAACGGTTGTTTAGACGCGCGTGATATCCCGACGGGATGATTGGAAGGATTTCTGCCGCCCTTGTTGCGACCGCACTTTTGGCCGTCGTCGCGTTTCCACCGGAATTCGTTCGGGTCTGGGAACGTTCGAAAGCTGCCGAATTGGTGCGGGCGGGAAGTCTTGAGCAGGCACAGTGGGTCTATTGGGTCCTGCGCCTGCAACGAGACCCGATAGGCAACAGCAACTATCATGCGCTCAGATACCACGCGTCCATCAATGCTGGACGCGACATTCGCAAGGAGGCAACGAAGTCCGCCATTGGCGCCTGGAAGGAGACAGGAGCTGCGGGTGTCGGCGCATCCTACTGGAACATAGCCATGTTCAGCGTCAATTACGGTCAGGACAATCGCAAGGAACGCGACAAGAACACGTCCTGGCTTGAGCGAGCAGCAAAGGCGGGAATTGATGACGCAGACCGTCTTCTGAGTGCGGGTAATCAGGACCTGGACCGCGTCATGGTCCTGATGAATGACGGTGATCCCGGTGCCGCGCTTACCTGGAAGGAGAAGCCCGGCTTAAGCCTGACCGAAAAGCACGACGCGCTTCGAATAGCTGCGAATGCAGGTCATCACCAGGCGATGAGAGAGCTTGGCTGGTCATTGATCCTGAATTCGGAGGCCGAATATCAGGAGGCTGAAAAGTGGCTGGTCAAGGCAGCAGAAGCCGGCGAAACGCAGGCGGCAAACAGGCTTGGCAATTGTCATAACCACAAGTTCTACTTTTGCCTGGAACGCGATGTTAGCGAGGCAATTAAATGGTACGAGGTTGCACTTAAGCCACCACTCTTGTTCACGCCGCCGGTGATCAAGCTGGACGCCGATCATGCGATCCGGCTCGGTACCATGCCACGCTGGTACAGCAAGCCGTACGGGCATCAGGAAAACGCTGCTTACGAATTGGCGAGATTGTTGATTGACGGCGACGGGATTGAGCAGGATCTCGTGCGCGCCGAGAAACTATTGATCCGGGCGGGCGAGTGGAAAAAAGCGAAGAAGTTGCTTTCTGAACTTTCCGCGCTGCAGGAATCCCTCAAAGACAGCTAGACGCCGGTTCGTTTTTTGCAAACCAACGCCGAGTGACCTGTTTGTGCGAAAGCTGGTGCCACGCACAAGGAAATCCTTGCAGCCGGGGCAATTCCCGAATAGGTCAACAGGCGGACAAAAATCGCGCCGCAACATGACTGCTGAGCTGTTTGGTCAGGCGCGAAATCGAACAGAACAGGATTTTTGACGAAGATGACGATTGTCGACGTACGCACACCCGATCCGAAGAAATTCATCAAGGGCGCGACCGGCGATTGGGAAATCGTGATCGGCATGGAAGTCCACGCCCAGGTGACTTCCGAAGCCAAGCTTTTTTCCGGCGCCTCGACCGAATTCGGCAAGGATCCGAATGGCAATGTCAGCCTCGTCGATGCGGCCATGCCCGGCATGCTGCCTGTGATCAACGAAGAGTGCGTGCGGCAGGCAATCCGCACCGGTCTGGGTCTGAAAGCGGAAATCAATCTGAAATCCGTGTTCGACCGCAAGAACTATTTCTACCCGGATCTGCCACAGGGCTACCAGATCTCCCAGTTCAAACAGCCGATTGTCGGAGAAGGCAAGATCCTGCTCGACATGCCTGACGAACAGGTCGAGATCGGTGTCGAGCGTCTGCACCTGGAGCAGGACGCCGGCAAGTCGCTGCATGACCAGCATCCGACCATGTCCTTCGTCGATCTCAACCGGTCAGGCGTTGCGCTGATGGAGATCGTCTCCAAGCCGGACCTGCGTTCGTCCGATGAAGCAAAGGCCTATCTCACGAAACTGCGCACGATCCTGCGTTACCTCGGCACGTGCGACGGCAACATGGACCAGGGCTCCATGCGCGCGGACGTCAACGTATCGGTGCGCCGCCCGGGGGGCGATTTCGGCACGCGCTGTGAAATCAAGAACGTCAACTCGATCCGCTTCGTCGGTCAGGCAATCGAATATGAAGCCCGCCGCCAGGTAGCGATCCTGGAAGACGGCGGAGAGATTGATCAGGAAACCAGACTGTTCGATGCCGCGAAAGGCGAAACACGGTCTATGCGTTCGAAAGAGGAGGCGCACGACTATCGCTACTTCCCGGATCCGGACCTGCTGCCGCTCGAGTTCACACAGGATTTTGTCAACGAGCTTGCCGGTCACCTTCCGGAACTTCCGGACGACAAGAAGGCCCGGTTCGTGAGCGACTACGGACTGACCGCCTATGACGCGGATATCCTGGTCGTTGAAAAGGCATCCGCGGATTTCTTTGAAGAAGTTGCCCAGGGCCGCGATGCGAAGCTATCCGCCAACTGGGTGATCAACGAGCTCTTCGGCCGCCTTAACAAGGAAGGCAAAGACCTCTCCGAAAGCCCTGTATCTGCTGATCAACTCGGGTCGATCATCGACTTGATCAAGGCCGGGACGATTTCCGGAAAGATCGCCAAGGATCTGTTCGAGATTGTCTGGACCGAAGGCGGCAACCCGGCTCAGATCGTCGAAGATCGCGGTATGAAACAGGTCACGGACCTTGGTGCGATTGAGGCGATTGTCGATGAGATCTTTGCCGCTAATCCGGACAAGGTCGAACAGGCGAAAGACAAGCCTAATCTGGTCGGCTGGTTTGTCGGGCAGGTGATGAAGGCATCCAAGGGCAAGGCCAACCCGCAGGCGGTCAACGACCTGTTGAAGCAGAAAATCGGCTTGGAGTGACCCATGTCCAGTAACGGCGGCCAGTCGGAAGTTGAGTTGCCCATCACTGGAACCTGTCACTGCGGCGCTGTCTCTTTCGAGTTAAGGACCGCGCCGCGGCATGCTGTAGCGTGCAATTGTTCCATATGCCGCCGCCTTGGCGCCGTCTGGGGACACGGTGATGCGCGTGACATCACGATAACAGCCGCGCCCGAAGCAACGATCCGTTACTCGCATGGTGACAAGGAGATTGCTTTCCACACGTGCCGCACCTGCGGTGCGACGACCCACTGGGAAGGGATTGCAGGGCAGGGGAAAGAGCGCATGGCGGTAAATCTGCAGCTTACGGAACCCGGTACGATCGAAACAATCGGGCTGCGAAATTTCGATGGTGCCGAAACCTGGACGTTCCTGGATTGAGTTCGGGCGGAAAGACCTGTTACGCTGAACCTGCTGCAGCGGGACGCTCCGCGGAACCGAAACACTTCAGAACCTGCCGGGAGCGAGCGTGAACGCGGATCTTACAAGCCTTTTGCTGGCGCTTGGCATTTTCGCGGTCGGTTTTGTCAGTATTGGTCCGAACATCCTCGCAATCATCGGAACCTCCATGGAGCGCGGACGTGTCGCGGGTGCAAAGCTTGCGCTGGGCGTCGGGCTCGGATCCGGCATCTGGGCAACACTGACCGTTGCCGGTCTTACGGCACTCATTGCAGCTTACGCGCATGCGATCACGATCCTGAAAGTGCTGGGAGCGCTGTATCTTCTCTGGCTTGCCTATAAGGCGTTGCGCTCCGCGGCATCGCCGGGCGCAAATCTTGCTGCAAAACCGGCGAGTGGGCACCGGCTCATGCTTCAGGGTCTTGCCATACAGATGACCAACCCGAAGGCGGCTCTTCATTGGATTGCGATTGTCGGCATCGGCCTGGGTCCGGACGCGCCATTGTGGGTGGGGCTGGCACTCATCGCCAGCTGCACGTTGATGTCTGTCCTCGGCCACCTTGCCTATGCGGTGACTTTTTCCACGCAGCCCGTCGTTGATTTCTATCGTCGCAAACGGCGCTGGATCGAAACCGGACTGGGTGTCTTTTTTTCATTTGCGGCCTACAAACTGGCGACCTATCGCGTCTGAAATTAAAAGGCTGTGCTGTAACCGTGTTGGCGTGGTCTATGCACACCTGAAAACGCCAGATTTGACTTCGACCCACTGCATTGCGGGGCGAATGGTCTGCGAACTCGCGGCAATAACTGGTCAATTGATTAGCTGGCTGCCTTTTTTCTGGGCGTTTGCACGATGGAACGCGCCCTCAAGCAGGGCGAGGCACTGGCGGATAGGTCAATTTCCGCTTGGCACGCACGTTGCAGAAGATCCCTGGGTTTCAAGCGGGCTTGGGGGCGTCCTTGTACAATGGCAACTTGGCGGTTCAGTCGAAGTGGCTGATCTGAGATTTTTCGAAATTTATCGTAATCCTGAGTATCTCTGGCTTCTCTTTCAGGGAGCATTGGTTAGCGGTTTTCTCACAATAGGCGGCGGCATACTCGGCTTTATCGCTGCGCTGTTCCTCGCAGCCTTCCGGCACTACCGGGTACCGGTTCTGATGCACCTGGCGACAGCATGGGTCGAATTCATCCGTAACACACCGCTGATCGTCCAGATGTTCTTCATCGCATTCGGATTGCCGCTCCTGTTCGGCTACCAGTGGCCGTTCTGGGGACACGCACTGCTGGCACTTTCGGTGAATTTTTCTGCTTATTTCGCAGAAATCCTGCGCGCAGGCCTTGCTTCTGTTGAAGCCGGGCAAGGCGAGGCGGCGGATGCGCTCGGGATCCCGAGATGGCTGAGTTTCGTAAAGGTGAGCCTGCCACAGGCCGTCGCGGCCATGTACCCGTCGCTGAACAGCCAGTTCATATTCCTGTTTTTGACGACCGGTGTGATATCGGAAATCGGCGTGACCGACCTGACCTGGGCGGGCGTCTTTATCGACAGCCGTAGCTTTCGATCCTTCGAGGTCTTTTTCACCCTGACCGTGATCTACGTCCTCATGTCGCTCATGTTCAAAAGCGCGCTGCGTCTGCTTCACGACAGGCTCTTCAAGTGGAAGGTTGTCCGGTGAAAGACCTGTTCGCAGAGGTTTTGGGCAAGCCGTTCGGTATTGTCCTGTTTCAGCTGCTGGAGGCGACCCAGTACACGATCTACCTGTCGCTGATCGCCTTCGTCGGGGGCGGCTTGATTGCCATGATTGTCACCGCGGCGCGCGTGACCCCTGGACGTTTTCTGTCTGGCGTTTCAACGGTCTACACATGGTTGTTCCAATCCGTTCCGCTGTTGATGCTCTTGTTCCTGTTGGGACTGGGTGTGCCGCATCTGTTCTCGTTGCGCATCGATCCCTGGCACGCGGCCGGTCTGGCTCTAACCCTTTACACCAGTGCCTATCTCGCAGAGGTCTGGTGCGGCGCTATTTTCGCGGTGCCCGGCAGCCAGCACGAGGGCGGCAAGGCTCTTGGTCTCACGCTGCTGCAGATCATGATCCTGCTCATATTGCCGCAGGCCGTGCGTTTGGCGATCGCGCCGACGATCGGGTTCATGGTGCAGATCATCAAGGGGACGTCGCTTGCCTATATCATCGGTTTCCATGACTTGATGACGGTGGGAAAACGGTGGGCGAACTCACCCGTTCCGGGCACCCAGCCGTTCCTCATCTACCCGCTGATGGCAATCATCTATTTCAGTCTCTGTTTTCCATTGTCCGTTTGGTCGCGCCGCCTTGAAAAGCGGCTCGGATCAGCATCGTCGGCGGGCGGGGGCAAACCCGCCGCCTGAAACATCGCGCTTGTTCAACCAAAAAGGAGGGTCGCGAAATGTGGAAGAAACTAACTGGTCTTGGAGGGGTTTTACTGTCGGCTGCGCTGGTTTTCGCCAGCCCGGCAACGGCGGAACTCAAGGACATCCTGGAAGCTGGTACGATCAAGATCGCAACGCCTGAGAATTTCCCGCCTTTCGGGTCCCTTGGCGCGGACGGCGAGTACGAAGGTTATGACATCGACGTTGCCAAGATGATTGCCGAAGATCTCGGTGTGGAACTCGAACTGGTCCCGGTGACGTCGAAGCAGAGAATTCCTTTCCTTGAAACCGACAGGGTTGACCTTGTCATTTCAACGCTCGGTGCCAACCCGGAACGCGCAAAGTCGATCTGGTTCTCGCATGCCTACGCGCCATTCTTTTCCGGCGCGTTTGCCAAACCGGACATTTCTGTTGCAACGATTGCAGACTTTGCCGGAAAGAAAATTGCAGTGACGGGTGGGACCCTGGAAGATCTGGCAATTACCGATGATGCACCCGAGGGCTCTGAGATCATCCGGTTTGGCGACAACGCAGCCACAATCGCGGCTTACGTCTCGGGACAGGCCGATATAATCGTCACCGGCAACATGGTTGCGCTTGGAATTTCCAACGACAATCCGGACTTCAACCTGGAGACCAAATTCATCATCGCCAACTCGCCGTCCTATATCGGTGTGAAAACCGGAAACATCGACCTGCTCCAATGGGTCAATGTGTTCGTCCTGCACAAGAAGCTCAACGGCAAGCTCGATGAACTGTCGCAGAAGTGGTTGAAAACCCCGCTGCCGCCGCTGCCTGCGCTCTGACACGAACCAAACCGGTGGAGGGCGTCTCCTACGCAGGCGCTCTCCCGGTGCCGCATTTGTTTGATGGGTTACATGGGATGGGAAATCATGTATCCCGCTTGCTATGAAGCCTTTGCCAGAAGCACCATCCCGCGGCGCTGACACTCCGTTCTATGCCACACCCTTGGCCGTCTGGGGCATTGTTGCCTTGTGGGGCCTGACACACTTGCTTCTGCGCGCCTTGTCGACACCGGTTCTCGGCACGGACGACATGTTCGAAAACGTGCTCGTTCAGACACTGGAGCCGGGTTACATGCTTCGCCAGCCACCGCTTTACGAGTGGTTGCTCTGGTCCGCGCAGCAGATTTTCGGTCCGACGATCTGGTCGGCTCTTTTCGTGAAATACGGCCTGATTTCGGTTGCTGCGCTGTTCCTGTTCCTGATTGCGCGCAAGGCACTTGAAGATCCGCGGCTTGCAGCGCTATGCGCCTTTTCCTATTCGCTCTACTACCAGTTCGGCTGGAACCTTCATGAAGGTGTGACGCACACGGTCGTTTTGACCACTGCCTGCGCGGCGAGTGCGTTTTTCTTCGTCAAGGCGCTCGAGACCGGGCGTTTGGGTTTTTATCTTTTGTTCGGCGCTGTCGCGGGTGCGGGTCTGCTTGGCAAGCACTCCTACCCGATCTTTGTTGTGGCGCTCGTTCTGGCCGCGCTCAGCGATGGTGCGTGGCGCGGAAAAATCAGGCTGTCGGGTCTCGTCCTTGTTCCGGTCGCGGCCGCCGTTGTCTACAGCCCTTATGCGATGTGGATCCTCACAGAAGGCTTGCAGCTCTTTGCCTCTGTCTCAAAGACCATGGGTGTCGCATCAGAAACATCTCATTTTTCGCGGGCAGGAGAGGGGCTTGGCAAGCTTGCCTTCGGTCTCCTGGGCTTTTCCGTCATCCTGCTACCGGTCCTGCTGCTGCTTTTCTGGCCGCGCTATCTTGGCAGGAAGGAACCGGCAACGCTCGCGGTCAACGAGGTTGCCCGTTTGTGCGGGCGTACTGTGCTGGCGATGATCCTGCTGACGGCGGTCATGATTGCTATTACGGGCGCAACCTACGTCAAGGAGCGCCACATGCATCCCTTGATGCTGCTGTTGCCGATCTATCTGTTCGCCGATCTTGAACGGTTCGGATTTGGCAGGCGGTGGCGCTGGCTTACGGCAGTTGTCATCGCCACGGGAGCAGTCGTCTTTCTCGCGCGTGTCCCGGGCCTTGTGGCGCCTGACAAGTTCTGGTGCGGCGGCAAATGCCGCCATATGAAACCCTATGCGGACCTCAAATCACCACTTCAGGCACTCGGCGCCGGAGAGGCGACCCTGATCGCCGACGATGGCTATACGGGCGGCAATCTCCGCGTGCTGTTTCCAGGCGCGCGCGTGGTCACAGATGCTATTCCGGCGCGAGTGCCGTCGCGCGAAAAATGCTTCTTCGTCTGGGAAGAAGGCGACAGGCGGCCTGATGAACCGGCCGATCAGCGCTTCAAGGAAGTTGTCTTCGCCAAAACCGGGGAGCCGGTCTCGACCGACTATCTGACGGGATCCTGGCCGCATCTTTGGAAAGAAGATGGCTGGCGAACCACCTGGTGGGGTGTTGCCGAATTGAAACCGGACGAAACTCTCTGCCAATAGGGCACCGGGCTCTAGGCTTGTGATGCCAGCAGCGTATCCGTCTTGCGTTCCAGAAATTGTCCAAGCTCGTCATAACCGTTCGAAAAGCTGGAGCACCAGATGCGGCCAATGCCGGCGACTTCGATATAGTCCGCCTGGACGAGAGCAGAGCGGCCGACAAATTCAAGATTGTCCCACGACACGGACTTGCTTCGCATGAACGGGCTGTTGAAGTGAATGAAGTTGCGGTCATAGCCCAGGCGGACAAAGAAAACCTGGTAGTTGACGAAGATCGTCATCGCGAGAAAACCGGCCGTGATGACAAAGGCAAAGGCGATCTGCTTTGCCGGTGCATGCGCCATCGCGTAGACAAACAATATCGCCAACGGCACAAGCGATGCGGCAAGGCACTTTACCGGCCAACCATAGCTCAGGAAGCAGATATGCCCCCTTCTGACGGCGTTGGGTTGGGCCGACGCGGACAGCCCCCAAACAGAAGCTGCACCAATTGCGCCGCATCCGGCCGCCATTGCAAATCCGCCCCAGTCAATCACGCCCATGCCTCACAAGCTGATCCAAATTCAACCTAAGGGTATGGACGCCGGTTTAAATCTTGGTACATCAGGTAAAATGCATTTGAGTCAAATTGTAGCAATGGCACGCTCGGGCACTGCCAAGCAGTCCGCTTCGCGGCGCGTTCCATGGCTTTTCAAGGGAAATTGGTGCGCAAAGTGGAACCCGAAATCCAAATCGAAAAGGCTGCGATTAGCCACCTCCGCGACATCGTTGCCATCATAAATGCCGGTGCCACGAGTGTGCGCAAGGACAGGGAATTCGACAACTGGCAGGACTACCGGCCCGCTCTCGAAGCGCTCATCGCAGCGCCGGAAGTCGATATCTATGTCGCCCTCAACGAGGCCGGAGAAGTCGTCGGTACGTATCAGATCCATTTCCTGAAGGGGATGGCCTTCAAGGGCCGGCCGCGTGTCGAACTTGAAAGCGTTCACGTGCGCGCTGATCAGCGCGGCAAAGGTGTTGGCCGCAAGATGATGGCGCACGCGGAAGACCTTGCGCGACAGTTCAATGCCTGCATGTTGCAGTTGACATCGAACCGGGAGCGCGAAGGCTCACACCCTTTCTATCGCCGGCTCGGGTATGACCAAAGTCATCTGGGCTACAAGAAAATGCTGCTCTAGATGGAGAGCAACTGCCATCCGGCGTGATCAGATGTCGGTGCTTGGCAACCTAGGCCACTGCATTTGCATGATCAATTTGCGCGATACCTTGGGCCAACGCAAGGCGAGGGCGTATAGCCAGAACCAGGGGGCATTGCGTTCAAAAGCCTGTCACCCGAGCGCAGTTGATCGGCATTTTTTCGCAAGGCTGCCGTGCGGGTGGTTTGAGAGGAAAAAACCGGATTGCCTCAAAGTGCGCGAATCCACTCCAGGCAGTGCTGTGCGAGCTTTTCACGCCCTTCTTCCAGCTGCATGTAGTGACATCTTCCAGGAACCTCGATGAAGGTCGCGCGGGTACCGTAGCGATCCGCCATCGTCTTGGCTGTTGTCGGCGGCACAACCTTGTCTTCGCTCCCGGAGAGAAACAGCAGGGGCGCGGTTGCACGGGTGAAGTCTATCCTGGTCGTCTGATTGACGTCGTACATCCAGAAGAACAGTTCAAAGAGAACCTGTCCGCTTTCCGTGCCGAGCCGGTCGCAGATATCATGCTGCTGTTCCACCGGCATCGTGTTGAGCCCGTAAGCTGCCAGCAAGTCGAAATCCTGTCCGGGGACGTCTTCCCAGAACGGGCCGGCGGACATGAACATTTTGCCAAGCGCGCGTTCCATCTCTGTGGTGGGGACGGTTCCGTTGATGATGCTGCTGTTAATGAGGACGCCCGCTTCAATCAGTTCGCGCGCGGAAAGCAGTTGCCCGATCAGTCCTCCAAGGGAATGTCCGATCACGATGGGCTTTTGCTCAAGCGTTTCAATGAACGCCGCAATATCAGCTACGTAGTCAGCTATGCTGACGCCTTTCAGTGCCTGTGTTCGCTCTTCTCCTTCCGGAAGATCGTGGAAGCGGTAGACGGGGCTGTGGCACGTATAGCCCTCAGCCTCGAAAAAGTGGCGGATCGGGTCCAGCGTCCAGGAAGTGGCATTGGTTCCATGAAGAAAGACAATCACCTTTTCTGACATTTACCGGCTCCGTCGCATGAAGGGGTGGTTTGGCTTTTGTTGTGCCGAACCAGAAAACCAAACTCTTGGCTTGGTGAACAGAGCGTTTATGCGGTTGATGAATTTCCAGGGTAAATTGGTTGAAATATTTGATGAAATCGCCGCCTCATGATTACCACTGCGTAAATTTCAGACTTGTTTAAAGTTTTGTTCGCTTTGCGTTAAACCTGTTTTTTTACGAGCCATTTAACTGCTCCTGTTGAAGTAGAGCTCAAGAAACGCCGGGGACAAACTCGCAATTACTTGCGTTTCTGGGGAAGTCGAACAGAGGACGAAAAGGGGAGCGTTATGGCTCGTTTTGAAATTCACTCGGCCGATATGGCCGCCATGGGCGAAAAGCCTATCACTGCTGATATCCTGTTCCAGATGGGACTGGACAGCGCCTGCGGCCGCAACGGCGCGACCGATCTGGTAACAGCGCACAAGTGGTTCAACATCGCTGCGCTTAAAGGCAACAAGGACGCTGCTCAGTATCGCAAGGAAATCTCCGGCGAAATGAGCCCGTCAGAGATTGCCGAAGCACAGCGCTCCGCGCGTGAATGGCTGTCAATGCATTGATCGGGTCGAAGGCTGCCGGCCTGACGGCACCTGAACCCATACATTTTTTCTGACGTGGCAGCGCAAAAAGGTTGCCACGTACGGAACGTCGCCGGCCGGATTGGCCGCGATGCTGAATATGCTGCAAACCGGCAATGGCTCCGCAGTCCCGACAGATGCGACTGCTGGTGCTGGAGCGCTTCAACCAATGCCGCGATCGAGCAAGCACTTTTTCTCTGCGTCTTTTCAATAAATCGCAGCTGGGGGCTATGTCGCTCGGCGTGAAGCTTTCTAGTGATGAATGCGACCGGTTTTCGGTGCCATCGATCCTTCATTCATTGATCCAGGCCCATGCATCTGCCAGGGACAGGAACCGGGAAACTTAGAAGTGACCCGCAACTATTGCCACTGCTCGCCGCAGAAGTGCGGGGCAGCCGTCGGCAATTCGACATTGCAGTTTGCGTCCTCAGTCCCTCTGAGCGGATAGAGATACGGCGACCTGTTTCCATACTGGTCTTTCGCATCGTAAAAGGTCCAGTTGTAAAACTCCTTCGAGTTGACACTGTTGCCGCCCTGGTTGCCTCCCAGGATCGTATAGCCATCGTACTTCTTCGAGTTGATGTCGCCCTTGGGATTTGAGGGCAGGTCACCGACCTCATCAAGAAAGGCAACGTGGTGCCACTTCTTCTTGTTGTGTTTCATGACAATGACGCACCCCCGTTTTGGTTCGTCCAGGGCCTGGAAACGCCAGCGCCTTCTGTGCAAAAACGAGAAGGCGCCGGTGCTGCCGGTATGACTGTATCCGGCTGTGTGGAGACAAAAATTCACGAATGCCGAACACCAGTGGTCGTTCTCCAGGTCGCGCTCGTGGCTCTTTTTGCGCTCCCAGGCGCGTTTACCCATGTACGGACACGCCTCGAAATAGCCTTCGTCGACGCGCGTATCGCCCTCGACGACAGCGCTGCCATCGTCGTTGAGCCAGTTGGTTTCGCGCTCGCGCAACGCGACGTCCATCCAGGGCGCATTCAAATTCAAGGCTTCCACAGCGATCGCTTTGATCGGTGATCGCCCGGGGGCAGAAACCGGGAGCCATGGAGGGGGCGGCAAATTCCTGATGACGACACGGGCCTCTGCCTGCATTTGCCGCCAGGTATCCTCGCCCAGCATACCGTCAGGATTGAGTTTCCTGGTCATCTGAAACTGCGCGACAAATTGGCTGAAATCATCTGCCTGCAAAAGACCGTTCGATATTTTCAGGACGCGGCAAACGCCTGACCAGTGGTGCGACCAGCCGATGCGGCGTGCCCGCTTTGCGTTGTAGCGCGCTGCCTTTCTGGCCTGTTGTTCTGACAGAACACTGGGAACGTCGTCGTAACCACTGTTGAGAAGCTGGAATGCGTGTTGATTAGGAATGGGCATCTTGCTTGGTCCTCAATTTCCATGACAGAAATTCTCAAGAAGTCGCAAGCAAGTCGCTGAAAAATATATATTTTTGAAGCGAGCAGACGGATCGGTTCGTTCAGCTGTAACTCTGAAATTACGAGCGTTTGAAAGGTTTGCGACTTGATGCGAACACCAGGCAATTTCCTGGTGATGCGTCAAATCGCCGTTACATCCGCCTGAAACCCTTACTCAAATGGAGGTTCGGTGCATTAAAAAACTGTCAAATAATGCTTTAGGTCATCCTCTCATAGAATAGACTGCGATGGTATGGATGATTTTGATCGGATACGAGGCGCGAAACTGCGGGTAACCGCCCGGTTTTTAAAGTTTCGCAACGAAGTAGCCGTGCAAAATCACCTTATCCCGAAGGGACGCAAAAACGGCTTCGATCTGCTGCGTCAAAGCGCTCAACCGGGCAAGAAGCCCGCTTTTCGCGCCTTTCCTTGCAGCTCATTGCCGTTTGCCGCGCCATCGCAGCCTATTTTATGAGGGGATGACCTAAGCTGCGTTAGAGCTTTCGATAGCTGGATCAGTTCCAAATTCGAGCGGCTGCCGAACACCGAACGTGTGCGTTCTTGAAGCATCGCTCAACGCAAAATTGAAAGTCCGCGCTGTGCGGCCAGATCCTGTGCAGCCTCGATGGCATGATGACGTTCGGTTTCACTTTTGTATTGCGCCAGAACCTTGAGGGCGGTGGGCTCGAGCACAAGATCGCCTATGTCCCTTGCAGAGCGGAGAGCCGCGGCGGCCTCAGCTTCCGCCTCTTCGCAGCGCTTGTTTGCTCGAAGCAACTCAGATTTATTCAGACGAAGCCAACCGTGGAACTGGCGCAGTTTGAGCTGTTGCGCCACCTCGATCTGACGGTTCAACAAGATGCTTGCCTCGTCGATCCGTCCGCGGGCAAGAAGCAATGGGAACGCGTCGCAGGCGAACCAGGACCGGAAAATGGGGGCATCGATCTCTTCGGCACGCTGCAGCGCCTCCATAAGAAGAGAAAGTGCTTCTTCCGAATTTCCGGCAAAGTTCTGTGCCCTTCCAAGCAGATGGAGCGAAAAGATCGTATCGAGCGGTCTTTTGGTTTCGCCCGCAAGATCGAACGCCCGTTCGGCGTGCCTGAGAGCAGCCTCGGTCTGGCCGTTGAGGCCAAAGGCATTGGAAAGATGGCCATGACACCAGACAGATCTCGTTCCCGTGTGACCGAACCTTTCGTGCCTGTGCTCTTCCCAATACGGCACGGTCGGCGCTAAAAGCGCGATCGTGGTCTGCCAATCGCCCATAAGGGACAGCGCCTGGCCTTCCGCCAGTTTTGCCTCATAGGCGGTTTGCTCCTCTTGGTCACTTAAGGCAGTTGCGTGTCTGGCATGCGTGATGGCGTTTTTCAGATAACCATGGGTGCTGAACAGGTAGCTTTTGCTGATGTGAACAGCGACGCGGAAGCTGCGGCTGTCTATCCGTTCTGCAAGGGTTTCGGCCGTGTCCAACTCCGTGAGCGCGGTTTCATATAGCCCGAGTGGCACGAGAACCGGGCGACGCTTGAGCGCAAGCTCGAGGCGCTTTTTCTGCGAATCCTGATGGTCCTGACATTTGGCGAGCGCGTCAACGGCGTAACCATAAGCCTCGGACGCAAGCGCGTAGGACGACAGCATGGCAAAGCGGTCACCGGCCCGGTGGTACCATTCAACGGCCTCTCGCCAGTCTTCGGAGCACCAGGCGTGGTGCGCGATGGCGGCTGGATCAATGTCGGGGCGTTCTCTCAGGTGCGCAGATGCGCTGGCATGCAGCGACTTTGAATCCGTCTTTGGGATCGTCGCATAGATAGCCTCATGAAGAAGCGCGTGCCGGAAACGGTGCCGTGAAGACGAGCCGTAACCGCTACGAACCACAAGCTCTTCCTGTCTGAGCGCCGCGAGAGCATCATCCAGACGCGTTTCTTGATAACCCGTCAAAGCGGCGACTGCGCTGTCCGGTGCTTCGAAGCCAAGCACGGCGGCGCATTGAAGCACACGTCGACTGTCGGACGAAAGGCGATGGACCGTCGCATTGAGAATGTCTCGGATTGTAGCCGGTACATCATCAAGTGCCTCTTTACCGCCAGCTGAAACGGCCCTTGCGGTTTCCACCAGAAGGAACGGATTTCCCGCAGCGCGTTTCAGTATCTTTTCGCGGATGTTTTCTGACAGTCCCTTCACCCAGGGAGAAATCATTGCCTCGGCGTCTTCATGTGCAAGCGGTGTCAATCGCAAGAGGCGGAATGAACTGCGTCCGATCCAGCTGACCTGGTACTCGGGGCGAAACGTCGTGACAACGGTCAGAGGATACGCCGATATCTCTCCGATCAGCCGATCCAGAAACTCCGCTGAGTCTCTGTCGAGCCAGTGCACGTCTTCCACCGCCAGGATGGCCTCGCCGTTTTCACACGCCCGGAGAATGACTTCGCGAGCCAGCTTGAAGATCCTGAGGCGCTGTTCTTCGCGAACAAGGCTGTGCCGCTCGGCCTCGGTGGCAAGACCCAAAAGGTCCAACAGGACTTCGCGGTGCACGTCGCGGATGTGCCTTTCGGCGATAGCAGCGTCGACCGATGCGCGACTGGGGTTTTCACCGCCGAAAATCCGCGCAGCAAGAAATCGAGCGATGGCGCCAAATGAACGCGACGCTTCACGGTCGTAACCCTCAATTGTAAGCACTTCTGCGCCTTCGCATGCGCGCAGAAACTGTCGAAGCAGCGTCGATTTGCCAATCCCGGCTTCACCTACGATTCCGACAACCTGTGCCTGGCTAAATTGCGACTGGGCAAATGCGGACTTCAACGCATCGAGCTCGGCTTCGCGTGCTATGAAAGATTTTTGGGTTGGCCTTGCGCTCAGTCTGGACGATGTTGCCGGGGAAAGCTTGCTTCTCCCCGGTTCGGCGGTCTGCAGCAGAGCATTTGCCTCTGCCAGGAGCGGAGCCAGGACGGTGAGATCGATATCGTCTGTGCCATCGGATGCAGTATCGATGATGTCGCCGGAGACGACTGCCAACTTTAGGGCATCCCCGGTTTGCCCCGCCAACGCGCTGGCTGTGTGCACTGCCGCTTCCGCGTGACGCTCGACCAGACCTGAAGCGCCAAAGACGCAGGCGATAGCGGACCCCGCCTGTTCCAGGATCTGTGCCGAACCATCTTGAAGGGTGTCTTTCAAAAGCGTGCTCACCAGTGCAAAGTCCGTCGCAAATTCTTCCGGATCCGTGGCTATTTCGGATGGCGTGACCGCAAGCAGTGAGACGCTTCGCCGCTCTCGAAACGTAACTTCAGTGGAAGCTGACGGAACCGGATCGGGCGCCGGTGCCGGCTCAGCGCTCCAGTTTGCAATTTGATCGCGGAAATCCTGAGTAACGGTTTCGGGTTCGATCCCGAGCGCGGCCTGAAGTCCTTCCTTGAAGTCTTCATAAATCGCGAGTGCAGATGCGCGCCTGTCCATGTGCACGAGTGCTTCCATGCGATGGCGAAGCGCTTCCTCGTTGAAGGGGTCGATTTTCAATCCAAGTGCAGAAACGGCTTCAAGACCTGCCCAGTCTTTCCTGGAATGGCGACGGCCTGCAGCAGTGGACGCGGCTTCAGAGATCTTCATGCCAATCGAGCGCCGCTCCTGATCGAGCCAATCCTGAAAAGCCGGATCAACGCGACCGACAGCGCCAAGAATCTCGCCGCGATAAGTCTTTACAGCGGAGGTGGGATTTGCCTCCAAACTGTCCAGAAGACTATCCACGTCAGTTTGAAACGAGCGTTCTTTCAAGGAGATGGTTTGCCGGGTAACCTCCAGTTCCGGCGCTCCCGCCGAAGCGAAAACCTTCTGGATATGATAGATCGTCTGCCGCAATGACGCGCGTGCCTGCGCTTCATCGCGTTCGCCCCAGAGCCTGGAGGCGGCGATTTCGCGGCGCATAGATCCTTCGAGAGCGAGCAGTGCGATCAGGAAGCCTGCATGGCGGGTCGGAAACGCAAGTATCCGTTCACCAAAGTGTACTTCCAGCCGGCCAAGCAGCCGTATGTCCAGACAGTTATCGCGATCCATCCAACAGCAGCAACCTCATGTGAGAAACCGTTTTGGCGAAAATTTAACGCTTCGCATGCGGCTTAGCCAGCTTTTGTAACGGAGGCAAAACGGAGGCTTCCTATTCGTTAAGCGCCGCCTTGCCAGAGATGCAGCGTGAAAGGTTTGACAACAAGGCCGCTGAAATCTTGCGGCAGCCTCACAGCGCGGATCCACCGGAGTGGCGGTCCATGTGCCTCGTCCTGAGGCGCAATGCACGGATGTCCGACGTCTCAAGACCCGACAGTCTTCAGACCGAGGTGAGTTCATTCAAACGAAGCAAATCGAAGGAAACTTTAAAATGGCAGTCGATCATTTTCTCAAACTGGAAGGCATCAAGGGAGAAGCTCAGGACAAGACCCACAAGGACGAGATTGACGTCCTGGCCTGGTCATGGGGCGCAACGCAATCCGGAACAACGCATATGGGAGGGGGCTCCGGATCCGGCAAAGCGCATTTCATGGATCTCACCGTGAACAAGTATGTCGACAAGTCTTCACCCGCTCTTTGGCAACATTTGTCTACCGGAAAACATATCCCGAAAGGATCTCTGATTGTCCGCAAGGCGGCCGGGGAAAACCCGCTTGAATATGTGAAGATCGAGATGAAGGACATCATCGTGACCAGCATCAACAATGAAGGCAGTGACGATGAGCGCCTGTTTGAATGCCTGTCCCTGAACTTCGGGGAGTACAAGATGGTCTACACCGAGCAAAAACCTGACGGTTCGAAAGGGGCTGCCCCGGAGTTTGCCTGGGACATCGCCGGGAATACGAAGGCCTGAGCCCACCTGACAAATCTATAATTGAATAGTGGCATTGGCTGAATGGATGATCTTCAAGACATTCCGCCGTTGCCGCCTGTTCTGCTTTGGAAGGAGCATGGCAAATGGCAAATGAGAAGACCAGTTTTCGAAAAGCGCGTGAGCTTGGTGCGCCGGACGTAACAGAGCTCATAGCGACTGTGCCGTACCTGAAGCGCCTGCTTTCGAAAGGACAGGTTGCTCAGCTTCAAAGGGTCATAGACGCTGAGTTCCTGAACCCGGTCTACGTGAAGGAATTCCGGAAAGCGATTGAGGCTTCGGTGATCGGGCGCGGTGGAAACCTCGTCGCCTACGATCCGAAAAAGAAGCGGCGCGCGTATCGTATTTTGGACCGTCGGGTAAAGGTTTCCGAACGGGACGCGTATGTGAGGCTTGATCACAAAAAGATGCTGACTGCTGATGCCCTGACGCCCCGGACCAACAATCCCGACGAGGCTGATTACCTCCTGAGGGTGCGCAACATCTTGAACACCAAGGGTGTCTGGTTGCGGCTGCGAAGGCCGTATGACATCAGGAGACAGGACCCGACGCTGTGGGAATTCTGGTTTTCATTGGGGATCAAGGGCGACCTTATCGAGACGAAGGATGCCATGATTGACCGGGAAGAGCTTCTTGGAGTTACCATGCTGGGAGCCGGTTATTACCGCTCCGTTCTAACCGGACCCGTTCAATCCAAACTGAATCGCGCCTCAGATCGTACGCACACATTTTTCGAAAACACCTGGGATAAACATCAGGAACTTGCACGCAATCGGCGCGCACAACCAATTGCGGCATTTGCTGCCGACGTCATCGGTGGTGGATCGCTGCCAAGTCAATCGATCTGGACCGCTCCGCGAAAGTACCAGGAAAAGTACCGCGGCGCCCTGATCAGCGGAGATGTCGTCAAAGCGCAGATCCATATGCTGGTTACGTTGTGTCTGATCGAGCAAAACGCCCGCATGCTGGCAGATTATCTTTCCAGAACCATCGATGGAGCCGAACAGGCTCTCGCGGTGTTTCAAGTCGTCGAAAAGATCATCGACACGTTTGAAATCGTGGCGTGCGTCACCGGAGTGGGTCTCGGATACAAACTGGCAAAAACTGCGGGAAAGAGGCTCACCCGAAGAACTGCAGGAAAAAGTCTTGCCAAAAGAAAGGCAAAGCGGCGCGCGCAAAACGACAGGCTCAACGACCTATGGGCAGAGATTGAAACCAAAAAGCGGCAGCGCGATCCTACCGCGATCATGACGGATGCCGAACTGGCGGAGGTCAGGGCGCTTCTGAAGCCAGGTTCAAACACGCTCGGTACCATGAAGGGCGGACACAGCTCCGGATATGGCAGGGGATATCATTCCTATCCTTGAGGCTAAAAGACTGTCGTCTGGGCTGTACCACGCACACTTGCCCGGATAGAAAGTGTGCGCGCAAAACGATCGTGTCCGCATGAGGATAGCGCGACAAATAAGTTGCCGGCGCGGTGCCTTTGAAAGTCAGGCGCGTTCCGGTGAAGGGGCGCAGAGCTGGATGGTCCGGAGAACACGGGAATGATCGAAACACTTGGGATCGTTGGCTACGGACAGTTTGGTGCTTTCCTTGAAAAAGTTGCCGAACGCTTTGTGCCCGGGATCCGCGTCCGCATTCATTCCAGACGCGCGGAACCGGATAATGACAGGTTCTTTTCTCTCGACGAGGTTTGCCAGTGCGACGTCGTCATAATCGCATCCGCGATCGGTCAGTTTGCTGCAACCCTGGACGCCGTTGTCCCCAGGCTGGGTAAGCGCAGCGTGCTGGCGGATGTGGCGACCGTGAAGTTGCATACGGCCGAGCTGCTGAAATCACAGGCAGCTCGGTCTGGGAAACCCTTGCGGTATATCGCGACACATCCGATGTTCGGGCCACACAGCTATTCGAAGATCGGCCAGAGCCTGCAAGGCCTGCGCATCGTTCTCACTGATCACTCGCTTGAACCGGCTGTCTATGATGACGTCAAGGCTGCGTTGAATTCGGTCGGACTGGTCGTTCTGGAAATGTCGGCAGACCAGCATGATCGGGCTTTGGCGGAAACTCTTTTTCTGACGCATTACATCGGCCAGGTTGTCACCCACGGCGATTTCCTGCGCACCGAAATAGACACGTTGTCCTTCGGATTTCTGATGGATGCGGTCGAGAGCGTGCGCCAGGACGGAGACCTGTTCCGCGACGTTTACCGCTTCAACCCGCACTGCCGAGCGGTCGTAAAGCGGTTCGAGGCAGCAGAAGGCAAAGTCGCACGAATGCTGGAAACGTTCGATGCGGATGGTTGACACTTTTCAGCGCAAGTGAACGCGGCCCAGGCGTCCAAGCCTGCTGACCAGGGCGAGCTGATTTGTGATCTCAACACGGTCGCTATTCCCCACAATTCATCTAATGCCATCGCAGTTTCTGTCGCTTCGAGCGGTAGTTTGAACCGCGTGCGAACACACCCGTTGCTATTTCGCTGTGGCATGCTCCGGTCAGGCCCGGACATCAATCGCTTTCGTCGAGATTGATCGCCGGGTCGACGATTTAGCGAAAATTTGACGTTTGACACAACGTGCCGCCGGCATTTGTGACGGAGGCAAAACGGTCTTCGTCCGATCCTTCTCCCGTCAACGCTTACAGGAGAAGCGACATGAAAGAACTTTCAAAGACCCTTCCACAGATGAGCGGCGACCTCTTCGTTACGGATGGGGGTATCGAAACGACGCTGATTTTCGACTACGGGATCGATCTGCCACTCTTTGCTGCTTTCCCTTTGCTGGCCACGGAGGATGGCCGTGAAGCACTGCGTCGCTATTACCGAAGCCACGCGTCTGTTGCCGCGGCACACGGAACCGGTTTCGTGTTTGAAAGTGCGACGTGGCGGGCAAGCCCCGACTGGGCCGAAAAACTTGATGTTGGCGTGGACGATTTGATCGCGCTCAATCAAAGCTCAGTTTCATTGATGGCTGACATGCGGACAGAATTTCCCGGACTGAAAAGCGTACTGTCAGGGTGTATTGGACCGCGTGGTGACGGTTACGTGCCCGGGCAGGTGATGCGGCCGTCGGAAGCAGAAGCCTATCATGCCATTCAGGTTAGTGCCTTTGCCGAGACAAGCGCGGATTTGGTGACCGCAATCACCATCAACAATACCCCGGAAGCAATCGGTATCGTTCGGGCCGCGCAAGGGCACGGTCTACCTGTCGTGATCTCGTTCACTGTTGAAACCGACGGGCGTCTGCCAACCGGCCAGCCTCTTGGTGCAGCGATCAACGAAGTGGATGCGAAGACCGACTTCGGGCCTGCCTATTTCATGTTGAACTGCGCTCATCCGGACCATTTCCAGGAGACATTGCGCACAGGTGGCGAGTGGCGCAACCGGATCTGCGGGATACGCGCCAACGCCTCGCGTCTCAGCCATGCCGAACTCGACGAGGCCGAAGAACTCGACGATGGCAACCCGGTGGAGACCGGACGCGACTATGCGGAGCTGAAGAGCTTCATGCCGCAACTGGTCGTGCTCGGCGGATGCTGCGGTACGGATCATCGGCATATCGAACAGGTGTGCCTCGCGGCCAAGAAAAACCTGAGTGCTGCGTAGCCCCAAGAGAGCGGCCGCACGAGAAGCGAAATCAACGAACCCGAGGAAAAGACTAATGAAACGATCAAGTTGGCCTCTTGCCGGGCCACTGGTCCTGGCGCTTGCTGTTGTCTCCGGTCTGGCCATCGCGCTTGAAGACGGCCCACCCGTCGCCAGTGGCTGCGAAAACTCCCTAAGTCCTTCAAGTGAATTTCTTGTGCAAGGCACAAAGCCCGGAACGCAACTGGCCGGCATGTTGCCGGGCGCGGCCGCATCCGGTCCCGCTCCGCGCGGAGCTTCGACGAAGAAGTCATATTTTTCAGTTGAGCCGCGTCATCGCCCTTCATGGTGGCGATCCGCCGGAGCTGCTCGCCGGGCGACGAGCGCAGACATTCACGTCCTCAGAAGCGATGAAGGAGAGGCAAGATGTCCCGTTTGTCCCTGAATGCTGTTCTGGTGTCCACTGTTGGCCTGGCGGCAATGTTACCTGCTGAGGCGGGCGAATTGCCAAATCCGCTGGAAGATGAAGACTATCTCCACGATGGCGCTCCTGATCCCAAACTGATCGAACTTGGACGCATGCTCTTTTTCGATCCGATCCTGTCGGGAAACCGGAACATTTCCTGTGGTACCTGCCACGATCCAAGCCGGGGCACCGGTGACGATCTGGCTCTGTCGATCGGCGAGGGCGGTGAGGGTTTCGGAGCGGACCGCCACAGCGGTCGCAGTGGCGTTACAGGTCGCGTTCCGCGAAATGCACAGCCGCTTTACAACATCGGCGCACGCTCCTACCGGGCTTTTTTCCATGATGGCCGCCTGGAGCCCGACGCGGCCGGCGTATTCAAGAGCGGCTTCTGGAGCCCTGCGCGTGAGCATCTGCCGGAAGGGCTAGACAGTCTCCTTGCGGCCCAGGCGATGTTTCCAGTGCTATCGCCCGTCGAAATGGCAGGGCAAAAAGGCGAAAACCCGGTGGCGACGGCGGTCGCCGAGGACCGGCCAGCCGACGCCTGGGACCTTTTGGCAAAGCGGCTTTCCGGGATCGGCGTGTATCGCGAAATGTTCCGCGAAGCCTTCGGTTCCAGCAAGGTTTCGTTCGTTCAGGCAGCCAACGCCCTTGCTGCATTTCAGGCTGTCGCCTTCAGATCAAATGGCAGTCCGTTTGAACAAACCCTGCGTGATGGTGAATTTGCAAGACTGAGCGACGATGTCTGGGCCGGCATCGATTTGTTCTACGGGCGGGCCGGGTGTGACAGCTGTCATTCGGGTCCGCTTATGACAGATCACGGCTTTCACGCGATCGCAATGCCACAGACCGGCCCGGGAAAGGGACATGGCAGCGACACGAGCTACTGGCATGCGAGTGGTTTCATGGATCGCCTGGAGGATGAGGGGCGTTTTCGTGTCACCTTTGAAAAAGAGGACCTCTTTTCTTTCAGAACCCCGTCACTGCTGAACGTCGCGCTTACCGGGCCCTGGGGACACTCGGGGGCCTATGACACGCTTGAAGGTATCGTTCGGCACCATCTGGCACCGCAAGCGTCTCTGGAAGCGTATCAAGGCACGGAATTACCGGTTCTCGACGCCGTCATCGAACAAACGGGTAAGGGATCGAAGTTGATCTTCAGACCAGTGAATCCGGCCCGCCGCAATGCTTTCGACCGCCGCGATACATGGGTGCAAACCAATGTCCGCCTGACCAACCGTATTGCTGAAGCAAACGACCTTGAACCGATTGAACTCAGTGACAGGGAAGTCGGGCAGCTGGTCGCATTCCTTGAAAGCCTCACCGATCCGGCGATGCGCGATCGGCAGGATCTGATTCCGGAACGCGTGCCCTCCGGCCTGCCTCTGCAACCGCCGCCTCAAAGCAGCCGATAACGAGAATCTTCAAACACTGTTCCGGTGACACCTTGCAGACACCGGACCTTGTCGGGTCCGCGAGAGGCGGACCATCAGGCTCAGGACCCGGCCTGGTCCGAGCACCCAACTGGAAACCCAGGAAGGAAATCACATGAAACGTACACTTCTGGCGCTATCGCTTGCGCTTTCAACCACGCTGCCCTCATTGGCCGACGATGCTGTGCAAATGGCTTCGGCCAATGCGGCCTATGACATGGATGAAAGCATGTCGCTGACCTTTATTTTTCACATAGATGAAAAACTGGCCGAGCAGGATGTTTTCTTCGAAAGGGTCGCAGGATCGGGCGAGGTGTTTCGTCCAACCGGCGCGACGAGAAACATGGATGCTCCACTGTATGCACCCGCTGACGCCGTTCCGCACACGCCTCTTCAGATTGAAAACACGGGCCCGTGGCGGCGCGGAAAAGCGCTTGGGATTACCCTTGGAGACTGGTTCGCTGCCAGGGGCAGCGGGCACTACTCTTGTGAAAACGGCAAAGGTATCGTGAATCTCCGGTTTGAGAAGCTTGTTCCGAACGGCCTCTATACCGTCTGGCATGACTTTGCGATCTGGCCGCCGACCGAGCCCTTTCTCGGCTTCTATGACACGCCGCTCGGCTCCCGGGACGGGACCGAGAATGTTTTCAAGGCCGATGAGAATGGCGATGCCAAATTCGTTCGAGAGATCACGCCTTGCCTCCAGTTGACTGGCGAACAGCTGATCTCAGAACTGGCGATCGCCTGGCATAGCGACGGCAAGACTCATGGGCCTCTGACAGGCGAGTTTTCCACCCAGACCCATGTGCAGATGTATGTGCCGCTTCCTAAGCGGTCCGGCCTTTGAACACTGCGGGACTGGTCTGAGGCGACTGATCGGACCTATTCTTAAAGAAGAGCGGCCGTTCTATGAGCGGCCGCCGCGCCCCGAGGAAGGTTTCATGAACTACACGATGCGCCATGCCGAGCCCGCCGATGCGCCGGGACTTCATGCGATCCTGACAAGCCCGCACGTTGTTCAAGGATCGATGCGGTTGCCCTACATGCGGCTCAAAAACACCGAGGACCGCTTGTCGGCAGATCCGAACATGGTTCAGATCGTCGCCGAAGACGGCGGCAAGATTATCGGTTTCGCAGAGCTCGTTTTACATCAGCAGATACCACGCGCCGCTCATGCAGCCGAGCTCAATATGGTCGTGACCCATGGCGAGCGGCAAGGCGAGGGTATTGCCCGCACGTTGATCAAAGAAGTCATCCGACTATGCGACGGTTTCTATCGGATCAGACGCCTCAGTTTGATCGTCTGGGTGGACAACGAGAGAGCCATCGAACTCTATAGATCACTCGGCTTTGAAGAGGAGGGACGCATGCGGGACTACGTTCGCACAGAAAAGGGATATTGTGACGCTCTCCAGATGGCTCGGATCTCAGAAAATTGAAACGTCTGTGTGCTTTTTCGAGCGAAAGCCAGTCATTACTTTAGGGGTAATTTGGAAAAATCGCATTGGAGCCCACGAGCCTCCATTGTTGTTTTGGATCAACAGTTTTGGCTGGCTGAGAGCCGGAAAAACGTCAGCTGGCGTTAGCCATTCCAACGCAGTCGACTTCCAATTTTCAGAGCACTTCCGCGAGCCGAAAGATAGATCCTCGGCCGGATCGGCGCGCATATCCCGGAGGGTCATCAAGGCTGCCAGGTCACAATAGTGAACACCATACCGGCCGGCACGGGAAAACGCCCTCGCCGGTGAGATACAATCTCGCCGGCGATAGTATCGGATTACCCGTTTAGAACTGGCCGAAATCATGGTCTGGAGAATGAGCTTTGCTCACAAAGACGCATTTCAGCCTCGACCATTTTCTTGATCTTGTCTTGTAACCCTGCAACGCCCTTGAACGGGTTCATGTTGACCTTTCCGACCTGCACATTGAACGCCTGCTCCTTCAGGAGCCGGTTGAAACTGGCCTGGTAGGAACAGTCCGGCGCTTCGAGGCCGACAGGTGCCGCCGTTACGGACGTGATGTCCTGCCTCTTTTCGCGAGCGGCTTTGTTGACAGCCAAAGCCGCAGCCGAGTTCATTCCGTGAATATCCTTCAGCGGCGTATAAAAAATTCCTTCGAAAGTTGAATTCAACGAGAGTGCTCCCCCGCACTTCATCTCGATATCAGAGTATTGCATCTGAATACCCGATTTCCTGATCTGCTTAAGCATCTGACCGCCAGTTGACTGGAGAACAACCAGCACCACACCCGGATAGTCCTCGTTGTGATACAGTTGAACCCACTCGATCCTGGAGTAGTGTTTTTTGGCGAATACTTTCCAAGACATGAATATTGTCTCCACGTGATAGCTTTTAACTGTTGACGCGTAAAACAAACAGCAACAGCGTTTTTTGCCCGTCACAAATGACCGCTCAAGCGAGCTTGAAACGTTAAATGCGCGCCAAATCCGCAGTTTCGGAGATTTTCGGGAGTGAGTGTTATCCTTGTCGCTCAAGCACTCTGGCTTTGAAGAAACCGGCTTTCCAGTGAGCTCTGTCTCGCTCTTTCTGAAAGAAGCGGTCCACAACAGATAGGAAGATGCAAAAATCGAATGTTTGGAGCCGCGAGCGATCGAACTCCAGCGCGATTTGACTTGCTGTCTCGTCGTCGCCAGCGAGGGCGCAGCAAGCTGTCCCAAAGCATCGCTTCAGGTGGAACCGGAAGGGCACACCCGTGAGCTGCGCAGGCGCATTGCAGCATGGTGTTTTGGCCCCTTGGAAGTAGCTACAGATGGTGCGGACACACCGGCTCCGGCAGGGCGGGAAAACTTCGAGGGCGTTACGCTCCTCGGGAGAACGCACAGCTTCGTTATCCGCAACCTCGCGGACCAGACGAAATCACCACAGGACCTCGACAAAATAGTCCGCTGCTGGTCAGAACAACTCAGCGAACAGGCCAGTTGAACGATTGCGGGCATGTTGCAGGGTCAAGGCCAGGGTTGACCTGGAGCCTTTCGGCCTGGAGACGAAGCGTCAGGCTACCGTCGCGTCTTTGACCCGTGTTTCTAACCGGCTTCCCGCACGATGAGAACAAATCACTGACATGTTTATGCGTGTTTTGAGCGAGAAATGCGGTCATTCGTCCTTCGATCTGCGCATGTTTCCGCAAAACTCTGAGGGACAGGGCAGCGTGGAAAAAGTTCCTGGCAGACGAAAAAGCGCTTGCCTCCCAAGGTTTACAGCACTAAACGGAATGAGCCGGAGAGGTGGCCGAGTGGTCGAAGGCGCTCCCCTGCTAAGGGAGTAGGCGGGCAACCGTCTCGAGGGTTCGAATCCCTTCCTCTCCGCCACTCATAAGTTATTGATTTTATTGAATTTGACGTCTTTCTGGGCGGGTTTGTACCCACATTTGTACCCGGGAATTCGTTAATGCGGTACCTCACCCAACGCTCAAGTGGCTTTCGCTTCCAGATCCGGATTCCCTGTGATCTTGAAAGCATTTATGGCAAAACACCCATTCGGATTTCACTCGGCCCGATTCCCGCTATCAAGGCTAGACGTCTTAGCAGGCTCTTGGCTGGGCGGGTCGAAGTCGCGTTTTCTAAATCTCGTTTGCGGGGAACTATGAGCCGTTCCGACAGTCCAGATACCGATCCGCGTGATCAAATAATTGTAGAGCTACAGGACATGCTCTTAGCGGCGATTTCGGACGGTGAGACTATTCAGGCGCAATTGGAAGAAAAGCACAGGCTTGAGCTCAAGACGCTTAAGCTAAGAATGCTGACCGACGAGTTAACTAACCAAAAGGCGATGACCGAGCGCATGAACCTTGTCGGTGAAAAGATAAGGTCGCTCGCGGAAACCGCTAAGGAAGTGGTCAAGTCTCAGCAGGACGGCGCGACTACGGCTTCGGCATCATCGTCAATAAAAGAAATGGCTCTACAGATCCAACAAATGCAATCATTGCTTGCTCAAACCCTAAGCGGAGGGCCGCCGAAGCCGCTGCTGTCCGAAGTTTTGGAAAGATGGAAAAAGGCGAAGCTAAAGCAAGATGTCGCTGCGAAGAACGTGAACGGGCAGATCAATCGAATACGGAATTTCATTGATTTTTGCGGTGATCGACCGTTGAACAAGTACAAATTCCTAGATTTTCAGGAATACGCCAACCTACTGGTTCACGTTCCGGCGAACTGGAGTCGGCGTCCGGAGATGCGCGATGGAACTTTGCAAGAGGCCGCTGACTACAACAATGGACTTCCGCCCAAGCGAAGGCATGTAACATTTACCGAAACCACAATTTCCGAAAAGTACCTGAGCCCGCTCAAGAGCATATTCCGGGATATGGCAGGCCAGCATGATTTTCCAAATCCGTTTGTTGGTGTCGCAGTGCGCATTTCTACCGAAGCTCGAGAATCTGTTGAACGACAACCCCTTTCCACTGATGAGTTGAACATTTGGTTCCGAAGCGCAGCTCGGGAAAAACGTCCGGACCTGAAATGGCTGCCATTGCTCGCAACACTGACAGGTGCTCGTCTCGCCGAACTGGTGTTTCTCCAAGGCAAAGACATAATTGAAGTGACGCCCGGTCGCTGGGCGGCGGACTTGACGAAGCCCTTGGAAAATGAAGAGGGAGAGGAAGAGGAACGCAAAACCAAGAACCGGGGGAGCAAGCGTCTGTTTGCGCTCCACAGCGCGCTCATTGAAGTCGGGTTCATGCGCTATGTCGCAACGCGTCGTGATGAGGAATGGCTATTTCCACACGCACATGGAGTGGGGAAAGAATTAGTCGAACATCCGGCGGACGCCGCATCGAAGAGATTGAACCGTCGGCTGAAGAAAGCAGGAATCCACAAGCCCTATGAAGTCACGTTTCATTCGACCCGACATTCCGCCAAAGACATTTTCCGTGATGGCAACGTGCCTGAACACACGCACGATATGCAGACGGGACACGTCACAAAGACCGTCGCGCGCGGTTATGGTGCCAAGAAGCTCAGGAATATGGACGTCGAATTGATATCGGCTCTTCCGCTTCCTGAAGGGCTTGATCTGTCACCCTACCTCGAACTGGAATGAAAGATTGGAGAGCTGTACCAGTAGTTCTCTTATTTCTCAGGCCACCAAAATTCGCTCGGTGGGTATCTCGCGTTGATCACGTCTTGCGTTTGATCTACAAGCACTGAGTCCGCCGGTTTGTCTTCTTTAGGTTCTAAGCCGCCTCTAATTTGTCGGAGCGCAGAGAAAACCTTTTGGTCGGACTGTTCTATTTTTTTTGTTGATTTTATTTTGTTTACAATATCTTTCAGGATATGGGCGATGCTGGCATATGTGCCTTGGATGGACGAGAGACGCTCTAGGTCATCTTCAAGTTTTAAATACGGCTTTGCGACGCCAAGCATCAAGGCCATTCCTGCTAAGAAACCGAAAACAATTTGGCCAACTTGGACACCAAGGAACGAATAGTTCCACAGACCGAAACCCGCTACACCAGATCCGGCGGCAAACAGGGCCAAAAAAATGTCGATGCTACGGATTCGTTTACGTGTTTTTGAAATTCTTTGCGAATAATATTCTTTGTTCAGTTCGCTTGTTCTAAATTCATCGTAAATGATAGCAACTTGGTCTTTGAGATTGTCCATCACTTAGGCCTCGGCCATGGTTTATTTGGATCTACGCTAGTACCACTATCAGATTCTACCTTAGATTGGTTAACACTTTTTGCGCGTCGTTCTCCCCGATCTCCACGGTCGCCAACTCGACGCTCGTCTCGGTCGCGCTTTTGCATCATTGGGGAGGGCTCGTCGTCAAGCTCCTCAACCCGAAATGTCATAAAGCGGAGGACGTCTTCATTTAAACCCATCTGCCGCTCCATCTCTGCTACCGCAGAGTGAGGTGCGTCTAGGTTCATTAGAGTATAGTGGGCTTTGCGATTTTTTTTGATTCTATACGCTAGCGTGCGCAGGCCCCAGTTCTCAACTTTTCCGACTTTGCCGCCTTGAGCCTTTATTATGGTCTTGTATTGTTCGACCAACTTTTCGACCTCTTGGGTCGACACGTCTTGGCGAGCTAGAAAAACGTGTTCATAAAGCGGCATTTTTTTCTCTAAAAATAAAATCTGATGTCAGAACCGGCGCAAAGACTATTTAATTTGTTGAGATTACTCAAGATTGTTTTGTTATAAAATTAATTCTCTAGGTTGGTCTACTTGGCAATTGAAGCAGGGGAGTTACGGAGTATCCATCACGGTAATTGTGGCAGCCCAAGCTCGCTAAGACATGCGTTATGGGCTTGTTTTGCCGTGCTGATTTTCTCTTCGATTTGGACGAGTTTGGCATTGGTGTCTTCGAGATCAATCTGTCTCTCGGCCTCGGCAATGCTGACGTATCTGGCGATGTTGAGATTGAAGCCTTTTTCCTCAATCTCGTCCATTTCGACCCGTCGCGAATAGCGGTCTTTCTCTTTGCGGAACTGATACGTTTCGACGATGTCCCGAATATGGTCCGTGGTCAGCTGGTTCTGACGTTTTCCCTTCTTGAAGCGGTCTGGTCCCGTTGCGTTGATAAACAAGACGTCGTCGAATTTCTTGCACTTCTTCAGAACGAGGATGCATACAGGAATGCCTGTCGAGAAAAAAAGATTTGCAGGTAGACCGATGACGGTGTCGATGTGGCCATCCTTCAAGAGCTTGGTTCTGATCCTTTCCTCAGCCCCACCCCGGAACAAGACACCGTGCGGCAGGATGATTGCCATCGTGCCTTCGTCTTTCAGATAGTGGAAGCCATGCAGCAGAAACGCGAAATCCGCCGCTGACTTTGGGGCAAGACCGTAGTTCTTATATCTGGCGTCTTCACCAAGTGCTTCCGAAGGATCCCAGCGATAGCTGAAAGGTGGATTTGCGACCACGGCATCAAAGCGCGGCATCTTGGCCGGATTTAGTTCGCGGAGCATGTCCCATTCGTTGGTCAGGGTGTCGCCGTGGAAAATCTCGAACTCGGTGTCCTTGACGCCATGCAAGAGCATGTTCATTCGGGCCAAGTTGTAGGTGGTAATGTTACGTTCCTGGCCGTAGATCTTGCCAATGCCTCGCGGCCCGAGCTGATTCCGCACGTTCAGCAACAGAGAGCCAGAACCACATGCAAAATCGAATACATTGTCGATATGATCTTTCTTGCCTAGCGCAGGATCCTGGCTGTCAAGGGCTACGATCTGCGACAGGATGCTGGATACATGCTGCGGGGTATAGAACTCGCCAGCTTTTTTCCCGGAACCGGCAGCGAATTCACCGATCAGATATTCATAAGCGTCGCCCAACGTGTCGTTATCCGTCGAGAAGCCAACAAGCCCCTTAGCGATTTCCTTGATGATACTGCAAAGCTTTGTGTTGCGTTCTGTGTAACCTTTGCCGAGCTTTTCCGAATCCAAATTTATCTCGGAAAACAGACCGTGGAATGTGCTGGAGAAGGATTCGTTCTCGATGAATTTGAAACCCGCCTTCAGCGTACTGAGCAGGTCATTATCTCCCACCCGCGCCAATTCGGCGATGCTGGTCCAAAGGTGCTCCGGCTTGATGACATAGTGCGTTTTGCGACGCATCTGCGCCTCGAAGGCGTTGACGTCTTCTTCGTTTTTTTCGTACCAAGCGGCCAGCGGTGTACGGCGGTCGTCTTCTTCCAGCTCAGGATAATCGCGGCCAAGCTCCCGTTGCGCGGCAGCCTGATAGTTGTCGGACAAATAGCGAAGGAATAGAAAGGACAGCATGTAGTCGCGGAAGTCATCTGCGTTCATCGCCCCACGTAGCGTATTAGCAATGTTCCAGAGGGTTTTACCCAGTTCTTGCTGTTCTTGGTCAGTCATTGCGTTTGCTCTTTTTGTTTGATCATGTCTGGCAACTCGAAACGATAGCGATCGAGGAACAGCTTGAATATGTCTTTGAATAGGTCTTTGTTGTCGCCGACCATCTCTCGTGGCTCGTAGATCGAGTACTTGCCGTGGCTGAGCAAGTTAAGCGCCCGGCTGTATAGGGCTTCATCTTCGATACCGCGGATACAGGCGGAGAAATCCTTGTAGCCAAAAAAGGTAGCGGTCTTTTCGAGGATGCTGCGCATCATGTTGAAATGGTGCGTATAAAGCTGGTCGCTCTCTACGGCTATCTGCAACTCGCTTAGCATAGCGACATGGTGAAAGAACGGGGTCTCATCAGTACTACGTAGGGTATGCAACTCGGCACCCTGAGGGCGGTGGTAGAAATAGGCCTTGTGCTTGGTCTTTTTGAACTCGTTCCACATGACGTTGAAGAACAGGCCATGATGCGTTGAGATCACAGCTTTGGCGCGCTCGCGCCCAGATTTCAGAAGCTGCGCGAGGTCACTGGCGACGGCAATCGCGTTGTTGTCATCGAGGGAGGAAATTGGGTCATCAACATAGATGTGCTCAACCCATTTGTAGGCCTCGTGATCGTCAAGGACGAGTTGGCAAATCGCTAGGTAAACGCACCAGACAAAAATGTTTTGCTCGCCGCGCGAGACTTTGATGTTCTCAGTCGCATCACGGTAGAAGATCACACGCCAGTTTTCATAATCGATCCGGAAGTTGAAGCTGGCATAGCGTTCAAGAAAGCTGAAAATCCGTTCTTCCAAGTCGAGTGACTGAAAATCTTCGAAGAAGGCAGAAGCATTATTGATGTTCAAGTAGCGATTTTCGTCACCATCCAGATCATTGTCCCACACGAACAAGTCTTCGGTGAAGGCATTGAAATAGAGCGTGTCGCGCTTACCCTTTTTCTTGGCCACGTCCTTGAACGCCATCGATAGACGGGTTTTGCCCGTGCCGTTATAGGCAAAAAGTAGCACAAAACTGTGATCGTTTAGATCATCCCGTATGCGAGTGACGAGCTTGTCGGTGGATTTGTACTCGTAAAGCTTTGGTTTGTTGCTCATCCCGTCACCTCTTCGAGCGTGGGGAAAAGCTGTTGCAGTAGGCCAAGTTTATGTTTTTTGAGTATTGAAGTACGGAGTTCTTGCTGGCTCAGGGCGTCATCGAGCGATGCTAAGCAATCAGAAATCTGCCTTTGCTCGTCGGGCTCAGGCAGAAATATCTTCAAGCTCAAAACGTCTTCACGTGACAGGCCTGGAATCAAATTCCCTGAAGCCATTGCCACAAAATCAGAGCGCTTGGTCTGTAGAAAATAATATAGAAACAGATCTTCACATGATTGCGCACGCACCGCCATCAGCTGACGGCCCAACGCGACTTCCGGCAATGAAAGGTACCAAAGTTCACCCACCCCACTTCCCTTGACAGTTATTAGGACGTCTCTGTTTTCTGCCACTTTTGTGGTTTTGTCTGTCCATTTCGTTACTAGGCCGACATCATTGGTAAAATCTGACGGCCCCGTAAAATAAGGTACGGCTCCAATTTCTGAATACGCATCAGGTGAGAGGTGTGCACCTGAAAGCAGGCTAATTACTTGAGAAAGAGTGGTCTCTCGCCATGAAGCGGCTTCGGCGAACTTTGCAAAGCGCAATTTTGGCAGACCCTGGCCATCGTCGGGAAAGAGCTGTTGCAAAAGACCTTGCTTCTGCTGCCGAAGTACGCTGAGTTTTTCGAGCTCAGCGTCGATTAGTTTATCGAGAGTGTTTAATCCCGAGGCAACAGCCTTTTGTTCATCAAGCGCTCTTGGACCGTCCGGTAGCGGAATTGGCATAGCAAACAAATCATCGTTATTGATTTGTAGCGAACCATGGGCCCGCGCACCTACTGTGAGAAAGTTCTGAAGCCACAGGCCATGATGGTTACGCGAGAATAAATGTTTTAGAAAATCCGGCAGGACAAACAACTCATCAGCGCGAAAACATGTAAAAATACTGTTTGGAACCGCTGCGTTGTCATAGTCTGTATTCAAAGCTATCTGGCCTTGTGGAAACTCCTTCGTTGCACTTTTGTTGTATGCAAAGTCATTGACTTTTATGGAAAAGTAATTGCTGCGCGCGGCACCTGCGATTTCGCGGCCAAACTTTTCTTCTTGCGACACCAAGCCAACTCCACTGGTGACACTTAAGAGAGTTGCTTCACGATCACCGATTCTGTTCGTGACTAATGCTGCGAGATCGCCTAACGGTTTAACCACCCAGCTTCCTTGTTCCGAAAACTCCGGAAATCTGAGTTTTGGCAAAAGACTGGACTGATTTGTCTGGCTCATTTCACCTTCTGCCTTATTGTTCATACGCCCCGAGGCCCGAAATCTCACGCCCGTGAGCGCGTTTTTGAAGCAACGGGATAAGATCTTCCATCAAGGCCAGCTCTTTTTGGGTTCGCGCCTTCCATCCCAAGTCTAGCGGAGCTAAAAGGTCGCTTAGTATCTCACCTTCAAAGATCATCCGCCGCAGGATGTCCTCGACAAACGTTTGCAATTCCGCGACGTCCAACTCGTGCTTTTTCGCTATAGCCGAAAGCGCCACGGCATTCTTGTTGGCCTTGAAGTTCTCGAACCCGTCGCGGATAGCTTTTTCGCTGAGGCCCTCACCAACGGTAAGCGTGTCGATGTAGGCGGCAATCTCTTCGCGATCGTCGAGGAACTTTGCGTCTGATTGGATCAATCCAATCAACTGCGCGCGTGTCATATTCAGCTTGCCCGGCTGCTGCTGCGAGTAATCGGCAATCAGGCTCATGATGTAGTCGTAGTCGATCACCGCCGAGGCAAAGAGCACGAATTCGAAGTCGAGTTGATCTACGTCCTCGCTGGTCTTTTCCGGCCCTTTATCCTGCTGGCTTTTCAGCCGCTGAGCCGTGTCTAAATATACGCCGCGGAACCCCTGAAGCTGTTCTTTGGGCATGAGGTCTCCGATGGCCGCTTTGTCTTCGGCCGACAGATCGGTGTATTGGTCCAGCTGCGTGTTTATGCGTTGGACTTCCTTGAAAAGGTTGATGAACTGGCTGCGCGCCGCGTCTCCCTTGAGATTGGCGACTTCTTCCGGCGCACAGGACAGGCCTTGCGACTGCATGAAGTCGTCGAGGGTCTTCACAGCCGTCTTCAGCTTGTCGATGGCGACGGGTGCCGTGTCGGCTAGCCAGATCTCCTTGGGCGGCTTGCTGGACTCACCGGAAAACAATGTGATGGCATCATTGACCGCGGTCTGCTGCTGTCGGAAGTCAAGGATGTTGCCATAGGGCTTGGTATCGTTCAGCACTCGGTTGGTGCGGGAAAACGCCTGGATCAGTCCGTGGTGCTTGAGGTTCTTGTCGACGTAGAGGGTATTCAGGTACTTGGAATCGAAACCCGTAAGCAGCATGTCGACGACAATCGTGACGTCTATTTTTTCTTTGTGGGGAAGGTCCTGGTTCGGAAACTGCTGGTCTTTGATCCGCTTCTGGACGTCCTGATAATACAGGTCGAACTCGTTGATGCTGTGATTTGTCCCAAAGCGTCCGTTGTAATCCGCGATGATGCCCTTCAACGCATCCTTCTTTTTGTTCGGCTCGACGGCGTTGTCCGCCTTTTCTTGAGGCAGATCTTCCTGGAGTTGCCTAACATCCTTGCTGCCTTCGGCGGGTGGCGAGAACACGGCCGCAACGTTCAATGGCACGAAATCGGGATCGGCGGCTTTGCGCTCTGCTTGAATCGAGTTGAATAAGCCATGGTACTCGATGGCGTCGTTGATCGAGGCGGTCGCCAGAACGGAATTGAAGCGGCGGTTCGCAGTCACCGCGTCGTGTTTATCAAGGATGGTTTCAACCACCTTACGCTTCTGAAATGTGTCACCAGCGGCCTTCGCGCCTTTCCCTTCTGGTTTGAAATAGTCGACGTGGAACCGCAAGACATTCCGGTCTTCAATGGCGTGCGTGATCGTGTAGGCGTGCAGTTGTTGCTGGAAGATGTCGTCGGTGGTGACATATGACGCCTGCTCACCCTCAATTTGCTGGTACGATGCGTTGTCTTCGAAGATAGGTGTTCCGGTGAAGCCGAAAAGCTGTGCGTTGGGGAAGAACTCCTTGATCGCCCGATGGTTTTCGCCGAACTGTGAGCGATGGCACTCATCGAAAATGAACACGATGCGCTTGCCGCTCAGTGGTTCCAACCGCTCCTTGTAGTTCTTCTTGTTGGTACCATCGAGAGCCAACCCGAGTTTCTGGATCGTCGTGACGATCACTTTGTCCGCAATGTCGTCCGAAAGCAGGCGGCGAACGAGTGTTTCCGTATTGGTGTTTTCCTCCACGCAGCCTTCCTGAAAGCGATTGAACTCCTCCCGAGTCTGGCGGTCGAGATCCTTACGATCCACAACGAACAAACACTTCTCAATTTCAGGATTGTCTTTCAATAGCGTCGATGCCTTGAAAGACGTCAAAGTCTTTCCGCTACCAGTGGTGTGCCAGATGTATCCGTTTCCAGTGTTTTGATGAATGCTGTCGACAATCGCCTTAACCGCATAGATCTGGTACGGACGCATCATCATCAGCTTCTGCTCGCTCGCCACCAGAACCATATAGCGACTGATCATCTGGCCAAGAGTGCATTTAGCCAGGAATTTCTCGGCGAACGTCTCCAGGTGAGTAATCTTCTTGTTGTCTTCGCTCGCAAATTGGTAAAGCGGCAGAAATCGCTCATCTGCATTGAAGCTGAAGTGGCGGCTATTGTTGTTCGCAAAATACCAAGTGTCGTTGCGGTTGCTGACAATGAACATTTGCAGGAAGCACAAAAGCGTCTTGCTATAAGAATTTCCGGGATCGTTTTTATAGTCGACGATCTGCTGCATGGCCCGGCGGGGACTAATCGTGAGCGTCTTGAGTTCAACCTGAACAACGGGCACGCCATTAATCAGAAGAACCGCATCATATCGGTGATGGCTATTGTCTGTGTTGATGCGGAGCTGGTTGGTTACTTCAAAAGTATTTTTGCACCAATCCTTTGTGTTCACCAAGGTGTAGTCCAGCGGCGTTCCGTCATCCCGTTCGAACGTATTCTTTTCTCTAAGCGTTCGAGCAGCGTTGTACACGTCTGGTGTAACGATCTCTTCGAGTAGTCGATCGAACTCACCATCGGTCAAATTCACCCGATTCAAGTCTTGAAAGTGCTTTCGGAAGTTGTCTTCGAGCGAAAAACGATCGCGAATGTCCTCGCGATAAATGTACTTTAAATCTTTCAGCTTCTCGATCAACTCGAGCTCTATCTGATTTTCCGATGTAGCCACAGAGGCGCCTCGTACTTGGCTTGAATGCGATTCCCTATCAAGTATCACCTTGTTACCAAGTGCTTCAAAGATCCGCATCCCTTTTTGCTTCCTATCCGAGTAAGCCAGAGTGCTGTACACGCGCGACTGCCGGGCGTGTGTTTCAACGTTCTAGCTCTGAGCAAGAAAACCGTTCTCTACTGGTCTTGGGTTCTGTGCGCCAAAAAGGGACCAAGTGGTTGGCGGGTGCAAATCCCCAATCATTGGGGATTTGAGAACCTTATTCGCGTAAATGGCGTGTAGTTTTTGATTTCGGGTGACACCTCATGAGAAAAATCTCGCACACCAAAAAGAACGCAGGCGAGGGTGCTGTTAGTTTCAATTACGATCCTATTCCAGAGGAGCTTGGGAAACAGCTGCAAGCCGATGCCCGGGAAATTCGCAAGGGCCTAATGAGGGCTGCGATCTCTTTCATGGAAGTCGGGAAACGCTTGGCGAATTGTCGGATGAAACTTCCGCATGGCGCCTGGATACCGTGGTTGCAGACAGAAACGGGGCTATCGGAGCAATCGGCACGTGACGCCATAAATGTTTATCTCAGGTTCCGTGAAGAACCATTGTTTTTGGAAGAACTTGGTCTAGCTCTGCCGCAAACAGCGCTCGTACGTCTTGCTACAGCACCGGATCCGGCATTTGAGGATGTTCGGCAATGTCTCGCGAACGGTCAGCAACTTCGAGTGTCAGACGTCAGCGAAATCATTACGCGACATCGCAGGTCAATAAACTTGGAAACCGATGGGTCGGTCGCACAAAAAAACGTCAGTTCTAGCGGGAAATCCGCTATCGATGACCTTCGTTCTATGGCGAACCAAGCGAGAGAAGAACTTCTTCCGTTGGTTGTTGAGCGTCTCGAGGAATTCCTCAATCTGATCGAAGACGCCCAAGCTAAAAAGCCGAGCAAAAAGAGTCTGGAAACCCAAATGCGTGTTCGTGCTCAATGGCTTACAGACGCCTTAGAGCAGCTTACCCAGAAGCGAGCTGTCTCTGATGCGAAACTGATCCACGTTACACTACTCGACCGTCAGCATCACAAGCCCGGTCCTTGGGCCGACGTCACAAGTTTTTTTCGCGAGATAGCGCATTCCTTGGCATGGGAAGCGATCAAATCGTCTGACATTCCCGCTTTACTTCAGAGAGGCAGAACCGCATTGCTTGCTATTCTCGCTCGAGAGGCTTGATTACGTTTTGATGTGGAAAGGCTCTCAAGTAGAAACGTGCTAGTGACCCGAGTCCCTCTATCAGCAAGCTTTCTTGCGTCAGTACAGATGGGAAAAACCCGTCGCAGTGCGACGGGCTTCCGTATTGTTCACGGTCATCGGCGTCCCCGCCTGTGCCGTAATATGATGCTGTCACGCCGGCCGAAGAGACACAAGGACTTCCGGTTGTTCTAAAAATATCCCGGGGGTAGGCAAGCGAAGTGCGCCATAGGGGGCTGGCCCCCTAGTGAGGCAGCTTAAGTCAAACTTCAGAGTGATTTCCAGTGCTGGATTTTCGGCAAATTGTGACCGTGCCGATAAATCAATCTTCACACCTCAATCAGCTCAGCGCGTTAAAATGAAACGCTACATCTCAAAATGGTCGGCTTGACGATGAAGGAAATTTCGCCGGCGATTTGACCTAATCTCAGCCGATAGACACGCTTGAAAGATAACCCCCGGCTCAATCGCGGCTGGAACCGCTCACCGGGGGTATCAATCAGAGCGGGTTTTATGATCGAACTTCTGGATATGCCAGTCAACCGACGCCAGGTTGGCGATTGAGATCCGGGCTTGGATACGCCAGTTCCAAGCCGACGTCGAAATCTACCCCCTCAGTCAAAAATATTGACAAACCTAGATCTGGTCTGGGTTCTTCGTCAGTTCGCACCAGTTCAGCAGCAAAACAACTGCCGAACAGACAACTAACTTCGAATTTGCTTACAGCAAATTCTGCCGGCCGAATTGTTGCTAGGCCGAGCTCGGCCAAACCGAATCCAGCCGACCCGAACCGTCGCTATTCCCACGACCAGATAAGCCATCAGAACGTGGGCTGGGCGATGAAACCCGGCCAGTGGGCAGAGAGGCAGAAGACGAAAAGGGTGCTGCGTCAGCAGACAGAGGCCCTGGCAAAGCTTCTCGAAGAGGCCGGTGAGAAATCCCGCCTGGATACGATGATGACGTTCTTGACGTCTGTCACGGACGTCAGGACCGATCATGTAGCCTTCAGGCCGACAATGTTCCTGCCTGAAATCGCCGCGCGCGATCGCCGGCCGATGCTGAATGCACTCGAATATTATCTGGAAGAAATCCACGAAGCTCCGGCCCATGTCCGGTATGGCGTGGTGACCGGAGGCGAGCTGGTCGAAGCCATGGAAAAAGATGCATTGCGGGCAGCAATGCAGAAGATGAGCCGAAAGATCTCAAGGATCGCAAATCTCGCAAAGAAGAAATTCGATGTTGAATTTTTGTTCCGGGGCGGTGAGTTCACACGCGCCACGGCGGCCGAGCGGCACGCCGCTTCCGGAACAATGAAAAAGCTCGCTGAAACGCGGCCGGATCTCGTTCTTTATCATCCGCATCAGAATTTCCTCTATCGGCCCAGGACGAAAATGTCCGCTGAAAAATGGGCGGAATTCCTCGCTTGGATGAGTAAAAGATTCGGATCGCATTGGAGCGATAACGGACCGATCCGGGACATCCGTGAGATCGTGAAATATGTTTGCAAGCCCTCAGACCTCCTCGAAGGCGACAAGCCGATCGATGCCGCTGAAGCCAGGTGGCTATTCAATGAGCTGACGAAGCTCCGCCAAATGGCCCCGCTTGGACCTTTCAAGACCTGGTACAAACAGCTCCGCAAAGAAAATCTGAAGGTTGTCCGCCGTCATGCCGGCGATGTTTCCGAGCTTGTGATCGCTCAGAAATCGACGCGACTTGATCATTCCGACGATGGTGACGTTGCCTCGACGATCGATCAAGACGCTTCGGAGCGATCCGAGGCGAATGAAAAACGTGACGATACGAAGAAGGAATTCATCGGCGAGGCCGAGAATATTTTTCTGGGCGTCACGCTGCCGCAGCACAGTGCGACGCCATGGGCGGAGCCGGTTTTGTTGATCCACAATTACAATCCCCGACCGGTCTCCCAGTCGTCGCTAGATCGACTTCAAGAGATCCGACACGAGCAAGCTTACTGGAAAGAGCAGTGGGACAAGAAGGGCGCTCCAGCGCCTGAAACTGCCCTCCTGATCGCCCAGGAATGGGAGCAGGCCGGAAAGGCCTCAAACGTCGTCGCCTTCGCTCCTGAAGCTCTTGAAGATCGCACAGAAGCGCTCCTGGCGGCCGACGCGGAGCGGCGGAACCTTAGAGTTCACAAAAGTAGCGTAACTGTCCCAGACCACGGAACTTCAACTCGTGAAATTCCACCCGATCCGCCCCCTGAAAAGGTTCCTGTGTTCCATCTTGGGGAGGGAGACGACATCATCAAGGCAGTGGAGGAAGCTCTGGGCATTAAGAAATCTGATGCCAACGCCCGGATTGCGCCCGTGATTGACATCTGGGGCTGATCAATACCCGGAATACCTGTGTTTGGAAGGATGTGTCGTCGTTAAAGCCGCCGGCGAAACCGACAGATTTTGTCTCTGCCGGATGCCGCGGCATCCTTATGAATACGCCCTTTGTGAGGGCAGCCAGCCGTGACCGATATCCGCGCCCTCCGGCGCTTCATCGATCAGCTGGTCAGGGAGGGTAAACCCCTCCCGTGAACCCACCCCACGATCCTTCTGGATCGCCGAATGCGGAGACGTCATGCCGGGTCAACGAGGCAGCGAGATACGGCCGAAAACGGCCCAAGTGCTCGTGCGTATGGCGCCCGAGCTCGCCAGGAGTGTACGTCGCGCGGCCGAACAGGCCGGACTGTCGGACGCTGCCTGGCTCCGTGATCTTGCCGTCAAAAATCTTGGTGTCGATCCCGACCTCGCCGCCCCGACGTCACGGGCTGTCGTACCGCCCGCGGATCTTGAGGGGATCAGCAGGCTGACGGCTTCGGTCGCCAGACTGAACGGAGCCGTGGTGCAGCTCCAGGTCGCTTTCCGGGAGTTCGGAGCGGCTGGCCTCCATGCGGAAGGGGAGCGCGTGCTCGCCGATCTCCGGTCGATCCAGCCGAGCCTGGTCGATGCAGCCCTGATGGTGCGTGATGCTGTCCGGCGGCACTAGAGGATGCGGCGGCCCCGCCCTGGTCAGGCACTTGCTCAGTCGCAAGGCCGGCCAAGACGTGACCATCCTGCCGTATCGCGGTCTCGTCGCTGACGATCCGCTCGACGCGATGCGCGAGCTGGAGGCGATCTCCGCGCACGGACGGACCAGAAAACCGATCCATCACGTCCACGTAGATCCGCCCCACGGTGCGGAGACACCCGAACTTTTCGCCAGGCATCGCGAGCTCTACGAACAGGAGTTCGGTCTGACCGACGCCCCGTCGTTCGCAGTCCGGCATCAGAAAAACGGGCGTCTTCATGAGCACCGCGTCTACACGATCGTCGGGCCGGACGGGAAGTCCGCTGACCTCTCCTGGGAGCGTGCTCGCAGGGAGAAAATCTCTCGCATCATCGAGGTCGAGTTCGGGTTGCCGATGATCGCCGGCAAGCACAACAAGTCTGTCGAAGCGGCCCTCCGGAAAGACGGACGCCACGATATCGCCGACGCCATGGTTGCCGCGGGCTTGGCCAAGAAGCCGCGTCCGGACGCGGTGACACCGACCGAGCGCCACATTGCGGAGCGCACTGGTGTGCCCGCCCGCTCGATGGACGCCAACATCCTGGCCGCATGGCGGGCCGCCGACAGCGGCACCGCCTTCCGGGCGGCGCTCGCCGATGCCGGGATCTGGATCGCCAAGGGTGAGAAGACGACTGTCGTCGTGCGCGAAGGGGCTGCCGAGTCCCTTGCTCGGTTGCTTGCCCGGGAGGCCAAGAAAACGGGCGTCGACAAGATCTCGGCCGCCGACGTCCGATCGAGGCTCGAGGGTCTCGATCTGCCCGTTTTGGCCGAATTGTCGAAAATCGGACGCTCTAGGAAGGCCGTAGAGCATCGTTCCGGAAGTCCCGAGGGTGATCGCTCATGGGATTCGAAGTTTGAATCAACGAAAGGAGATCTGGATGTCGGACAGGCCCCAGACCCCGCAGAAACGGAATATCGCAATGGAAGTCCTCGAGGAGACGCAGCAGGTCGGCCGGAGCGTGGACGAGCTGAAGCCGCTCCTGGATCTGTTGGAGAGCCTGGAAGGGGACGAGGCGTCGGATCCGATCGAGGAGATCAAAGAACTACTCGAACAAATCGTGCTGGGGCAGCGGCACTTGACGACGGCGATCGAGGACAACACGGCGCACGTGATCGCTCTGCGCCAGGGTCGAAAGCTTCGGCCGGACAGAAGCGAACACGGAACGCAGTAGCGTCCAGCCGGCTCCGGAAGGGCTTGTCCTCTGGCGAGGTCCAGCGAATTCGCGAGCGTGCCGAGCAGCGCGCCCAAGCGTATGCCACTCGCCGTTTCATCCGGAACAAGGCGGCCGCCATCCGCCTCTCGAGGATCGAGACACGCGGCTTCATGGCGAAGCTCCGCGACGTCTTCAGGGGGGCGGAAGAAAAGCTTGATCGTCAGCTCGCCGTGCGCTTCGCCGCAGCAAAGGCGATCGTCGATGGCCATGCGCCGGAGCCCAAATGGCTCCTGGGGGCCCGGCAGAAGAAAGTCGAACTCCAACGCCGTTACAGCAAGGCCTGGATGAAATCCTCCAACTCCTGGGAGGCCTTCAGATCCTTGAAGGAGCGGAGGCCGAACTGGGCGCTCCGGCCCTTCGCCTACCGCCGCTGGAAACGAGAAATGGACCGTTTACGGTCGATCGCCGTAAAGGCGTCAAGTCGGAAGATGTCGCTGAAGGACCGCCGCGACGTCGCACAGGTGAAGCTTGAGAGTGCCGAGCGACGCTGGAAAGACCATCACTCTAGGAAGGAGATCGAAGGGCTGTCCAAGGACTCGAAATTTGAGGCGATGCGCGAACTGAAATTGATCGGTGAAATCCGCCGGATGGTGAAAGAGGATCCCATCAATATGCGTCTGCCGATCGAACGACTTGCGGAAGAGGCGAGCGAGCGCATCCGGAAACGCGACTACGAGGAAAAACTCAAGTGTGAGATCGATCCGGAAACGACGATGTCGTTCCGGACGTAAGGTTTCGAAAAAGGGGTGCTCCGGCTCACCAAAGATCAGAACTCCGGCCGCTTCGTCGCTTCTTGACCTGGCACCTGGCTGGTCACATTACAAGGCTCGCTCCGCTTTCCACCTTGTCATACGCCCCTCCCGATGCCTTTCAGGTCAAGCGACGGCGGCTCCGAAGATCAGATCTTCTTTCAGATGAAAGCCTTCTGGTGAAGTGCTCGCAGCCGCCTGAGGACCTTTGGATTTCTTTCGAGTTGTTGAAATTTGATCAGTCGTAGATCCCGACCACTCAAATTGTTTGGCCCGCAGTTCCGCCGGTCATTTTTCCTGCCATCATAGAGAAATGGAAAACGCTCGCAAACGAACTTCTAGACTGCGTGAAAGAAGACGCGGCTGCCTCGATCGTTGGCGTCTTTCTATGTTTTTGCGGTTGAGGAGAAAGCGGAAATCTCGAGCGAACTGGCTATCGATCCTCTTTGCGGTGCTTGGAGTCAGCTTGTTTTCCAGAAGTGTTCCCAGACTTAGATTTCGAGGCACGAACCATTCACTGCAAGAACCTGAAAGGAGGCCAAGTGAACAACAGACCAATCTCCCAGTTGTTAAAGCAACTAAAAAGAGACGAGCGGAACCTAAATTTTTCCCCACAAAACCGGACTTTCCGGGAAATAATTGCGCGGACACCCCGAGAATTGCACGGCTTTCTAGAACATCAAGTATTTCGGAGGGGCGATATACAAGACCTTAGATGTGCTGGCGATGATGATGACCATTTTGATTTTTGGCGAGAACAGTCGGGAATTTGCGCACCGGACAGGGTGTCAGAGGCATTTAATCAAAAGATCGAGGACCTAAGACAAGAGATCAAAGACGCGTTTGGCGAAATTGTCGACCGGGAAGCCGCGGTCGTCGGAGATATAGTTGCAAGACGCGGCACAGCTGAGGCTATTGAGCATATCGAGAAAATGAAAATCCGAGCATTTGTAATTTGAATGAGAGCCGGAAACCGTCCGGCTCCTAAACTAAACTGCTTTCAAAAGGTTCCATCCCGACGTGGCCATGCTTGAACGTACAAGGCCAAGGTTTTTAAAGACATTATGGCAACTGGTATCAGAATAAGCGCGATCCAATCTCCGTTTAGGGCAAGCGAACCAGTCGTATAAACTACAGCGCCGAAAGGTAGGAAAACTACCGTCAGTAATATTGTAAGCTTGGCCAGTTTTCGGTCGAAATACAAACCCACCCAAGGTACAGACCAGACTGCGTTATCTCCGTCTGCTTGTTTCAACTTACGAAACAAATTCTCAGCGTGGAGATAGTGGTAGGTTTGGGTAAAAAAGACAAAAACGCCGCCAAACAGTGACAACAATCCTATGGGAATTGAGAGGCCAAAAAGATTTACTGTTGACGCGCTTTTTCCTTCCTCTAGCTGCTGGTTAATCAGTGTTTTAAGTTCTACAAGCGGAGTAGTCCCATATTGTTTGTGGTAAATTACCAGTTTGGGAAAGCTCTCCTCAAAGGACCCAGTAATAGTTGGTGTTCTTGTTAACATACCGAGCGGTAAACGTTCCAATACTAACGCTTGGGCGTCGAAAGGGGTTCGCTTCGTCTTTACTGGGAATAGTATTTGTGTGTCGACCGAAAAGTCTTTTGCAGCGCTTGTGCCGTCCCAGTCTTCCATCCAACCGGTCCCAACATTGGCCATGGAAAAAAAGTTTTTCTTCAACGACAAGTGTAGAATTTCACCTGAACGGTTTTCTAACTCATCAATATACTTCGTAATGTCACCGTCAAAATGATAATCGAGATCAGCTATCTCAGCAGTATTTTCAACAAAAGCGTCAATGGTCTGCCTTAGGCTTCCGTATCCATCGCGGCCGTTTTGAAGACCTCCTGCAAACATCCAAAGACAGTCTCCAGATGTTTCAGTTTCAATATCGTCAAGTCCACAGTTTTGTGAATGAAATTCTAAGTAAGCATCACCGAAGGCAAATTGAATATACTTGGTCATAGAGAAAACGCCTGTGAGACTTGATTGACCATCATCAATCGTCTGAAGACTGTGGTCCAAGGCTAGTACGTTCCAAAAATCACTGAAGTCGCTGAGAGATGAAGGCCGCTGGAGGAAAACTTGGCTGTGTGGTCTGAAATAGTAAGGGCCATCTTCAATTTCCTCATTTGCGAAAATACTAGGTGGCGCATACTTGTCAGAAGATAGCGTTTCAGAAGACAAATCGTGCCATGCTGCCAACAGTGTGTCCGAAAGTAATGAGATCGCAGAGGCGGAAAATTCTTCGCTTGTTGGATAACCCAATTCTTCTGGAGCGGAGTTGAATATTCCATTGTTTGCTTCATTCGGGTATAGCGTTACTGTCCCGTGCGTCCGAAGCGGAGGCAGTTTGCCATAATGGTCACTATACGCGCCTAGCGCAATCCTTTCTAAATCGTTGGGCTTCCAATCGCTTGCTAGTCTCTCAACAATAAGGAGTTCGTTGTAAGCATCGTAGGGTTGTGAATCTTGATTGGCTTGGGCGATTATCAAAATTGTCACGCAAACAACGATTATTGCGAAATGCGTGGTCCGAACGTGTTCCGCAAGTTTGGAGAGATCCATCTTGCCTCCCGATATTGCATCTTTTCTAGCAAATGCCAGTCAGTTTGATCATTGGTGCAAATTCAAAAACATCAATCAAGAGTTATGTTCATACGCTAAGTAGACTTAAGAGCGCAAGTCCTGAGAAAACGCAGCCTGGGTTTTAGGCAAAGAGACCGGCCAGCGACACGATGTCCGCGATCGGGCAGATGCCTCTTGGGCAGCTGGCCGTAGGTGCGCGAGTTGGAGCGTGAGCAAATTGCAGAACGAAACCAAGCGGGAACTTGAGCAACCAGAACCCATAGCTGTCATGTTGGCAGATCTAGGAGATCGACCAGATGAGTAAAAAAGTGGGGCCTTATGTAAGCTGCTGCGCAAACTAGCATTATTGCAAGGATGTCCATGCGATATGGGCGCGCTTCTTGCAAAAAATTCGATAGATTAGAACACAGATGGCTTTCCTGAAGGGGTGAAGGAACGAGTGGCAAGAAGTGGTACTACGGGGCTGCTGATGCTTTTGGCAGATTAAATTGTTGACAATTCTGACGGTCAATTGTACCCGAATTGGTACCCAATCGAGAAATCGCCTTGACGTAAAATCAATGGCTTACGCCAAAAACGGGTGAGAGTCCCTTCCTCTCCGCCACTTTAGTTAAGGTCCATTCCCAACACATTCGATCTTGTTGCTTTCAGCTTTTCGGCGAACCATCGCCGTGTGTGGGGCATTTCTTTAATAGTTTTTGCGAAACCCGATTTGGGACGTCCACGACTGATTTGGTCCAGTGCACGAGACGTTACTTGGTTTGGAGCGCGCATTGGCGAACTCCCCGAAGTTCTAAAAAGAAAAATGGGTCCGAGGTTCTTGCGCTGAGAGAGACTTAAGGACGGCATTGCGTTCGCCTGGTGCCGAAAGACGGAACTTGTTGCGTTTGCTTGCAAGAGCTGAGTGCCTTCGAGGCTCGTGCCACACCTCGTGGGCGTCGGGTTTGGTAACGCCAATTTGCGGCTCTTGGTGACGCCCGTGGCGTGATCGGGTACACAGGAAGCCCGGAGAACGACCGCGCAACCCACAAACGAAAACCGGTTGGCAAGGCTGCAAAGCGGAGGGCTTTCTCCTCGGCTTCGCACTGACGCTTTTCCGGTGGTTTGGAGACGTGCTCACCGTCTGCGGCTCGTTCGTTATTGAGAGAAAGCCTGACCAAAGGGAATTTGCGACGTTTGATCACATTTCTGCACGGATCTGATTGAGAACGCAGCGGAAGTTCAAAACTCAACCGGAAATCGAATAAATTCGGTTGCACGTCACTTGGTACTATTGCTAAGGTTTTGTTAACTTATCTTGGGTTGCCGCCAGGCGGCCCTGACCGTGTCAAGTGCGCCTGAGGCAGCGCGTTTTTTCCGGTCAAGTTGGGGAATGGGGCAAGGTGGACAGAAGCAATTCTGATCTCTCCGGGCGCGCGGAAATTGCGTCCGGCGACACGGGACTGGCTGCGCAAGTGAGTGGAGAAGACGCGTATGCCGCGTCGCCTGAAGGTCGTGTGGCAGAGGGGGCAACTCATGGGAACATGGTTGTCCGGCTGGCCGACGGGTCCGAGGCCGATTACCGCGCCGGTGTCTATCTCGCTCGCGAAGCACATCAGAACACGATCTTCCGCGACATTCCGTTTTCCGAAGAAAAAGCGCGCACAATCTTTGAAAAAGCAACAGCCCAGCCGAACCGTTTCGGGCTCCTTTGTGACGCGCAACGCAACATACATAAATCGAAAAACCGACTAAAGCTGTGTCTTTCATAGAAAAATGTAATAAAATAACATCAGTAAAAGGGTAAAGAGTTGCGTGTTTGAATAGAACTTATCTGTCGTGAGTGAGTTTTGATGTTCAAGTCATACTTAAAATTTATAATATTTCTGCTTGTGATTGCAGTGGCAGCTTTTGTTTTTGTTGCAACTTTTATTAACAGTCATAGCAAATATACACAATTTAAATACTATGCTCACCACATAGCGAATGAATCGTTTTCCAAACGGGAGAAGTCATACGTAATTTGTAATATTGGGACTGATGTTTTTCCCAAAAATGAATGCAGTAATTTTAGAGTAGAAAGCAATCATGGTGAAGATCAAAAGCATTGTCAATTTATATACAGTAACGCAAGCGTAAATCCGCTTGGATTTTTCATCAATGATTTTGAAGTCGTGTATATAACAAATAAAAGCGGTGAAAGCTTGCTCAGTAGAATTAATCGAAGCGAGCTTAAGAGAGCTGCAGGAAGCGAATTAACAGACAGAAATCTAGGTAAATTTTTAAATAAATATCCCGAATTCAACAATTTGAAGTTTAAATTGAAAGAAAAAGAAGCGTGTAATGGCTTCTTTATTTATAAAATGAGGGCGAGAGATGAGTGATTATTACTTGAGATTTAATATTATTCACAATCCCTTTCAATTTGGAGGCATCGATTTTCATTTCACAGCGCCCGGGCACGCGAACATGACGTTGGGTTCGCGCGTTGATTCAAGGGAGGAATTGATAGTTGGTGCAAACGTAAGAGATCCAAGGGATTATGGCCTCGGTGGTATTCTCTCAGAGTTGGGTGACAAAAGAGAAGGCATAATTCAACGCGAAGAAGGTCAACTAACCTTTAATTCTGATCAGACACCTCGAAATCATATTTCACGTGAAGTGCCTATCAACAAAGAAACTTATGAGACTTTACACGGCTATTTTACTGATCTCATCAACGATAAACATCGGTTCAACTATGCTCTTGATGGAAAAACTTGCGTTGAATTCGCGGAACATGTTTATGGCTTAACTGGGCATCCGGGTGCGCTTGGAAACCTGTTTTCATACGAAGACCGATATCAGAGTGTCGTTGCTGGGCATCCTATTTGGTCAAAGGTAAACAACTTTCCCCTTCCGTCCCCGGAAATTTCTGGGGTCAATTTTGACGAAACGACTGGCCTGTTTAGCCCAATTGGCGACGTGTTGCCCGGTGAGCCGATTTACGTGCCGCTTGGACCAATCCCTAACCACATTCCAGATATAAGCACTCTATTTGGGTTGCCACCTTTTCAGCCTATCGGATCACCACCTATTCAGCCTAGGAGCTCCTCTGGCGGCGTCGAACTACAAGACATCGACCCGGGGAGTCGGGCTGGCGCTATAGCCCGTGAACAGGGGCTATATTCGAAGAACAACAGTGTCCCGCCTCTCGCAGGACGCGATGAATACTATGGTGGAGGGGTCGAGCAACAGCTACTGCAAGAAACGTCAAAGTCTGCCGCTAGCACTTATTTTGGGACAGACTACTATGGCGAAGGATTTCGAGGCTTAAGTGGATCGACCGGTTACGGTGCTGCATCTTCCGGATCCGTTAGAAACCCTGGCGCAGCGCAATCGAGGTCTGATGCGGGTGTAGACCCTTCGTTTGGATATTTCGGAGGATATGGTCCTGGCGATGGTTCAATAGCTCCCGGATCTGGCGGGGGCTCCAGCACCGGAAGCGCCCCTCCTGCACCGCGCTCCAAGCCTAGCAATAGCGGTGGCAGTGACGGTGGAAACAGCGGCAATGACAACTATAGCGGTGGTCGCAGCAATCCAAGCGCGCCATCAAATAACAACGGCGGGAGTTCCGGTGGCTATCAAGGTAGCTACGACAGCGGATACAGTGGCGGCGGCGGCTATGGTTACAGTGGCGGTAACGAGGGTTCTTTCAGTGATAACTTGGGTTGCTTCGTAGCGGGTACCCCGGTTTCGATGGCTGATGGCTCTTCCAAGCCAATCGAGCAAATACAGCTTGAAGACAAGGTATTGGCGTTCGACGGTTTTGGACCTCTTGCCCCTGCCGAAGTCACTGATCTCTTCGTCCACGGAAAGCGCAAGGTAATAGATGTAGACGGCGTGCTGACGACGCCGGAACATCCGTTCCTGCTCGCGGATGGAAGCTTTCAACCGATCGGCTCCTTGAGTGCAGGTGCGCAGATCGTGCGAGCTGATGGTTCGCTGCATACGATTGAAAAAATATCAGACGTGGAAGGTGTTCACACGGTTTACAACTTCACCGTTGAAAACAAGCACACTTATATCGCGGGCGGCTTCCGCGTTCACAATATCAAACCAATCATCCTCGATCTCGATGACAACGGCATCAAAGTAACGCGCCTGGATCAATCGTCGGTCTTTTTGGACACGGGCGGCGAGGGTCTGGACCATAGAACCGCCTGGGCTGCCGCCGGTGACGCGGTGCTCTACTTTGACCCTGACGGCCGCAACGAGATCACGGAAAAGCGCCAGTTTGTCTTCACCGAGTGGGATCCGACTGCAACGAGCGATCTGGAAGCCCTTGCGTCCGTGTTCGACACCAACGGCGACGGCGTTCTGGATGCCGGCGATGACGACTTTTCCAAGTTCAAGCTGATGGTGACCCTGGCGGACGGGTCGATCGTCTCGAAGACCCTGGCCGAGCTTGGCATTACCGCGCTCGACCTGACGGCGGATGCGACCAACATTGAGCTGTCCGACGGCTCTGTGATCACCGGCAAGACGACCTTCACCCGTTCCGATGGGACCACGGGAACAGTCGGCGACATGCTGCTGGCCTCGGAAGCCCAGGGACACCGGGTTGAGCAGGTGGAAACGACGGATAGCAGCGGCAACCGTGTGCTGACCTCAACCGCCTATGCGGCGGACGGCAGCAAGGCCTATGAGATCCACTCGGTCACCAGCCCGGACGGGCTGAATATCACCAACCGCTATGACGACAATGGCGATGGGGTTGTCGACCGGATCCAGACGATTGTGACAGTGGTCAACCCGGACCAGAGCCGTACCGAAACGGAAACAAACCTTTCCGGAAGCAACGCGGCGACAGCGGTGCTTGAAACGCGCATTGTGACCACGACGAGCGAGGACGCTGGAACCGGCGACAAGATAGAGACCATCGAGCGCGATCTGATGGGCGGCGGCTGGTATGACCAGCGCGAGGTGCGCACCGAACATGCCGATGGCAGCTGGACGATTGTTGTCAGTGATCTGGCGCAGGACGGCTCTGTGATCACCAGCCGCTCCGAAACCGTTACGAGCGACGGTCTTGTGCGCACCGACGGCACGGACAGCGACGGCGACGGTTTGGATGACACCATCGTGACCCACACGGTGACGGTGCATGCGGACGACAGCCGCACGGAAACCGTTGCGACGACGAACCGGGACGGCTCGTTGCGTGCCGGCGTTCAGGAAGATGTCAGCGCGGATGGGCGGACCAAGACGATCCTGCGTGATCTCGACGGCGACGGCGATGACGACATACGCGAAGAGCATGTGATCACGGTTGCTTCGGATGGGGCCACCAGCTCTACGCTGAAGATTTATAATGATGACGACAGCCTTCGAAGTGAGACCAAGACCACTCAGTCCGATGACGCTCTGACCAAGACGACAGAGCTCGATCAGGACGGCGACACTGTTTTCGAAGTGAAGACCCATGAGGTCACGGTGATCGGCGCCGATGGCAGCCGCGAAACGACTGTGACGGTGACAAATCATAATAATTCCCTGCGGTCTATGACGAAGGAAACGCTCGGGGCGGACAAGGTCAGCTCTACAACCTGGGTGGATCTCAACCGAAACGGGAGTTTTGAGTCAACGGACCTTGTGTCTTCTGTTGTGGTCGACAATACAACTTTAGAGAGAATTAGAGAAGAATACACACGCAATGCGGATGGTTCTGTCAACGCGACCACAACTTCAACGACAAGTTCGGACGGTCTGACGAGGACCGTTACAACCGACTTGGACGGGGATAACGACACGGATCTGGAGGTCCTGGACGTCACGGTTTTGAACGGTGATGGCAGCTCGACGCGCACGGTCACGACCAGCAATCAGAATGGGTCTTTGCGCACGAAATCGGAGGTTGTCACCAGCGCGGACGGGTTGACCACAACCACCCGGACGGACGTTGACGGTGACAATGTCTTCGAGGAGAAAAGCGTCGACACGCGTGTCCTGGAGACCGACGGCGGAACAACGCGCACGACCTCCAGCTATGCCGGCAATGAGACCACGTTGCTCTCACAAACCACTGTGCATGACAGCGCTGACCGGCGTGTTCAAACGGTCACGATTGACCGGGACGGCGACGGCAATACGGACAACCTCTCCGTCCGCAGCGAGGGCACCGATGGGGCTGTGACGCTCACCGAGACGGTAACCTCCAATGACGGCACGGTGCTCGGGCGGACGGTGACCGGCACCAGCGCCAACGGCCTTGTGGTGGAAACGGCAACGGATCTTGACGGTGATCTGGTCGACGATGTGACGACGACAAGCACCACCGTCTTGAGCGCCAATGGCAGCCGGACAACAACGACGCGCGCTGAAAATGCCGACGATACGTTGCGCAGCCAAACGGTTGTCGAGATCAGCGATGACGGGCTGAAAACCACGACGCTGATCGACCGCGACGGTGATGAAGTCGATGAGCGCAAGGTCATTGAGACGCGTGTCCTGGAAAACACGGGTTACACGACAACCACCTTGGATAACTGGTCTTCGAACGACACGCTCCTGAGCCGGACAAGGACGGAGGTCAGCGACGACGGTCTTGAAACGGTCGTGAGGACCGATGCCGATGGCGACCAGGGCGTGAACTGGGATCTGGTGGAAACAACGACGACCACCTTGGGGCTCGACGGATCGACGGAGACCGTTGTCAGGCTGGAAGCCCTGGATGGTCTTCGAAGCGAGTCGACGCGCAAGGTGATTGATCACACCAGTCAGGAGATGATCGCCACGGGTATCGTGCAGACCGTCACAACCGACGTGGATGTCAACGGAGACGAGAACTACGATACAAAGACCAGGACGACTGTCGCCATCGATGGCGAAGTGATCACGCTCACAGAGCAGTTGGCCGAAGACACCAGTCTGCAAAGCCAGGTGCAGACCGTCACCAGCGCCAATGGCCTGGAAACGACAGCCAGCACCGACGGTGATGGCGATGGCACCTTCGAGACAGAGGTCAAAACCACCCGCGTTCTGAACGGTGACGGCTCAGAGACTGTCACGACCGATCTTCTGGGCAATGAGGGAACGCTGTGGTCACGGACCGTCGCTACAACCGGTGATGACGGCCTTTCCAGCACCCTTGAAGAGAACATTGATGGCATCGGCGCATCAGACCGCACCACGTCACGCCAGACGGTGATTGCCCAGGATGGCACGGTCACGAGCACCACGGATGTTCATGCGCAGGACGGGTCCTTGATCGAACAGTCGATCGAAACCGCCAGTGGCGATGGCCGCACGACCACGATGACTGTTGATCGCGATGGCGATGGCCAGAACGATGAGGACATGGTGACCACCGTCGGCGATGACGGGGTCACGACAACGACCTCGTCCTATTTTGCTGGCAGCGGCGCTTTGCTGGCTCGGATGGTTGCCACGGAAAGCGGCAATGGCCTGACCCGGACGATGGCCTACGATCTTGACGGCGACGGCAGCAATGACCGCACCGTGAGCGATGCGACCGTTCTCGGCAGCAACGGCAGCCGCACGAGAACCTTCGAGCGCCGGGACGGTGCGGGGGTGTTGCTCGCAAAAGAAGAGGTCGTAACCTCCGACGACGGTCTCGGCAGCACTGTCTCGCTGGATCTTGACGGGGACGAGACGTTCGAGACGAAGACTACGCTTTCCACCAGTTTTGCCGCAGACGGTGAGACCCTGGAGACCTGGGAAACCCGCGACGCTGCAAATGCGCTGACGGCATTCCAGACGCGCACGACCAGCGGCAACGGTCTTGTTGTCACGCAGTCGACTGATTTTGATGCCGACAATCATGCGGACCGGATCAACTCCATTCAGTTGGGGGCTGCCGGCGGCAGCACGGAAACAGACAGCTATTTTGGGTCCGGTGGCACGCTTCTGCGCAGTTCCGGGACTGTCGTCACCGCAAATGGGCGCACCGTCACCTCCACCATCGACCGCGATGGCGACGAGTCTGATGACCTGGAAATAGTGACGCAGATCGATCTCAGCCGCACCGAAACGGTCACCTATACCGACAAGGCGGACGACGGCTCGCCAGAGGCGATCATTACCCAGACGACATCGGCCAATGGCACCGTTCAGAGCTACGCCTTTGACATTGATGGCGATGGCACGGCGGACATCACCCGTGTCACCACCATGTCCTATGACGCAGCCGGTAATGAGATCAGCACCTTTGAAGAACGCAACGCGGCAGGTCGCCTGGAATTTGCCAGCACGACGACAACCTCCACAAATGGGCTGACGTCTGAAACGGTGGTCGATTCCGATGGCGACGGTGAAGCGGACAATACCGAGAAGACGATAACGACGCTGAATGCCGACGGTTCGACCACGATGAACAGCACCGACTGGTTCGATACCGGCAACATGCGCTCCAGCTTTGAGGAAACGGTCAGTGCCGACGGGCGCACGGTCACGCGGTCCTATGACCTTGACGGCGACACGGCTGTCGACAAGACCTTCGTCTCGATCGTGGCGGCCGACGGCAGCGTCACAGTCACCGAGACCGCCATTGGCGATAAGGACACTGATACCAAAAGCGCTGTCACGACAACGTCTTCCGATGGCCTTCTGACAACGATCCACAGAGATGGCGTCACGCAGACCATCAGCCGGTCTCCGGTGGAGAACGGGTCCTACAGCTGGGACAATGGCGTTACGTCAACGACAAGGGATACCCACGTCGTTGTTACCCATATGGTTGATGGTCTGGGTCTTGAAACCTGGGAAATGCGCGAAACCCTGGGCGGCACCACGACGGTCACTACGCAGACATTCGACGCGCAGGCAAAGGATCGCCTGCTGGCGGAGGCTGCCCGGATTTACGATGCCGTGCTCGACCGCGACATGGATCTCTCCGAAGTCGAGGTCCTGGTTCAGTACGCCTCCAGCGGTCAGCTTGACCGGGTTGCCCTGTCGGATGCGCTGCTCACGTCCAACGAGTACATGATCCGCTATGAAGCCTTGAGCGACGCCGGCTTTGTGGCCCGGCTCTATCACAACACGCTCGGACGTGAACCGTCGCTTGATGAGCTGGAAAGCCACGTATCGAACCTGACCAGCGGGACGGCCACGCGCGCGGAAATTTCCGCGGCGCTGGCAGAATCCGCCGAGCATCTGGTTGTTGGAAACGGTCATACCGCGACCAACAACCAGGACGTCTTCCTGATGGATCTGGAAAAGGAAGACCCGCTCCAGGTCTCCTTCGACGGCGGTCCCGTCGAGATCGAAGCCAAAGATGCCGACATCCTGATCGGCAGCGCCGCCGGTGAAACGCTGAACGGTGCCGGTTATGACGCCATTTATGGCCGGGACGGCAATGACACGCTCAACGGAGCCGTGGAATCGACCGTACTGGTCGGTGGTGCTGGAGACGATACGCTCAAGGGCCAAGACGAAAACGATGTTCTAGCGGGCGGTACCGGTGACGATCGTCTAGAGGGCTGGGACGGCGGCGACACCTACTTTTACGAAAGAGGTGACGGTAACGATACGATCATCGAAGCATCACCGCCTCCTCCTGCACCTGCGCCACCCGAGCCTCCCAAATTGTCACTGGTGTCGGGTGGCGCCAGCTATTACACGCCCTACAATCCCCCCACCAGAAGCGGTACGGGTGCATACCTTTCCTATAACGTGACGAAGCCGAAAGCTGCGATATTCGATAGCAACAGAACCATTCTCGTTGCAACGTCCGTACCTGAAGCGTCATCGCCCTCTGCGCAGCAATATATCGCGGAAACGACACCTATCGACGTGATTTCCTTCGGAACCGGGATCCAGATCGATGACGTCAAATTCGACCTCGTTGGGTCCGATCTTGTCCTCGATTTTTATTCTGAAAGCACTGCCGACGCAGCCGAAGCCGCTGCTGCAGGCCTTGCTCCACTTCAGGGGTCGATTACCGTCAAGCACTGGTCTGCATCTTACGACAATCGGATCGATCTGTTGTCGTTCGACAATGGCGATGTCTACTGGGTGGAGCATCTCACCGCATTCTCAGACGATGCAGCGGGAACCGGCACGCTCAATGGTGGAAGCGCAAATGAATGGCTCTCCGGCCTGGAGGGCGACGATCTCATAAAGGGCGGCGCTGGGCACGACCTGATCCTGGGTGGCGACGGCAACGATACTCTGGAGGGTCAAGACGGGCACGACGTTCTCCTCGGCGGCGAAGGCAACGACGTTCTCCTAGGCGGCGACGGGAATGATTTTCTTGACGCTGGAAAAGGAGATGCCGGTCTGGGCTGGCAAAAGCTCGAGGGCGGCCAGGGTGACGACGAGTTCAGTATCAAACGGGACCACGGTCGTGTCAGCATAACCGAGCTTATCAACGGTGACGAGGACATTGTTACCTTTGCAGATCTCAACATCAAAGACGTGACGATATCCACCTACGACTATTCCACCGACACCGACAATCCGCTTGGCGCGACCTCTGAAACCGAACCTGATGCGCTTGTGCTTTCCTGGAACAAAGACGGCGCTTCCGGTGAGCTTTGGCTAAACGACCTCGGCCAGCACGTCGAACGCATTGCCTTTGCGGACGGAAGCGTCATTAAGTCCATCTCCGAAAATCAGGATGGCGGCTTTGATCTCACCGGCACAGATGAAGACGACGTCATCACCGGCACCGCCGGAAACGACAAGATTGTCGGTGGCGAAGGTCAGGACACCGTGTTGGCAGGGGATGGCGATGACGAGGTTCATTACGGTCTCGGCGATCGTTTTTGGACCGCAGGCGGCAACTCGCGCGATGTCGGCGGTGCGGGCACGGACACGCTTGTCGTTGAGGCGGGTTCGGGTTTTATAACGGACGAACTCTCTGCGCTCGGCTTCGAAGTCTTCAACGGCGCGGAGCTGAATGATCGCGTCACCGGAGAGTTCGATACGATCGACTATCACCTTGATGGTGGCGCTGGAAACGACGTTCTCATCGGCAGCGGTGGCAGCGACACGCTTGTCGGCGGCGAGGGGGACGACATTCTGGAAGCCGGCGCTGGTGTTGCGGGCAAAACACAAAGCGCCGACGGCGGATCTGGGGACGACACCTACGTCATCCGGCCGGAAACATCCTACCTGTGGATCACCGAGGACGCGGACCCAGCAACCGGCGGCAATGATATACTCCAGTTCATTGATATTGCCGAAGACCAGCTCGAAATCGAGATTGTCGACGATCCGTTGCTCGGACTATTCACGCAAGTCTCCTGGGGGGATGCGGCAAACGGCAAGTGGGTTCGCTTTACCGGAACATCCATCCCGGTAGAGCGTTTCAGCTTCATAACGACAGAAGAGTTGAACGCTGAGCCATATGCCGCCCGGGATCTTGCAACGAACGCGATTGAAAAGGTTGGTGGGAGCAACACAGCCTATGACCGTGGCGCTTATTCAGAAGAAGGGTTTGTTGGCGCTGGGGTCTTGACCACGACGGCTGTCGCAACCAACAAAAACGTGTTCCTGGGTTTGTCTGCTGAGCCTGGTGATATGGGCTATCAGTCCATCGATTATAAGATCTTTCAAACCGTTCATGGCACTTTCCGGGTCTATGAGCGTGGCGTGAATAAAGGTGAGTTTGGCAATTATCATGTTGGCGATGAGCTAAGTATCGAGCGTCTCGCAGACGGCACGCTCCAGTATCTGCGTAATGGAGAGGTCTTCTATACCAGCACGCTTCTATCCGACGTCACTACGACGCTTTATGCGGATGCGAGCTTTTTCTCCCATGGCAGTCGTTTGGGCGATACTTACTTGCAGACTGGCACCAGTTCGAAAGATCTTGTCACCTGGGTTGCAAATGCTGATCTGTCGATCGCCGATGATGTCGGCGTCGTCACACAAACATACCAGGACCTGAATGGCGACGGTGTGGTCGATGCTATTCTGTCGTCAGAGGACGGTTCGATCTGGACGCGACTGGGTGATGGCCAAGGCGGGTTCGGTGAGGCGCAGGCGCAGGGCAAGGATCTTGCGACGAATGTCTTGGAAAAGTCCGGTGGCGGCAGTAGCGCCTATAATCGTGGCGCTTACTCTGAAGAAAGCTTCACCGGTTCAGGTGTGCTGACTTCGACGGTGGTTCAAGCGAATAAGCATCTGATGTTCGGATTGTCCGAAGACGGGCGTCTTTCCGACCACTTGTCGATCGACTATGCCATTCAACTTAAAAATACCGGCGCCCTTAATGTCTGGGAAAAGGGTGTCAATGTTGGCACGTTCGGCACTTACCATGTAGGTGACGAGCTGAGTGTTGAGCGTCTTGCGGACGGCACGGTTCAGTATCTGCAAAACGGTGTTGTCGTCTACACCAGCGCAGCTCACTCTGACCCGTCTACCGCTTTACAGGCGGATGCTACTTTCCTTACGGAGGGAGGGCGGCTTGGCGACACCGTTCTTCAGTCTGGTACTGACACAGCAGCTCTTGTCACTTGGGTTCGTGATTCAGATTTAGCGCTCGTTGGGGCATCGGCCCCAGTCGCGACCACCTACGAGGACCTGAACGGTGACGGCGTTGTCGATGCGGTTCTTGCCGCAGACGACGGCTCGATCTGGACGCGACTGGGTGATGGCCAGGGCGGGTTCGGTGAGGCTCAGGCGCAGGGCAGGGATCTTGCGACGAATGTCTTGGAAAAGTCCGGTGGCGGCAGTAGCGCCTATAATCGTGGCGCTTACTCTGAAGAAAGCTTCACCGGTTCAGGTGTGCTGACTTCGACGGTGGTTCAAGCGAATAAGCATCTGATGTTCGGATTGTCCGAAGACGGGCGTCTTTCCGACCACTNCCGCTTTACAGGCGGATGCTACTTTCCTTACGGAGGGAGGGCGGCTTGGCGACACCGTTCTTCAGTCTGGTACTGACACAGCAGCTCTTGTCACTTGGGTTCGTGATTCAGATTTAGCGCTCGTTGGGGCATCGGCCCCAGTCGCGACCACCTACGAGGACCTGAACGGTGACACCATTGTCGACGCAGTCCTCACTGCCGAGGATGGCTCGATCTGGACGCGTCTCGGCGATGGCCAGGGTGGGTTCGGAACGGCTCAGGCCCAGGGACGCGACCTTGCGACGAATGCGATTGAGAAGGTCGGTGGTGGCGCCACCTCGTGGGACCGAGGAGCTTATTCGGAAGAAGAGTTTCTCGGCGCTGGGGCCCTGGTCACAATAGTTGATTCAATTGGCAAGTCGGTGATGTTGGGTCTTTCTGCGGATCCGGGCGATTCCGGCTACACCTCCATTGACTTCACTATATTGCAGAACTCGAACGGTGTTTTTCGGGTTTATGAGCGTGGCGTCAAAACCAGCGACCTAGGCACGCTTAGTGTTGGCGATGAGCTGCGTATTGAGCGCCTTGAAGATGGTACGATACAATATCTTCACAATGGCGAGGTGGTTTATACCAGCCCAGTTGTGTCTGAAATTTCCACGCCGCTTTATGCGGATGCGAGTTTCGTATTCCACGGCAGTCGTTTGGGCAACACATACTTGCAATCAGGTTCTGGTCCGCAAGAGCTTGTCACATGGGTTGCCGATCCTGATCTTTCGATTGCCGGTGACGTCGGCGATGTTTCACTAACCTTCGAAGACCTGAACAGCGACAACATTGTTGATGCTGTTCTTACCGCAGACGACGGCTCGATCTGGACGCGTCTCGGCGACGGTCAGGGCGGGTTCGGCGAGGCTGAGGCCCAGGGCCGCGATCTTGCAACGAACGCGATTGAGAAGGTTGGTGGGAGCAACACGGCCTATGACCGAGGAACGCATTCAGAAGAAGGGTTTGTTGGTGCCGGGGTCTTGACCACGACGGTTGTCGCAACCAACAAGAACGTATTCCTGGGCTTGTCCGCTGACCCCGGTGATATGGGCTATCAGTCCATCGACTATAAGATCTTTCAAACCGTTCATGGCACTTTCCGGGTCTATGAGCGTGGCGTGAACAAAGGTGAGTTTGGCAATTATCATGTTGGCGATGAGCTGGGTATCGAGCGCCTTGCGGACGGCACCGTTCAGTATCTGCGTAATGGAGCAGTCTTCTATACCAGCACGCTTTTGTCCGACGTCGCCACGCCGCTCTACGCGGATGCGAGCTTTTTCTCCCATGGCAGTCGATTGGGCGATACGTATTTGCAGTCTGGCAACGGCTCGAAAGATCTTGCCACCTGGGTTGCAAATGCTGATCTAGTGGTTGCTTCCACGACCGCTGTCGTCTCAACAATCTATGAAGACCTGAATGGTGACGGCGTTGTCGATGCGGTTGTGTCATCTGAAGATGGTTCGATCTGGACGCGTCTCGGCGATGGCCAGGGCGGGTTCGGTGAGGCTCGTGCGCATGGCAGGGATCTGGCAACGAATGGTCTGGAAAAGACCGGTGGTGGAACCGCTTGGAACGGAGGCGCTTTTTCCGAAGAAGGTCTGGCCGGCGCGGGATCTCTTACGACTGCGGTGTATCAAACCGATCAGCCAATAATGGTCGGACTGTCTGAGGAACCCGGCGGTTCAGGCTATCTCTCAATCGGTTTTGCGATTTACCAGCACAGTGACGGCAAGCTTCGCATTTTTGAAAATGGCGTGGGCATAGGCACTTTTGGCGCCTATCATTTTGGTGATGAACTGAGCATCGAACGTCTTGCGGATGGCACGGTTCAGTATCTGCAGAACGGCGTGGTGTTCTACACGAGCACGAATTCATCCGATCCAGCGGTGACACTATATGCGGACGCCAGCTTCAAGTTCACAGGCAGCCGGATAGGCGACACTTTGCTTAAGGTCGGTAGTGCACCTGCTGAGCTCGTTACCTGGGTCCAAGATCAGCACATGACTGTAATTGGCGTGTCGGACCCCGTCACCACGAGTTATCAGGACCTGAACGGTGATGGCGTTGTCGATGCTGTTCTAACCTCAGAGGATGGCTCGATTTGGACACGTCTGGGCGATGGTCAGGGCGGTTTCGGTGAAGCACAGGCGCAGGGCAGGGATCTGGCAACGAATGGTCTGGAAAAGACCGGTGGTGGAACCGCTTGGAACGGAGGCGCTTTTTCCGAAGAAGGTCTAGCCGGTGCGGGGTCTCTCACGACTGCGGTGTATCAAACCGATCAACCGATAATGGTCGGACTGTCTGAGGAACCCGGAGATTCGGGCTATCTTTCAATCGGTTTTGCCATTTACCAGCACGGTGACGGCAAGCTTCGCGTTTTTGAAAATGGCGTGGGCATAGGCACTTTTGGCGACTATCATTTTGGTGATGAACTGAGTATCGAACGTCTTGCGGATGGCACGGTTCAGTATTTGCAAAACGGAGTGGTGTTCTACACGAGCACGATTTTGTCCGATCCAGCGGTGACACTATATGCAGACGCCAGCTTCAAGTTCACAGGCAGCCGGATAGGCGACACTTTGCTTAAGGTCGGTAGTGCACCGGCTGAGCTCGTCACCTGGGTCCATGATGAGCACATGACTGTCATTGGCGTGTCTGATCCCGTCACCACGACTTACCAGGATTTGAACGGTGATGGTGTTGTCGATGCTGTTCTAACCTCAGAGGATGGGTCTATCTGGACGCGTCTTGGTGATGGTCAGGGCGGGTTCGGTGAAGCCTTGCGTGAGCCAGTTCTTCCGGCGGCTGACCCGGTTGCGCCCGCAATTGATTTCAGTGGTGTCAGTTTCACAAGCTACACAAGCAACCAGGATGTTGGCGGGATAGCTTCAATACTCAGCGATGGCAACCAGCTTGCCTTCGAAGGCAACACCTGGAAGCAGATGGCATTCGATTATTCGATAACTGCTAACACTGTTCTGGAATTCGAGTACAAGTCGACCATCCAGGGCGAATTGCAGGGGCTGGTTTTCGAAACGGACAATGACTTCACAACCGGATCAAAGGTCATTCAAATGTATGGGTCAGACAACCATGCCAGCTTTGACCGTGCCTATTCTTACTCCGGTTCGGGAGAATGGGAACACTTTTCGATCAGCGCTGGAGACTATCTGACGGGAGCAATCAGTGCTCTGGCGTTCGTGAACGATCATGACAACGGTTTGCGAAACGCAAACAGTTTTTATCGCAATGTGAAGATCTACGAGGCGAAAACGATATCGGGATCTACCAGTGACGATGTGTTGTCAGGCACCGTCAACGCAGACATACTTCTTGGCATGGCCGGAAACGACAGGCTCGACGGTGCACTTGGAAGCGACATCCACACGGGTGGTGCCGGTTCGGACACGTTTGTCTTTATAAGCACGGGCGCTGCGACCGACACGGTCACCGATTTCGAAAGCAACGGTGGGTCTGCCGACGTGCTGCAATTCGAAAGTGCAGTCTTTGCCGACTTTAATGCCGTTCTTGCTGCTGCCGTTGATGATGGCACGGACACGACGATCACTTTGGATGCTGACAGCCAGGTTGTTTTGAAAAACGTTCTGGTCTCAAACCTGCAAAGCGATGACTTCGTGTTTGTTTGATTGCACCGGTTTGAAATATAGTCCCGAAACGGATTCAGGTTCGCGCGTCGACTTAATCTATGCGGGTGAATCTGAATGCTGAAGTGATACGCCGTTCATAGGCTTGCGTTGTGCTTCGCGTCCGTAGGTTCAATCGGTCCCAATCATAGGTCATGGGCCGGCTGCCAGAGTACCCATCTGGCAGCCAGAAAAGCTGCTTCGACATCTTTTAAATTTTCAAATCGGTAATGCGAAGAAATGTCCGCGTTTGCTGGGTTGACCGGGGCGCGAACGTCTTTGTTACCATGCGTTTCCCATTGTCAGTCAACAGAGGACCTGGCGATGTTTTTCCGCCATGTCATTCCATCGGTTTTTGCTTAGTCCTCGGGACAAAAAGCGGTGTATTGTGCGGTTAATTGTTTCGGCCCGTCGTCAAACGCGTCGGGTCCAACGAGACGGTAGAGAAGTCCCGACGTTGCGCTTTTCCGGATGGTTTGCGCAAGATCGTCTGACTGTGGGTCTTTCGGATCGGTTCCGCATAGGCGCGCGAATCTGAGCGCCATCTCGGACTGGGTCCGGTAGCCCGTGTGGTGACCGTTTTGCGCGCAGTCTTGCAGGCCTGCACGCATGGTCTCTTCGCTTCGCGCCTGGATAACGCTGCCCCAGCTGTAGGCAAGATAGCGTGCCTGTTGCTCCAAGGGCGTCGGGTAGGAGCCGGCCTGGCTCCAGAGCCCCAGAAAGGCAAGCCCTGGCAGGTCCGGATGCAAGGTGAATTCGTCAAGTTCGATATAGTTGTCGCTCAATCGAAGCGTGTCCCGGGTCTCTTCGTCGAGAAACGGCAGGTTGAGCGCAAAACCGGTGCCCGAAATGATGCCGTCAACGTCCAGGTGGGAGCCACCTGGAAACCGCAGTGTCCGTCCGCTGATCCGTTCCGGCCATTCGACCGGCGTGACACGCCCCTCCGCAACGAGGTTGAGATAGTGCTGTGAACCGGTCGCGCCGGCTTTCGAAAACTCAGGATGCGGTTTCGGCGTGCCATAGCGGCTGGGGTCGCCTGAATAGCGCAGGATCTTCTCTTCGCTGTCTTTCAGCAGCGTTTCCGGATCGTCCAGGGCTAGCGCACCGCGCTCATAGGTGAACAGGAGATATTCAATCGGCAGGCCCCGAACCATCTTGGGGTTCACGTACCGTTGCCGCCGCTGTGCAAGATGAACACTTGCCGCCCCTAGCATGGAAAGATCAGAGGCGATTTCGAGCGAGGAAATGGCACCGCCCAGAACCACAACATTTCGGTTCTGATAGGCGAAGGGATCCTTGTAGTTGAAGGAGTGAATGATCCCCAGATCGCCGGAAAAGGTCTCGTGACCTGGAATGACAGGAATGACCGGTTTGTTGAAACGGCCCGTCGCGACCACGACACGCTCGAAACGTCTTTCGAACTGCTCGCCGTCTCTTTTCAGCAGCAGGGCCCATGTCCCGTCTTTTCGTGCAAGTTTGATCAAACGCGTGCGAAACTGAACCAGATCCAGAAGGCCGTATTCGCGTGCATAGTTCTCGAAATAGGCGCGAACCGCTCCGTTGTGGGGGAACAGCGGTGTGCCCTTTGGATAGGGCAAGTCAGAGAACCGGGTTGCTTCCAAAAATGTATTCGTCACCATTTGCGGCCAGACGCCGCTCATCGGATTGCTGACGGACCATTGTCCCCCGACCTCCGTGTGAGCTTCGAAGATTATCGGCGAAAAGCCTTGTGCCTTGAGCCATCTGGCGGCGGCAATCCCGCCCGGTCCTGCACCAATGATCGCGATATCTGTCATGACCAACCGTCGACTGATTTAGTGGAAATAGATCCCGCCGCACACATTCAGCGCCTGGCCGGTGACAAAATCCGACAGATCGGAGGCGAAGAAAACAGCAGGCCCGACGATGTCGTCAGGGTCTCCCAGACGCTTTAACGCGGCCACGTTGGTCCAGTGGTCGATGTTTTCCTGGCTGCCGAGGTTGTTTTTGCCCATTTCGGTCAGGATGATTCCCGGGCAGATCGCATTGACTGTAATGCCATCCATGCCGACTTCCTGTGAATAGACGCGCGTCAGCGTGATCGCTGTCGCCTTTGTGGCCGCATAATGCCCCTGTGTTGGAACGCCCTGGCGCCCGGCAATCGAAGCGATGTTGATGATCCTTCCGGACTTGCGTTGCCGCATCTGGGGGAGAACCGCATTGGTGCACAACAGGACGCCTTTGGCGTTGACGTCGAAATGGGCGTCCCAGGTTTTTTCATCCAGCTCTTCGAGCTGTTTCGGCACCAGTATGCCGGCATTGTTCACCAAAATGTCGATTTGCCCGAAAGCATCCGTCGCCTCACCAACGACGCTTTCGACGATGCCCTTGTTCGTCACATCCAAAGGCAGCGCGAGGCATTTCTGTCCGGTTTCGCCGACTTGCGCGGCGACCTTTTTAAGCTCGCCCGTTTGACGATCCAGGTCTGTGATGACGGTGTTCGCTCCATGTTTTGCCAGCCCGACGGCAAGGGCTGCACCGATACCGCGGGACGCCCCTGTGATAAGAGCTGTTTTTCCTTCGAGGATCATTGTGCTGCCTCCAGTTCCTTTAATGGCCAGCTTTCCATTGCGGCCATTACCGATTCAAAGTCTTTCAGGATGCCTTGGCTGCCGAGACCTCGGGCTACGTGCGCAGCCACGGTGTTTGCAAACCGGGCGCATTGGTGCAGCTCCCAGCCCTTCGAAAGACCGGTGATGATCCCGGCGGTGAAGCTGTCCCCGCAGCCCGTCGTGTCGATGACGTCGATCCTGTGGGCAGGCAGCTGAAACGCAGCAGCATTTTCAGGGTCTACCCAAACGCCGTCCCCCTCCAGGGTGATGACCGCGTTTTTGACACCCCGCGCCTTGAACCAGCCGGCGACTTCGGCAGGCGTGCCGCCTCCGGCCATGGCTCGGCTCTCTTCGATCGAGGGAACGAAATAGTCGATATAGGGCAAAAGCGGCTCGACGAGCCTGACCGTTTCTTCATTCGCGAGGATCAGGTCGAACACAGTTGTCCGGCCGAGTTCCTTTGCGCGTTTCAAAAGCTTGAGAGACGGCGCACCATCGAAATTTGCGAGCAGTCCCGTGCCGCCCAGATGCACAATGGAAGCGTCGCAAGCCGCCTCGATTCCCGCGTCGTCCAAAGTGAAACTGTTGGATGTTCCCGGCACGAAGAAGGCGGATCGGGCCCCGTCTTTTGCGATCGGCAACATGGACATTGCCGTCTGCAGGGACGGGCTGCGCCCGACCAGGCTGGTGTCGATCCCGGCGGATTGCATCGCCGACAGCAACCAATCGCCCATCGGGTCGCAGCCGACTTCCGCCGCCACCTTCACCTTCAGGCCGAGCATTGCACAATCGAGAGCCGTCGCACCGGCTGTGCCCGCGACGGTCATGGTCATCTGATCAACAAAGGTGGCGCCTCCACGCGGCGGCATTTCATCGGCGTGGGCGCAAAGCGTGTCGAGCACAAGAAAGCCGACCGCAGATAGATCGGAGTGGGTCATTTGCTGTTTCCCTCATCGGTGAGGCCATAGCCTGCGATCTTGTCGCTGACGTCCTGGATTTGCCGGTCGGTCAAGAGAGGCGGTTTGCCGAGCTGCAATGCACCAAAATACTGGTGTGCGAGTGTTTCGAGTTCTTCTGCAAGCCAGAAGGCCTGTTGAATGGTCGAACCGATGGCAATCATGCCGTGATGGGCAAGAAGGCAGGCCTTGCGGTCCGCCAGCGCTTCGACGGCGAAATCGGAAAGCTCCTGGCTGCCGTAAATCGCGTAGGGCGCGACCCTGACTGACGGGCCGCCGAACACTGCAATCATGTAGTGAATTGCCGGAATCTCCATCTTGTGGATGGCCAGGATCGTACAATAGGCAGGGTGGGCATGAACGACGGCTTCAACATCAGGTCTTGCAGCCAGGATGTCTCTGTGAAACCGCCACTCGCTCGAAGGCTTGTTCTGGCCAGTGGCGGTACCATCCGTGTCCAGATAGACGATATCGTCGGCGCCCATCTGATCGTAGGGCATGCTGGAGGGCGTGATCAGCAAACCGTCCTCATGGCGGATGCTGATGTTGCCGGACGTACCCTGATTGAGCCCGCTTGAATTCATTTTCAGGCAGTGCTCGATGATCAACTGCCGTTTTTCCAGTTCGGTGAAATCGATACGCATGGTCTGTGTTTCGGTTCAATTTAGTGGCGCCCGGCGGCAATCACCGCCGCTTCCGGCATCAGGCAAAGGCGGCCCTTGGCCCGTAGTCCAAAGACAGATCCGGGCAACTCAAAGGCCGTCCAGCGGCATCGTGTAGGTCGTTGCAGTGCCTTCGACACAGATGTCACCGGCGCTGTCTGTGATCTCGACAGCCATCTGGCAGATCGGTTTGTCATCGCGTACGGAAGTGAGTTCAACTTTGCCCGTTATCGTTTCGCCGACACCAACCGCTTTCTTGAAATTCAGGTTCGTGTTCAAAAACACGGTTCCCGGACCAGGCAGGTCCTCGGCAACGCACGCATTCAGGATCCCGGTGGTTACGCCCCCTTGTACAATCAGTTTGCCGAAGGACGTTTTCTTCGCCAATTCTTCATTGTAGTGAACGGGATTGCGATCGCCTGTCATATCCGTGAACGAATGGATGTCCTCAATCTTGGTCGTCCGGCTTCTCGTTGCGATCTGGCCGTTGGCGGGCTTCCCCTTGATGACACCTTTCCAGCCGTCTTTGGGTTCACTCATACCGGTTCCTCCTTGTTGTCCGGGTACTTGAAGCAGGGCAGCATTTGGCCACCGATGTTTTGCGGAATGAATTCGAGCCGGTCACCGATCTTGGCCTCATTTCGCTCCACGAGAATGTGACTGAGAAGGGTCGGACCCTCATCGAGCTCAACGAGGCCAACCAGGTAAGGGGTGACGGGTAACCAGCCGGGATGGCCCGGCTTCCAGATTTGCGAGAAGGATTTCAGCCGACCGGAGCCCCTGACCTCGGTCCAGGCAACGTCACTGCTCCAGCAATTCGGACAAAGCGGACGCGGGTAGAAAAAGTGCTCGCCGCAGCTGCCACACTTTTGGATTGTCAGTTTGCCTTCGGCCGCATTTTCCCAGAAGGGCGCGGTCAAAGGTGTTTTGGTTGGTCCAGGCACGTCCAGTTGCGACAGATCCTTCATTGGGCGCCTCCCAGCACAAGCGCAACGGCTTCGCTCATCGTGGCTCCATTTCCGGTGACCAGGGCGGTTTCGCAATCGGGGATCTGCCGCTCGCCCGCATTGCCGCGGATTTGCCTGACGGCCTCAACAACATGGGTCATGCCGCCTGCAAGATCCGGCTGCCCGAAGCCGAGTTGTCCGCCGTGTGTGTTGATCGGCTGGTTGGCTTGAGGACCCATGCCGCCATTGTCACGAAGCCAGTTTGCGAATTGCCCCGGTCCGCAAAGACCGGCGTCTTCAATCGTTGTCGCGACCATGATCGTGTAACAATCATAGAGGCTCAGGAACTTGATCTGCTCGATGCCGAGGCAGGACTGGGAAAGGGCCCGTGCCATCGCTGGCTTTAGAGGACCCGATGTCAGGTTCGGGGCCTGGCTGACAACGCGGTGCGTGATTTTCTCGCCCGCCCCCAGAAGGTGGACAGGACGATGAGGCCCTTCTTTTGCATTTTCCGCAGTGGTGACAACAACCGCGTCTCCGCCTGCAACCGGCATGACGATCTCAAAGAGATGGAGCGGCGAGGCGACCATCGGCGAGGCCAATACCTCATCGACATCCGCAGGCTGCCCATAAAAGATTGCATCGGGATTGAGCTGCGCGTTACCTCGCGCGCCAGCCGCTATGACCGCGTAGTCTTCAGCAGCACAGCCGAACGCGGCCATATGTGCCTGCATGAGCAGCGCATAGGATGTGTTTGCGCCGGAGGCGCCAAATGGCGGGTCGAATTCTCTGGCAGGGTTCCGATTGGGGGATCGCGGCGCGGGTGTATTTCTATGGTTTCCAAGGACACACAGAACCGTTTCGCATTGTCCGGCAGCTATGGCTGCGGCGGCGCGCCAGATCATTCCCGGACCGGAAGCCCCGCCAAGGTCGACCATGTTCGACATGGTGGGTTGAAGGCCGAAATATTCAGACACCATTGCGGGCACGTGCTGAGGCGTTTCTCCGACCTGCGGTCCGACCAGCAGCCCGTCGACTTGATCGGGACCAATTCCGGCATCTTCCAGCGCAAGCGCGGAAACCTGCATCAGAAGTTCCAGCGTCGTTACGCCTTCCGTGCGCCGGACCGGTTTCAATTCGCCAATCCCGGAAATAGCCGCGCGGGGAGAAAGATGCCTCATAGGGCATCCTCCCGTTTCAGGGCCGCGAATTCGGCAAGACAGCCGGGATTTGCGATCGACCCGAGATTTTTGACCTTTCCGCCGTTCACGGTCGTGCGGGCAGCGCCTTCCACCCGTTTGCCATTGATCGTGTACGGAACGTCGCTGACGAAATGAATTCGTGCGGGAACATGACGCGGAGACGCGGACATTCGGATATCCGCCCGCAGTCTTTTCAAGGTTTCCATGGACCCAGTCGCACCATCGGCGAGTTTCAACGCGAGCACGACTTCCTCGTCGCCATCATGATCTGCCCCGAAGGCCAGGAAATCGCTGAACTCGGGATAGGCCTCGCACACGGAATAGATTTCAGAAATCCCGATGCGGACGCCGCCCGGCTTGAGCGTGTTGTCGGAACGCCCATGAACATAACCGCCGCCGGTATGGGTGAGCTCGGCGACATCGCCATGGGTCCAGATCTCGGTGCGGTCGGCAAAGTAAGTGTCGCGGTATCTCTGTTCACCCTTGTCGCCCCAAAAGGTAAGCGGCATGGAGGGAAACGGTTCTGTACATACAAGCTCACCGCGCTTTCCGATGACCGGAGCTCCTCTTTCGTCCATGACGCTGACGGCGTGACCGAGTGCCGGGACGGTCAGCTGACCGCGCCGGACGGGATGGACCGGAGACCCGATCAGGAAAGACCCCAATATCTCGGTACCTCCCGAAATGGAGGCAAACATCATGTTCGCCTTGATCGCCGAATAGACCCAGTCGAACTGGTGCGGCAGGCAGGGCGCTCCGCAAACCAGCAGCGCCTTCAATGTTGAAAGGTCCTGTCTTTCGCCAGGCCGGTAGCTTTCGGCAGCCAGCGTTGCGAGATATTTCGGGCTGACGCCCAGATGGGTCACGCGAGCCTTCTGAGCCAGGCTCCAGAGGGGAGAACAGTCGAGACCTTGGTTTGATTTCAGTACGGGCGCACCATCGAAAAGGACGACAGCTGAGCCCGTCCCGAGGGCCGAGATCATCCAGTGGTACATCATCCAGGCCGTGTTGGTGTACCAGATTACCCTGTCACCGCTGCGGACATCTCCGTGAAGGATATGTTCCTTGAAATGCTGGAGCAGGACACCGCCGGTCCGGTGAACGATCGCCTTGGGAACGCCTGTGGTGCCGGATGTATAAAGAATATAGGCCGGATGATCGAATGCGACCGGTTCGAATTCCAGTGTCTTTTCGTGCCCGAACATTTCCTGATCGATGGCATCGAGCGCAGACTTGCCGCTGACGATGACGGTCTGAATGGAGGGCACGGACGCAACCACTTCGGCTATGCGGTCGCTGATATCGTGGTCCTTGCCGGCATACGTGTAGCGGCACGTCGCGAACAAGACTTTCGGTTCAACCTGTCCGATACGGTCGATGATTGCGGATTTGCCAAAGTCGGGACTGCAGGATGTCCATACGGCGCCGATGCTCAACGTGGCAAGTGTCGCTACGAGCGCGTCAATGCTGTTTGTCTGAACACCCGCAACACGATCGCCGGGTCGAATGCCACACTCTTTCAGGCCCGTTGCGACGCGCGCGACCCGCAAGGTGAGATCTTCGCGTGTATACTCCCGGTAAGAACCGGTTTCATCCATCGCACAAACCGCGATGTCAGACGTGTCTCCCCGCAAAAGCAGGTTTTCAGCGAGGTTGAGGCGGGCTTCGGGGAAAAACCGCGCGCCTGTCATCCAGGCGGCGTCATCGGGTGCGAACCGGATGGTTCCCTTGTCGCCGATAACTTTTGTGAACGCCCAGACGGCCTCCCAGAATTCGCCAAGGTCGCTTACCGACCAGCGATGAAGGCTGTCGTAGTCTGCTGGATCAAATCCGGCCGCCATCGCAAATCTTGCAAGAGAACTCTCCGACAAGGCTTCCGTTTGAGGCTGCCAAAGAACTGCATCCGTCATCGTCTTGCTTTCACTGTGCTGCGACGGGTTCAAATTCCTCAAGACCGAGCCGCGCGAGTTGCTCCAGCGGATATCCCTCCTGATCCAGAGTGGTCCGAAGCAGTTTCAACATGCGCGTGCGCTGTTCAGGCTCTTGGTCCCACAGGTTCTGGGTCTGATCCGGATCGACCGAGCGATGAAACAGAAAGTCATCATGCGTTCTTGGATCGATCTTGATTGGCAGTTTCCAGAGCGGGAAGGGGATGCTCGGATCAAACCTGTCCTGGTCAACCGGTTGGGGCGGCATTGCTCCAACGCGGCCATCCACGGGATTGTCCACCAGAAGCGGGCGGGCGATCATGGTGGAATAGCTGAAAAGCGGCTTGTCCTTGATCGGCGACTTGAAAAGCGTCCATTCGCCATCGGTAATGCACACGCCTTGCCCGAAAGTTCCGTAGGTAATCTCCGACCGGACGGCTTCCTTGCCTTCCATCAGCGGCAGGATACTTCTGGAATGCCGCGTTTCTTCCGGTGGTTTTCCGCCCGCGGCTTCAATCACGGTCGAAAAGATGTCAACGGTCTGGGTAAGGTGGGGGACACGCTGCCCCTCGCCACGATGATGAGGGTTCCAAACGATCATCGGAATATTCGCGTGACTGTCGTAGTGGGGGTATTGTTTGCCGAAGACACCGCGCTGACCCAGATCATGCCCGTGATCGGTCGTGAAAATGACCAGCGTGTCGTCCCACAAGCCGAGCTCACCGATCTTGTCGAAGAACCTGCCCAGCCATTTGTCGACCATCGTGGTCTTGCCGTAGTACTGGGATCTCAGATACGCGAGTTCCTGAGGTGTTGTCTGGTCCATGAAGGCGTCCAGATCCTTGTACACCTGATAGGGCGGCCAGATGTTGAAGTCGTCCGCGTTGCCTTCAATGCCTTGCGTGTACATTGACGCATAAGGCTCGGGGATGTGGAACGGTTCGTGGACGTCGAAACTCTCGACCTGCAGAAAGAAGGGCGCGCGCTTCGCATATTTTTCCAGCCAGTTTCCCGCAGCCGTAAATGTCTTGGCCGGAAAATAATCTTCCTCACCTTTGAAATTCTTCACGTTTTCCCAGTACTGGCGCATGTGATATGGCGAGCGGAACTCGCTCATCTTCTCCACCCACTTGGGGGCAGGCCCGCTGTCCGGGAGCGTGTGGTAATCGGTTTCATGTCCTCGGATCATTTCAAGTGACATGAATCCCTGCATGTAGCCGTTCGCGGTCTCTTCCCAGTAGTGGTAGTGGTCGGTCACTAGGCCGGTGTTGTAACCCTGTTTTTGAACTTCGCGCGGCAGGCGCGGATCGAAAACTTCGAGGGAGCCCCAGGGGCGCCACATGAATTCCTTGCGGCCGGCAAAGATCTCCCTGCGTGCAGGCATGCACGGCAGGCTAGCAATGAAATGACCGTCAAATACGTGCGACCTTCCGGCGAATGCCTGGATATTGGGCGTTTCGCACACTGTGGACGGGTTGTAGATCCGCAGTGCTTCCTTGTTCAGGCTGTCCACCAGAATAAGAATAATGTTCACAGCGCCCTCCCAGCAGCTGTAGGCAGATTTGCAGTTTGGAGAGGCGTTCCGTTTCAGATCGCCATCTTCTTTTTTGATTATAATCAGAATTATGTCAAACGAAAAAATCCATTTCTTGCAAGCTTGACATTCGTTAATTCTGATTATAATCAATAATAATCCTGGTCGCATTACATGTGGTATTTCGACGCCGCATGGTCATAGGGAGGAGATGCGTGATGGGCAAAATAAGAACTGGGAATTTTAGTCGCCGTTCAGTGCTGAAAGGTGGTGCGGCGGGTTTTGCTGCGTTGGCTGCGCCTGCGGTGCTCTCAAGCGGTGCGCTCGGAAAGAGCGCAAGGCTGAGGATCGGCATTATTCCTGCGTATTCTTTCGGTCTGTACTGGTTGATCGAGGATCAGGGCTTCGCTCCTGATGTTGAGCAGGTGTTTGCGGTTTTCCCGTCCGGTCCACCCGCAATTGAAGCGATGGTTGGTGGGTCGGTGGATGCCATCACGGTCGGTTCCGTGCCGCCTCTGGCGGCCATGTACAGGAAGGTTGCGGACTTCCGGGAAATCTCGGTCTGCGGTGATGCGTCCGGCCTCTTCCAGATTGTGGGTGCGCCGGATGTGAAGAAACTTGCCGATCTGGAAGGCAAGAAAATCGCTGTTACGTCGGGTTCCAACTTTGATTTCTTCCTCGACACGGCACTTCGGGTGAACGGATTGGCCGACATGCCATTAACCCGCGTAAATATGGAGCCAATCGACGGGCAATCCGCCTTCATCGCCGGTGCCGTCGACGCAACGGTGCCACTGGCAACGTCCCGCAAGTTGATTTACGACGCGATGCCGGAAGCAAATCTGCTCGTTGACGGATCCAAGCTGCCGATCGATTCCCGACCGTCCATCATGGACGTCTTTATGACCACACAAGACAACATGGACGCAAACGAAGCGGCCTATGTTGAGCTGGTCCGGGCTTTTCATGAGAAAGCGGTGAAGATGCTGCGCGAGGACAATGCCGCTGTCGTTGACCGCATGGTCGCATGGCAGGAGCAGGTCGGCCGGGCAGGGGTTACGCCGGCAGACGTCGAGCCATTGCTCAACGGTTACTTCTACTTTGACAAGCCTGAGATCAAGGACGTCTACTCAAAGGGTATTCTTGAGAATTCTCTGAAAGTACAGTCTGAGTTCCTGGTCGCAAATGATCGGATCGGTGGTGTTCCGGATCTCCCGGCACTGGTGTCCGATCAGATTGTCCGGCAAATTTAGAAGCCGTCCGAACGAATAGGCTTGTTATGAAAAACCTTCTGCGTGGGCGCCTGTTCCTGGGCGCCCTGTCGATCACGACCGTGTTGGTAATCTACGTGGTTGTGACAAACCAGCCTGACAACAATCCGAGCCTTTTGCCGCCCATATCGAGTATTATCGGGTCTTTCTTCACCAACCTGGAAGCAGGGACGTTGCTGGATGCGTTGTCGGCCAGCCTGTTTCGGATCTTTCTCGGCTTTCTGTGTGGAACGACAGCCGCATTGGTGATCGGGTGCCTGGTCGGATGGTACGAAACGGTAGAATATCTCGTCGACCCCCTGATCGAGGCTGTGCGTCCTATTCCGCCGCTGGCCTACATTCCCATCGTGATCATCTGGTTCGGTATTGAAGAGTTCAGCCGCGTGCTGCTCATCTCAATTGCATGTTTCATGGTGTGCGTCGTCAATGTGATCGCGGGCATGAAAAACGTTCCGAAGGTCTACGTGGACGCAGCCGCAACGCTTGGAGCCTCACGGATCCAGATTTTCCGGACTGTGGCCATTCCGGCGGCCACTCCGTTTATCATAACGGGATACCGGATAGCGCTCGCAGCCGCCTGGACCACACTGGTCGCGGCCGAACTGATCGCAGCGCCTAACGGTCTCGGATATCTGCTGCAGGAAGGCAGGCGCTATTTCCTCACAGATCAGGTCATGATGATCATTGTCATCATAGGTGTCTGTGCGTTCACGATGGACCGGGCGTTTCGCGCGATCCAGAAGCGCTTGATGGTTTGGTCGGAGGCACGTGAATAATGCCTGAAATTAAAGTCAATCACCTCAGCCACACCTTCGGCAAGAACACACCGGCTGCCCTGACCGTTCTGGATGACATAAACCTCACCTTTCCCTCAGGCAGCTTCACCTCCATCGTGGGAACATCCGGCTGCGGAAAGTCGACACTGCTAAAGATGATGGCGGGACTGTTTGTCCCCTCCGATGGCGAAATGACGCTCGATGGCGACGTGATCAACGGGACGGACAACAGGCGCGGGATGGTGTTCCAGCAGGATGCGGTCTTTCCCTGGATGACAGTTGCCAAAAATGTTTCCTACGGACCGCGTCTTCGGGGGGCTAGCCGCGCCGAACAGGCTGAAATCGAAGCCAAGTGGGTGGAGATGGTTGGCTTGAAAGGCTTCGAGAACCGCTGGCCGCGAGAGCTCTCGGGAGGCATGCGCAAGCGCGTCGATATCGGCAGGGTCTATGCCAACAATCCGGACGTGCTTCTGATGGACGAGCCCTTTGGGGCACTCGACGCACAGACAAAGGAGCGCATGCAGTCCGATCTCCTGAAAACCTGGAACCAGACAAAGAAAACCGTCATTTTCGTCACGCATGATCTGGAAGAAGCAATCTTTCTGTCCGACCGGATTATCGTGATGTCAGCGCGTCCGGGCCGTATCCGGCACATCGAGGAAGTCAGCTTGCCGCGTCCCCGTGAAGATGCTATGCGCCTTGAATCAGAGTTTCTGGACATCAAGCGCAAGCTGTGGGGAATGCTAGAACACTAGAACAGTGTTGAATCCAGCCCGAAGAGGAGCGGCTGTTTGAAAGGAATGCAGAATACCCGCAAGGCAGTCGGCCGTCCCGGATTTGCCGAACAGGACAGTCTTGCGGTCGAGATCTTTCTTTTCGAATGCCGCCGAATTGTCCTCTCACGCGGTGCTTCCGTCCCCTTGTGGGAGCAACTCAGTGTTCAGCTCGAAAACCTGATTTTAAGCGGCAAACTGGCGGTCGGTAGCCGTATTCCGTCCGAACCGGCGCTGTGTGACCTTTTCGGAGTTTCGAAGGCGGTTGTGCGCCACGCGATTACCTCGCTGGCCGCGCGCGGGCTCGTGGTCAAAATTCCTCGCAAAGGGATGTTTGTTGGCGATCGACCGCGAGAAAGCGGGTTCGTCACGTCGAATGTCAGTTTGTTTGATGACATGCTGGCCCGTGGGGCCAAGCTCAGGACGCAGACATTTGAATTTGTCAAAGTGCTTGCCGATGATGAGGAGCGTGAAGCCCTTCAGCTCAAGGAAGAGGCCTGTGTTGTCCGGGCGGGCAGGGTGTTCTGGGCATACGGTCAACCGATAACACACTCGATCATGTCGTTTCCGGCGGAGAAGGTTCCCGGGTTCGAGCGGGTGCCGATTGAAGGCAAGTCGATCCAGGGGACTATCCGCGAGCTTTATGGACGTAGATTAGTGCGAGCGGAACGTTGGCTTTCTGCCGTCATGCCGCCACCTGAAGTGATCCAGCGCATGGAGCTTGAAAGTCAGGATCCGCTGATCTGGATCGAGTCGATCGGGTTTGAAAAAGACGGTTCCCCTCTGGAGTACTACCGCGCCTACTACAACAGCGCCGCCGCCCGCATTCATATATCCGTTTCGGACTAGAGTGTATTTCAACACCGGCCAGGCACAGTGGTCCGGAGTTCGGTCGGCCTGTCAGGACGTTCACAGCCGTCGTGCTGCCTTCTCTGATTTGAATGGTCCTGAATTCATGAAAAGCCAGCCTGCCACACTTAAGCTGTGCAATCGCTCCGCGCGGCGGGATTTGAGCACAAACCGATCATCAGACTGAAACGTTAAAGCGGCCAGTGACTGAACAACCTGGATCACGGGCTTGGCGCAGGTCGCCGGATCGTCGAGCTAAAGCGCCATACGGGTAAACGGCCCTCGCAAAAGCCTGAACGAAGCCGCGAACAACGGACATCGGCAAAACGCCTCGCGAAGATGATGCGCCGGTATCGACCTTCGTGATGGTGTGGCGCCACACATAGAACCAGGCCACCTAAGGACCGGTAAATCAGTCACAATCGGCTGGGCGACGCGCAATGGAGCAAGGGGTTCGTCGCCATTCTGCCAATCCGGGCCATTCAACAGCTCGGGTCTGCACGGCAATTTGCAGCGCCGAACGCAATCAGTCGCCCCTGCAAATCAGGTCAATCCTCGCATGAATGCGTTCGGCAGCCCGGATCAAATCCCTGATCTTCGATCTCGGTCGCAAACAAAATGATATTTGGTATTCCAAAATTCCAAATATCATGATATCTAACCTCCACGGCGCGATTTCGCGCCTGCGCAAGGGAGGAATTCATGAAAAAACTTCTCGTTGTTGCGGCAGCCGCCGCAGTGATTGGCGGCGGAGCCGTCGCGGAAGAGTTTCCGAACAAAACCATTGAAGTTGTGACCCACGCTGGCAACGGCGGCGGCACAGATGTGACCACACGCATGATGATGATCAGGGCGCGCCGGGAGCTGGGCGAAGACATGGTCGTTGTCAACAAACGCGGTGGCGGCGGCGCTTCCGCGATGGACTACTACCTGACCCAGCCGGCAGACGGACATAGCATCCTGACTTTCACAATCGGCCACTCGGCAACGGTTGCTCTGGGCAAGACCGAAATGGGGCTCGATGACGTGCGTCCGATTGCCCGTGGAACCGATGACCCGCAGATCCTGATGACCCGCTGCGGCGTCTACGACTCCGCCCAGGCGTTCGTTGATGCCCAAAAGAGCGAACCTCTGACTTACGGCACGACTCATCTCGGCGGCATTGACGACGTATCGGCCTTCATGTTTGCGCGGCGAGGCGATCTTGCGACGCCGAAGATTGTGCCGTTCGAGGGCGGTGGTGAGCTTGCCACCCAACTCGTCGCCGGTGCGGTGGATGTTGCCGTCCTGAACCTTGCCGAAGCGGGGTCACAGATTGAAGCAGGCGACATCTGCCCGATCGTTGTTCTTGCGCCGGAGCGCATGAACGGATTGCCGGACGTTTCTACAGCGCAGGAACTCGGCATCGATGCCAACTTCTCGACCGTTCGGGGCTTCGTGGTGCATGCCGACACGCCCGACGAAGTGGCGAAAAAACTTGAAGAGTCATTGCTCAAGGCCATGAACCACACGGTTTATCAAGGCTTCCTGACGTCAGTCGGTCTTGATGCGGATTCGGTTGCTGATGCCGAAACATGGGGCAACCAGCTGACTTCAATGCAAACCGACATGGACGCAGCACTGCGCGAGCTGGGCTTCATTCAATAAGTTTCAGCAACGACCGGTCCGCGGCACACATTGCTGCGGACCGGCCGGACAGACCAGTTCATTCCGACAGTACAACTCATCAGGTGTGTATCGATGACACGCTACGCGGTTCCGTGCGGCATAATCGCTTTTTGCCTTATGGCCTTTTGGCTGACCACGCAGTTCGATCGCGTTCCCCCGATCTTACTTCGTGGAATGCAGCCATCCGATTTCCCGCAAATGGTTTTGCTGCTGATCATGGCTCTTTCGGTGCTTGTAATGATCTTCGACCGGCCGATCGAGCATGGCCCTGTCGTGCCCAATGTTTGGGCGAGCATAGGGTTGTTTGCGGTCTTCGCCCTTGTCGTGCAAATCGACTTGTTTCTGGGCCTGGGCGTCTTTGCAGCCGCACTTGCGTGGCTCTGGGGTGAACGCCGCGCCTGGGGTATCGGACTTGTCGGCGTCGTCAGTCCGGCCCTGATCTTCCTCCTGTTTGATCAGGTGTTCAAGATCCGCTTTCCGCGCGGGCTGTTGACCAACATTTGGTACGGATAAGAGACCATGGAACCCCTAATTGCCGGTCTGGTCGCGCTTTCGGATCCCAATCTATTAGTGTTGCTGTTTCTGGCGACAATAGGTGGAGTGATGATCGGTGCGTTGCCAGGTCTGAACGCAACGACCGGCGCAGCATTGCTATTGCCGTTCACAATCACGATGGAACCCATTCCCGCCATCGCGATCCTGACCACGATTTACTGCGCGGCGACATTTGCAGGCGCGATTACCGCAATCCTGATCAACACGCCCGGCACTTCTGCGAGCGCGACCACCTGTTTGGACGGCTATCCCCTGGCCCAAAGAGGCGAGGCGGGGCGTGCATTGGGGATGGCGACGATTTCGTCCACCATCGGCGGCATCATTTCCGTCTTTTGCTTGATGCTGGCCGCGCCGCTGATGGCTCGTATGGCTTACAATTTCGCACCGCCCGAGTACTTCGCCCTGACGGTTTTCGGGATTTCGATGCTGGCCACAATTGGTGACGGTACGCCGCTGAAAAACATCATTGCGGGCGCGCTCGGAGTTCTGCTGGCGCTGGTTGGAAAGGATCTTCTGACGACCGTCGAGCGCTTTACTTTCGGTTTCAACGAGTTGTCGGAGGGTATTGCCTTCGTGCCTGTCATGATCGGCATCTTCGGTATTTCAGAGCTGCTTGTGCAGGCTGAACGAATACACGTAGAGCGACGGCAAGTTTTCATGAACGCTATCAAGTTGCCGTCACGCGAAGACTATCGCAAGGTCTGGAGAACAATACTCCGCAGTTCAGGGATCGGGACATTTATCGGCATCCTGCCGGCCGAGGGGGCCACCGTCGCCTCTATGATCGGCTACAACGAGGCGCGGCGCTGGTCCAAGACCCCGGAAGAATTCGGCAAAGGCTCGATTGAAGGCATCGCGGGTTCGGAAGCTGCAAACAACTCCGCGACAGGGGGAGCGATGGTGCCGACGCTGGCACTTGGCATCCCTGGCAGCCCGACGGCAGCTGTTATTTTGGCTGGATTGATGGTCCACGGTCTTCAACCCGGACCAACCATGTTTACCGAACAGGCCGAATTCGCCTACGCGATCTTCTGGGCCATGCTCCTCGTCAATGTGATGTTCATCTTTGTCGGGCTCTTCGGCGCCAAACTGTTCGCGCGGGTTACTTTTGTGCCAGTTCAGATCCTTTGGCCAATCGTTTTCACATTCTCAATCGTCGGAGCTTATGCGCTTGATCAGTCGATGCTGGATGTGTTCATAGCCCTGGCCGCAGGCGTTATCGGCTATTTCATGCGTCGTTTCGGATATTCTGTCGTGCCTCTTGCGATCGGACTGATCCTTGGCGGGATGCTGGAAAAGCGTCTCGGTCAATCCCTGATCATGCTGGACGACCAATGGTGGCTGATGTTCACCCGCCCGCTTACCCTTTTGTTCTTTGTGCTCACCATCCTCGCATTGTTCGGGCCGTATTTCTGGCGCCTGTTCAAGCAGCGCGACCCGATGGCTTCCACCGGAGAGTAATTCATGACGAAGATCCGATCTATCCGCACGCGCGTTTGGAACTGGACCGGACCGACGGTTCCGCCACAGGGTAATTTCTGCACCAATGCCTCAGATGCGCTTTGGATGAAGGGCGATGCGATGGCCTCGTTCCGGTTTCACCAATGGTTGACATGCGAAGTGGAGACCGACGACGGGTCCGTCGGCATCGGGAATGCTGCCCTTGCACCAACCGTTGTCAAAAAGGCGATTGATGATTGGTACGCGCCTCTGGTCATCGGCGAAGACCCGTTCGACTATGCCTATATCTGGGAAAAGATGTATCGCCGCACGCACGCCTGGGGGCGCAAAGGCATCGGCATGACGGCGATCAGCGCCATTGATATCGCGATCTGGGATCTCATGGGCAAGCTGGTTGGCAAACCGGTTTTCAAGCTGCTCGGCGGACGCACGAAGGAAAAAATTCCGGTTTACTATTCCAAGCTCTATGCCGACAGCGTGGACGCGATGCAGCTGGAGGCGGAAAAGGCGAAGAAAGCAGGCTACCAGGCCTACAAATCGCGCTTCGGCTTTGGCCCGAAAGACGGAATGGCCGGGATGCGGGAGAACCTCAAGCGTGTTGAAGCTCTGCGCGAAGTGCTCGGCTATGATGTCGATCTCATGCTGGAGTGCTACATGGGCTGGAACCTGGACTACGCCAAGCGCATGCTGCCCAAGCTTGCCAGGTTTGAACCGCGTTGGCTGGAAGAGCCGGTCATCGCAGACGATGTCGCCGGTTATGCGGAACTCAATGCGATGGGCATTGTGCCCATCTCAGGCGGTGAGCACGAGTTCAGCGTGATCGGCTGCGCCGAACTGATCAATCGCAAAGCCGTCAGCGTCCTGCAATATGACACCAACCGGGTGGGGGGCATTACCGCTGCGCAAAAGATCAATGCCATCGCCGAGGCCGCGCAAATCCCCGTCATCCCGCATGCTGGTCAGATGCACAATTACCACCTGACCATGGCCAATGCGAACTGTCCGATCAGCGAGTACTTTCCTGTCTTCGACGTCGAGGTAGGCAACGAGCTGTTCTATTATATTTTTGAAGGCGACGTCGAAGCGGTCGACGGCTACCTGCAACTTGATGACGACACTCCAGGTCTCGGCATCTCAATTACGGACAAACACGCTCACCATTTCGAGATTACCGAATGAACAGATACTCTGGAATATGGCCGGTTGCTCCCACGCCGTTCAATGAGGACGGAACGCTTGATCTAGACGGCATGAAGCGCGTGCTGGACTGCCTGATCGATCAGGGCGCGGATGGCATTTGCGTGCTGGCCAATTTCTCCGAGCAGTTTTTGATATCGGATGCTGAACGCGAGGTGTTGGCGCGCCTGAGTGTCGAGCATGTCGGTGGCCGGGTCCCGGTGATTGTGACCATAAGCCACTATGCCACTCAAATCGCGGTGGAACGCGCCCGGTTCGCCAAGGATCTTGGGGCAGATATCGTCATGATGATGCCGCCCTATCATGGGGCACTGCTTAAGGGGACACCTGAACAAAGCTTTGAGCAGTTTGCAGCTGTCGGAGAAGTAGGCATTCCGATCATGGTGCAAGATGCACCTTTGTCCGGCGTTGAGCTTGCCGTCCCGCTTCTTGTGCGCATGGCGCGCGAAATCGAAGCCGTAAAACTCTTCAAGATCGAATGTGCCAGGGCGGCAAACAAGATCCGGGCATTGATCGCCGCGGGTGGGGATGCAATTGAAGCACCGTTTGATGGCGAGGAAGCGATTACCCTGTTGGCCGATCTGGATGCAGGCGCTACCGGCTCAATGACAAGCGGCATGATTGTTGACCAGATAAAGCCTGTAATCACCAGGTACCATTCCGGCGACGTCGAAGGCGCAACTGCGGCCTATGGCCGGGTCGCCATGGCCATCAATCATGAAAACCGGCAATGCGGCTGGCAATCGTGCAAGGCGGCAATGGTGGAGGGCGGGGTGATCAGATCCGAATACTGCCGTCATCCAATCCCTCCGCTGCACCCGGCAATCCGGTCACGCCTGATCGACCTGCTGCGTCCGCTTGATCCTTTGGTCTTGAAGTGGGGAAACTAGAATGAGCGACCCGGTCTGGACGAACGAACTGCGTGAACTCGTGGAACTGAAACCGCGGCAGTCGCTTGCTTCAGAGGCGGCGGAAAATCTGCGCAATTTCATCATGCTCGGCAAGCTGGCTCCAGGCATGCCGGTCCGTGAGCGGGATCTGGCGGAAGCCTTCGGGATCAGTCGCACGCCCCTGAAAGAAGCGCTGCGCATTTTGGAAAGCGAAGGACTGATCGTCTACGGCCCGACCCGGCGTCCCTACGTGGCCGATCCTTCCCTGGATGAAATCAACGATTGGCTTCGTGTTCAGGGCGCATTGGAAGCCTTGGCCGGAGAATTGGCTTGCACCGTTGCGAGCGATGAGCAATTGGCCGAGATTGCGCGCATAAACGCCTCGATCAAAGAGGCGCGTGACGCCGATGGACAGCTGGAAGCGTTTCGCAGGGACATGCGCTTTCACGAAGCGATCGTCGCGGCCTCTGGAAATGCGGCGCTCGCCGAGACGCATGCATCCTACAACGCCCGGCTTTGGCGTGTGAGGTTCCTGTCGTCTCAGCGCATTTCCGGACGCGAAGCCACCCGGCAGGAACACTCGGACATCGTCACAGCCCTGCTTGCGCGAGACGCAACGGCAGCACGGCGAACCCTGAAAAAGCATCTGCGCACCGCTGAAACCAATATTGCAGCCGCAATAGCGGAACTCGACGCCCAGAAGGAGACCGATTGATGCGCCCCAGAATTTCCATTGTGCCCGGTGATCCGTCGGGGATCGGGCCGGAACTGATCGCCAAGTTGCTGCAGGAAGACGGTGTCCGTGACGCGGCCGATATCCTGTTGGTCGGGGATGCGCATCTATGGCAGCGCGGGGCCGAGCAGGCAGGGACCGACATTGAACTCAACTCTATCGACGAAGCCGATGTTCCCGGTTTTGACGGGCTTGGCCATCTGGATCTTGCAACCATCAGTCCGGAGGCCGTCCAGGTATCCGAGGTGACAGTCGCAGGCGGAACCACTTCGCTCCGCTGCCTCGACAAAGCGCTCGATCTTGCTCAGGCGGGCCACGTTGACGGTGTGCTATTTGCCCCGTTCAACAAAGCAGCAATGACCGCCGCCGGCCTCAATGCTGAAGACGAACATCGCTACATGGCGCGTTATCTGGGTTTCACAGGCTATCATTCAGAGATCAACGTGCTGGACGAGTTGATGACAACGCGGGTTACGAGCCATATCGGCCTGAAGGACGTCGCGAGCAACATAGACGGCCCGGGGATCGAGCGCGCGATCGAGCTTGCCCATGCGACACTGGCCCGGTCCGGAAAAACGCGGCCTCACGTGGCTGTTGCAGCGCTAAACCCTCATGCAGGCGACAACGGCAAATTCGGACGTGAGGAAATCGACATAATCGAACCGGTCGTCAAGGCATGCCAAAAGCGCCAGATGAACGTCACCGGCCCCTGGCCGTCGGACACCGTTTTTCTAAAGGCCAAACGCGGCGAGGTAGACGCAGTCGTGACCATGTATCACGACCAGGGTCAAATCGCGATCAAGCTGATGGGGTTCGAGCGTGGTGTGACGGTCGCCGGAGGGCTGCCAATTCCGGTCGCAACGCCCGCGCATGGGACCGCATTTGATATTGCTGGAAAAGGCATCGCAAACGTCGGCGCGACACGGCAAGCCTTTGATTTGCTTGTGCGCATGGCTCGCAACGTCAACAGTGAGATCGCTGCGTGAGCAACCTGCCCGGAGGCTTGATCAGCTTCGCATTCACGGGAGCGGGATTGGCCGATTGCCTGCTACCTGCCGAGCGCCATCATGCCCTCCCTTGCTCTAGCAACTGTGCCGCAATCGAACCTCACATGAAACGCCGCCAACGCATCGAGCGATCCCCGCAGTCTTAGCCAATTCCGATTGCGGAACACGTCGGCGTTCTTGTGTTGCAAGGCCAAGGGGCCGAGCGCCTCAGCGCCGTGCTTGCAGCTGAAAACACATGACACCGGAACGCATGGTGTCGATCTGAACCAGATACCTTTAGGACGGACACAACAATGAGCTTTACCCCGCACGGGAAACACCTGATTGCCGGTCACTGGACCGAAAGTGGACAGAAATTCAGCTCCGATCCGGCGCATGGTCCCGCGCATGACTTTTTCGTCGGAACGCCTGATCTGGTCGAGACTGCGTGTATTGCCGCTGAGCAGGCTTACTGGTCATTCGGCTACAGTACAAGGGACCAGCGCGCAGCCTTTTTGAACGCCATCGCAGACGAGATCGAAGCGCGCGGTGATGCCATCACCGAGATCGGGACACAGGAAACCGGTCTGCCCGAGGCTCGATTGCAAGGCGAACGCGGGCGCACGACGGGCCAACTTCGGCTCTTTGCAAAACACATCCAAAACGGCGAGTACCTGGACCAGCGTCACGATGTTGCCCTTCCAGACCGCCAACCCCTGCAACGTCCGGACCTGAAGATGATCCAGCGCCCCATCGGACCGGTGGCTGTCTTTGGTGCATCAAATTTTCCGCTTGCCTTCTCAACAGCGGGTGGAGATACCGCAGCAGCCCTCGCGGCGGGCTGCCCGGTCGTGGTAAAGGGACACTCTGCGCATCCGGGCACTGCCGAAATCGTTGCTGAGGCGATTGATGCGGCGGTCAAGGCCTGTGACATGCCGGCAGGTGTCTTCTCCCTCATTCAAGGGGGCAAACGCGATGTGGGCGCGTCACTTGTGCAGCACCCGTTTATCAAGGCGGTTGGCTTCACCGGGTCCTTGGCTGGCGGCCGCGCGTTGTTCGACCTGTGCGCGCGCCGTTCCGAACCGATCCCGTTTTTCGGAGAACTCGGCTCGGTTAATCCAATGTTCCTTCTACCCCACGCGCTCAACAGCCGTGGTACTGAGATCGGAACCGGCTGGGCAGGATCTCTTACCATGGGCGCCGGACAGTTCTGTACGAATCCCGGCATCGCCGTGGTGCTGCCGGGCGCTGACGCGTTTATCCTCGCGGCAGAGGCCGCTTTGACCAAGGTGGCCGGTCAGACAATGCTGACCGATGGCATTGCACATGCGTATCGCAAGGGCGTCGCCCGTGTTGCCAAAGGAGAAGGTGTCCGTGAACTTGTCGGAACACCCAGCACCGGTCGTGAAGCAAAACCCTACCTCTATCGCGTGGCGGCCAAAGACTGGCTGGCTGATCATGCTCTGCAAGAAGAGGTTTTCGGGCCGCTCGGCATCGTTGTCATCGCCGAAGACACAGATGAAATGGCCAAAGTTGCGCAAACCATGCAAGGGCAGCTGACATGCACGATCCAAATGGATGACGAGGATGCTGAAATCGCGCAAAGCCTGATGCCGATAATTGAACGCAAGGCGGGCCGTATCTTGGCCAACGGCTTCCCGACAGGCGTTGAAGTCGCCGACAGCATGGTGCACGGCGGGCCTTACCCGGCTTCGACCAATTTCGGTGCCACGTCGGTCGGCACACTCTCGATCCGCCGGTTTCTGCGTCCCGTTTGCTATCAGAACCTCCCGGACGCACTTCTCCCCGAACCGTTTTGACTGCGTGAATTGCCGCGCGTGAACGAGGTAGCGGTCCGATCAACGTGTTTGTGGACGGCAAGTTCGCCATGATCGGGTCGGTTCATTGTCTGTCTCGGGGCTGAGCGTGTTGCGCTGGTCCCAGAGCCGTCTTGGTCCTGGCTGCTTGTATGCGCAGTAAATCCCTCTTTTTCAGAGAGTTTGCGCCCGGCGCCGGTGCCTTGAACAACTGCAACGGGGCGCATACCGCGTCCTGACCACGCTTCGGGGTTCGCAGGTGCTTTTTCACTGATTGACCAAGCCCAAACTGGTCACTCTGCCCGCAGAGCTGTTGTCGACCTCGACCACACTAAAAATGACCGCCTCCTGTGCGGGACTGTGCTGCCAGTCGACTTAGGAACTGCAACCTTCCAGCCAAACATCGGAATTGCCATTGGGAGTGCATTCTCCAGCCAGGAGCCGGCGAATGCGATCCGTCCTTTCCCGAAGGGCGTTGTCGTCCGTTCCGAGTTTGTAGCGGCCCGGCGCAATAAGAACTGCAAGCAGGGTTAGGTACTCATCAGCTTCGATTGCATCCGGCGTCGAGCCATATACGGTTTCGCTCATCTGATGAAATCCGGTAACCCAGCCGTCCGGTCCGCGCCCCATTTCCAAAGTATCAAGCCACAGCGCCATGATCTGCGCTTTGGTCAGCTCGCGCTCCAATCCAAGCGCGTAGCCCGTCTGTCTGATTTTGCCGATACCCGGCGTAAAGTCTTCAAAACCCAACCGTTTGGCCAGCGATTGGGTAATCGTCGTGACACCGGCGCCCGGCGTGGACATGTCAATGCCGCCATGCGCCTCAAACGCCGGGTCTTGAACCGTCAGCAGCTGGCGATAGCGTTCGTTGCCGAGCGATGCGCCACCTAAATCTGCGGCGATAAGCCTGTCCGCGCGCGCCTCCAGTTCTTTCGAGTCAGAAATTGCATCGAGGTATCCCGAAGCTCCATACACTGTCGTGCCCACAAGTAGCAGCAGTACAGACGCAGCCAAGAATTTGAAAAGTTTTCTCATGAAACAAGAGCTGCAAAGCTGTTCATATTGCTGCTGCCGAGCCCTCCGGAACCAGAGCTAACAATAACACACGCGGCGGTTCTAGCGCGCAACTTGGGCTCAAAGCGGGCCTTCGCTGCGCCTTACAAGACCACCCGCGTCGCGCGCCCATTTCGGCTGCTCAAACGCAATAGTTCTCTCCTGAAGGTGGTCGTTTGTTGCGATCAAGATGAGTGGCCAAAGGGCGGACTTTTCTGCCGTACACGCGGTGTTGGCTAGTGTCAGCTTTGGGGCCGGTAGCTGACTGTCGGCTTCTGGAAACAGGCTTACATAGGCTCACATGCATAAGAACAATTTCTGCGCTAGCTCTCGGCTCTTAATCGCCGTCGGAGCTCTTTGCAATGAATGTCCAATTAATGCGCTAGGGCAGCGGCCCCTGCATACTTTGCTATGTGTCAAAAGTAAGTGCAGTACCAATACTTCTGCGAGCTCCTGCGAAGGGGCTTATTTTCCAGAAAAAGTACTTTATATGGAAGAATGTAGCCATTTATTAATTTGATTTTGGAGACTACTCAACCAAGGTAATTTGCTCCTTCCCAAGTGCCTTCTGTCATCCAAAAGTGGTAAAAAAATCGTCGCAGTACGCGGAACAAAAGACACAGCAGACCGGATTATCGACATAAACTAGCGCTATTGCGCCAAGCAGGCCACTGTACTGCACTAACGACTTTCGTTTAGAGCAGTTCTTATTTTAATTGGCATTGGGTTGCGCGATCAGGCCCATAACTAAGAGAGCTACATAAAGGGCTGCGAAAACCCACGGCACCAGTGCCTCTATCTTGGTAAACGGCGCGTAGATTTTTGGGTCCCTACCCTGACCAAGTGCTTCCCACTCTGCGTCGAATGCGGCGAGTGGCAATCGCTTCTCCATTTCGTGGATCACCTTGAATTTGCCAGTGTTCATGCCTCGATAAGATTTCATAAGCCTCGACCAGATGACGCAAAGGCTAATGCCTGCCAGTGGCACGATCATGGCCAACTGTGCTCTTTCATCTGCAAACAACTCAATGAAACCGACCGTCGCGGTGTTAAGCGCAAGAAAAAATGTATTTGCTTTCTCACGTCGATCGCTAATCGACTCAGCACTTGCGACATAAAGCTTGTAGATTTCCATGCAGTGTTCGTTGTACTTTGTGCCATAAACCTCGTCACCAACCGAAATTAGATTTTCTCTTAACGTCATCGCCTGACCTCGTCTTTAAGTAGTTGAATTCATAATTCTTTTAATTTCAATGCTGATCTTTGCTCAATCGCCCTTGAATCAAACCACAACAGCTTTCATAATACAACTTTAACGACATTGATTATTTAGGTGGGGAGCTGTTATGAGCGACTCTTTGTCAAAAGAAAGTCGACGAATTTTTTTCAGTTACACGAAAGATTTGGCCGACGAAGCTTATTACTTCCATTCGTCTTTCAAAGACCAACTGGGTGCGGATATCGAACATGTCGACGATTGGTTGATTACGCCACAAATGGTCGGATCGCTTTGGGACGGCTTGCACGGGAAGATTGAAAGTTGCGACGTCTTTGTTGCCCTGATTTGTAAGAGATATGGTGAAAGCATTGGTGGCAAGGAAGCCGAGTATCTCAGGAAAGCATGGGGTCAAAAACGTAGGCTGTTCGTTCCGATATTGTTTTGTCCAGAGGCATCCAAGTGGTGGAGTGAATTTTTAGAAGACACGGATACTCCTCAAGAATTCCGCAATATTGTGTGGCACAAGCTACATGACGGAACGCAGCGCAAGAAGTTTTTCATGGTAGACGAGGACGATGATAGGGCGATGTTACGTCCCAATGTCCGAAACTTCATCAATCGCCTCTCGCAAAATATTGGTAGTGTCTTTCAAGAGTGGGATTCCAGTACTTCGGGAGAAGAGAGACCATCGCCCCGCGACGAGCCCTCCGTTTATGTTTTCGGAGGCATGGAATGGAAATTGTCCGAAAAGGTTGCGAAGGCGCGGGACGACCTTGTTGCGAAACTCGAAGCTTCGGTCGGCAACATGATCGTAAATGTCGGCGACGAGTGGGGCAAAGCGCTGGTTCGAGCTAAGAACGAGGCACTCTTCGAGAAAGGAAAGTCGAGCGTTGCTCATGTAATCGCGGTCGGAGATGAACGGCTTCAAAAAGATTTCCTTACCGAAGACCAGCGAAAGGGCGAGAAAATTATCCTCGACGAGATCTACCAGAACATCGGAGAGCCGGACGCGACCGTTGCTCAAGTGGCTAAACGCTATCTCTGGATGCCAAGCTATAACGAGGAGGAGCCGGAGGCTATAAATACGGGTGCTAGGTTCGAATACCGTGGCGGCTCAGCCAAAAAGATGGCGAACTCGATTCTGGGACTCGTAGGTTGCGATCGGGAGGTAGAAATTCTCCTTGAACACAGCGGCAAGTTCCAGCGCGTGCAGCACTTTGCGAAGTCTGAGCTACCACCCAATCTTGAGATCGAAGCCAACTCGGAGGTGTTTACCGGAGCGCCAGCCATGAAGTCGCTTTTGAAGTCCGGATGGCCTACCGGAAAGCGTCTTACTATTGTCGCAATCGGCGACAAAGCAGTGCGGGCGCATACAAGCAATTCTCGTGAACTAAACGAACTTTTTCGAATTCACCTAAGACAATACGAAAATCAGATTGACGAACTCGAGATTGACAACGACGAGCAGCGTATATTTCGGGTCTTTCTGCAGTATCAGCACACGAAGGAAGCGTCGGCCCAGCATGATGTGAACGGCCGGGTTTGGGAGGTGTTGAGATTTGAAGACCCTCGGAGAGGTAAACCCTGCCCAAACAGCCTATCTGACCTGTGCGAAACCTTCAAGAACTGGTACAGCGAAAATTGGGAAACATTTGACAACTCTGAACTCATCGCGCCAAGGGCCTGATATGTCGCAGAGTGATCCACTTCAAGTTTATGCCTCGGCTCTACTCAACGATGAGGAAAGCGACGGGCGCTTGGGGCCATCGCCATATCAGGGGTTGCGTTTCTTCGACCAGAGGACAAATCCTCTACAAGTCGCCCGCGAACAGTCTTCCAAACAAATCAGGAAGCGATTCGAGCAGGAACAAACCGTAGCCGTTGTCGGCGGTTCAGGCAGCGGAAAGTCCTCAATTGTTCGTGGCCGGGTTATTTCCGAGATCAGTTCGGGTACATTTCCAGTTAAGGGTAGAAGCGGAGCCTGGCATTCGGTCGTCTTCCGCCCGGCGACCAAGCCGTTTACCCAGTTCCGCGATGCGATCTGGGATCAGGTGTTTGCCGACACCTTCCGCCGGTCAGAAGGCGCGCACCCCGATCCGATTGCGATTTACATTCGCAACAGTCTCTTTGGCGCTGAAGTAACTGAGACCGAGGCTCGGCGCATCGTTGAAGCAGATCTGGACGGGCTCACGGGTGCCAAGGGCGAGGGGCGCAACGACAGTTTCGCTGCGGCCCAAATCTGGATTGACGCCTTTGACGCCGCCTACAGCAGCGCTTGGCTATCGCAATCGGGTGCGGACCATTACCAACACGACTGCGAAGGTGAGGAAGAGGCGGACGAGGAACGAACGTCCGCTAACGTTCTCTTCCTTATTGACCAGTTCGAGGAAGTCTTTCGCGAGAAGGTCGACGATGTCGAGGCGACCGCGCTCTATGACATGATCCGCTATGTTCACACGACAAAACCACCGGGTGTCTTCCTTGTTATCACTATGCGATCAGAGGATCTGCATCGCTGCACGCAAGTTCCGGATCTACCGGATTTAATCAATGACTCGTTTTACCTTGTAGAGTTCCTTGATCGTGAAGGCTTGAAGTCCGCTATTATAGAGCCGGCGCGACGAGTTTTACGTGAATGGCGCGTCCCAATGGCAGACACGCCTACAGCTCCTTATCAAGAATCCGTGGTTGACAACCTGCTAGATCAGGTTGAACGGATGAAGAAGAGATTGGGCCACTCCGCCGATCATCTGCCTCTCTTCCAGCATGGCCTTACGGAACTTTGGAGGAATGCCGTGAAGGAGTGGAGCCGCCGCCCAGAGGCGGAGCAGACTGGTCCATTCGAGATTACCGAAGATCATCTGAATGCATTGATCAAAAGGAGTGGCACAGAAAGCCGTTGGTTTTCAGGCGTATTGAAAGCCGTTGCGTCCAATGCACTGACGGAGGCCAAAACCGTCTTCGACAAGACGGAAGGCGCGCGAACTTGCGGCGTCACGGCAAAGACTGCGATCCGTGCAGCTCTCTGCGAGATGGCGTCGCTTGAAGAAAACCGCCGGTATCATCGTGAGTTTGTGCGTGTCAGCGAAGTACTGGAGAAGAGGTTTCCCTTTATCCAGGGTAAAGCACGAACCGCGTTGCAAAACGCCGTCACCAATTCACTAGAGACTTTTTGCCAACGTGGATTGCTTGTGCGCACCCATTCTCGGCATGACGAACCTTCGTTCGATGTCATGCACGAAGCGTTGATCCGCAATTGGTCCAAGCTGGATCGTTGGGTGACAATTGAATCCGAGATCCGCGATGCCATCGCTATGTCGATCGACCGGGACGGGGTCAAGATCAACGAAGACAACATGTCGGTCCTCGCCAAGGTTTGCGCACCGAAATCAGTCGCGCGTCACTTGACTGAAGAGGACGAGCGCTATTTATCCACGTTCACGAACGAGTGGATCACTGATGCGATTGAGCGCTCAGGAAGCTACAAGTACTTTAAGTTTTCAGTGTCGCCAATGGACATCTTTGACTCGTTGAAGGCAGCGTGGCGAAGGAAGCAAGCCTGGATATTTGCGCGCGCAGCTGCGATACCGGGCTCAGTTGGCGTATTAATATTGTGCGGCGCAATTGTTTTAGGTTTGTTTGCAAAAATACAGCAGGCTGAAGCTGAGGCTGAATTGGCAGCGACTGCGACTAAATTGGCGGTAACTGAAGCCAATGTTAGGAACGCTATCTCGGCCCGCGAGAAGACGCGCGCACGCGCATTAAGAGGGCTTTTGCTCGCGAACAAACGCGGGGCGGTCAATGGGCAGGATAACCCACTCATGGCTGCACGAACTCTCGCTGTCTCCTACCAGGCTCTTAGGTATGCCATGGAGCACCAGGATATGCAGCAAGGCATGGTTCCGGAACGGACATTGCTTCGTACGCATTCGGAGCTAGACGGTATGTTCCAACACCTGATGGGCGCTACCCTGCATGTCGTAAGCACACCATCGCTTGATCACAATCGGGACTGGCCGGAACCAGAGTGTGTAAGCATCGAGCACAGCGAGGGCGCAGGTGTCGACCTAAGTAAGCTTACAAGTAGCGTACTTACAGGTGGGGGGTTGCAATTGACCTTTGCGGGCAGAGACGAATACGTTTTCGAGGCACGTGATGAATCCAGCGTTGCTGCGGTTGATCTTCCGGTTCTCGAAACTTCTTCCAAGTTACCGCGTTTCGAATTTTTGCAACAGATCTGCTTGTCACCGGACGGTCAGGTCATGACAATCGTATTCAGGAATAACGTGGCACCGAGTGTTTATATTTTGCGGGAGATGGCTACGTATAGATTTTATGAATCGAAGGAGATCCCACAGCGATACCTGAAGGTGATGCCGATCAACTCGCCAACATATTTTGGCGATGTATTTAGTAAAAAAAGTAAGATGGAGTCATCCAATAGCACAGATTTTTCCAAGGCTGCCAAAGTGACGGGTATTTCTGAGGTTCTGGAGAAACCATGGAAAAGGGAGATCGTGTTCGAATATGACGGTGATCCTTACAAAGCTTTCTTCTACGAAGGCAGATATTTTCCAGTGACAGTATCGGAGTCGGCACGGGGTAAATCGATCGGTGAAATTGATGAATCGGAATGGTATTCATCAATGTCAAAGGCATCAGGACGTTCGGAGACTATGGAGTGGTGTTGGAGTGAAACACTAGCCAGCGACGATGAATGTCGGATGTTGTCTAGCCTTGAGGAAGAAGGTAAGAGGACTGAAATATTCGACGCTGGAACAACAACTTACTACAAGGCTAGGCTAAATTACACACCGCCGGGTTTCAACGAAACTGACCAGATCATTATTTACGCGCTGTTGAATTGGAGATTTGCCCGCCTCAATGGCGGTTTAAAGAAAATCCCAATACCTTCATACAAAATAATTCTCCGACGACAATTCGAAGCCGATGAAACAGACGACGGAGCTGAAAGCGGCACAGTCACGGAGGACTTCGAACTTGGAACATTCCAGCCCGATGGCATAACAGATCTAGCAATTAAGAAGGAGAACGGCGCAGTTCTCATAGCGTTCGAAAGTTTGTCTGATGATATACGGGTCCTAAAGGTCATGGAGCCGGTTAGCAACGTGACGCAACTTATAGAACACTCCCTCACCGATAAATATCAAAATAAAGTAGCCGCTAAAGCCACTCTTGTTTCAATCTTGCAGGACTGCAAAAATTATCAGTGCGGCTTTGAAACCATTTCTTTCATTGAGGCGGAAATCGCAAAACTAGATAAACTCCAACCGAAACCGTAATAGGTGCTGACATGTCACGTTTGTTTGCAGCCTTGATGTCCTTCATCACAGCATTTGTTGTAGCCGGCACAGCAGAAGCAAAGCGAGATGAGGCGGATGAACCGGCGATTGAGCGGATCGAAGAGATTCGCGCAGCGCTTCTTGAGGAAGACGATGCTATCGGTGACGATGCATCACATCTTGCGCAATGGTACAACTGGCCGAACTGGGGCAATTGGCCGAACTGGGGCAATTGGCGAAACTACTGATGGCAGCACGTCCAGTAAAGCGCAGGTGCACATCGCTTCTCGTCCTTCAATCGACGCCATTCTGCAATATTGACTGCAGCTACTGTTATCTACCACACCGCTCCGACAGTAGCCGAATGCCGATCGAAACCGCTGCCGGGGCGGTGAACTGGCTCGTCCGAGAGGGGCTCGCACCGGATCGTATTAGCATCGCCTGGCACGCTGGCGAACCCCTCGTCCTTCCAGTAGAGTGGTACCGAGAGGCGTTCGACGCAATCGACGAGGCAGCCGTTGGGCGTGACGTTGTCCACTCCATTCAAACCAACGCCATGCTTATCAATGACGATTGGTGCGATCTTTTTTTGGAACGCAATGTGCAAATCGGGGTGAGTATCGATGGGCCGAAAGAGCTCCATGACGCAAACCGCAAGACCAGAACAGGCGCAGGCACCCATGCGCAGGCTATGCGAGGCATAGCCCGCTTACGCGACAGTGGGATCCCCTTTCACGTCATAGCAGTGGTGACCGCGGCAACCGTCAGTGGCTGCGCGGTCAACTTCGCTGCTTTCATGGAGGATCTAAGAGCTGAGGAGATCGGCTTGAACTTTGAAGAGCAGGAAGGTGTTAACGTATCTTCTTCCCTGGGCCCGTTTGCCGTCGCGCCAGAGATGCGAAGCTTTTTGACCGAGCTTGTAGATTACGCTGCCCGAAGCCCATCACTAAAGATGCGAGAGATGCGAACGATTGCTGCTATGTTACGGGATCCAGAATTTGGGAGACGGGGCCGGAATTCGGAAAACGAACCATTCACCATTGTAACGGTGGACGTAGAGGGCAACCTTTATACCTACTCACCCGAACTTGCCGGTCAGCGCTCTGCACATTATCAGAACTACCGGCTCGGCAACGTCTTTCAAGACCGACTGGCGGAGATCGTCACGCGAGAACCTTTTCTCACGTTAGAGTCAGACATTGCTGCCGGCGTCGCCGAATGCTCCGTCAAATGTCCCTACTTCTGTGTTTGTCAAGGTGGTGCTCCGTCGAATAAGATCGCGGAACTTGCCACCATGCGCGGAACAGAGACGGCTGCTTGTCGCCATTACAAACAGGCGCTTAGCGACGTAATTCTGCTGCGCCTTGAGCAGGATCTAGGCAAATGCGTGCGCGCCTAGGGTCACAACGAAAAAATACCGCGTTGGGTAGTGGTTTAGTTTCTTGTTAATCTGGCTTGTGGAGATCGGCGATAAGAGTGCCGTACTCAACACGAATTTTCTTTAGCCGGTCGCGGACAGTATCGAAGTGGTCTCCCAACAGAGTGCAACATTTCTTTTGCCCGACGGCATTCTGAAATACCAATGGGAACTTGCGCCAGTAGAAATGTCCGCCTCAGTTAATGAGCATGAATATGAGCTTCGTCTGGGCGATGTCGATACCGAAAACTTACGTCTGAGTGCCGAAAATATTTACAAAATGGGCACATTTTGCGAGCCCGCTTGTTGGGAGCTGTAAGAATCGGGTGAACCGTGCGAGATCTTTTTACACTGCGCCAGTCGACACGTCACCACCAATTAAGGCAGCTAGGTATCGATACCCGTCATCAGTTCGTTGCGCAACAAACATAGCTTTCCGCCCGCAATAGACTTTCGATCACCTAGCCACGAATGGCAGCTTTTCAGACCGCGTCGATATCCAACGAACGGCAGGTGTGCGGGCGCAAAGCAGCCGTTCGGCAACGGCGCAGCATCGGTTCCATTGGGCTCAAACCAGGCCTTCATAACATCTCGATCGAACTGAAATCACGGCGCACTCGAACGGGTCATGTGACAATTCAAACACGCATCCGGTTAGCCGCCATTCCTTTCAAATGCGGCAAAAAAGGGTGGGGTGACGAGGTGCCGTTTGCTGGAAGGGTCATTTCCGACCGGGCGCGCTAAACGTCGGTTCGTTACCGCCGCAAAGCGGGCGGTGAGGCGATGCCGATTTTATGGTTACGTCGTCTCGCCAAAGAGAATTTCAGTGTCCAGCGTCTCGATAAGTTTTTCGGCCGGAGTGTCCAGCGGGGTCGAGATCCATTGGGCTGCCGAGACACCGATCTCATAGCGGGGCGTTTGAGTTGTGGTGATTTTCATGGGCAGTGCTGACAGGAAGCCAAGACCGTTGAAGCCGGCAATTGCGACCTGACCGGGAACATCCACACCTTGCGACAGGCAATGCATGAGGCCGCCGGCGGCGAGATCGTCATTCGCGTAATAGATGGCATCGGGCCGATCGGGATGTGTGAGCACCTCTTCGGTCAATTGCCGGCCCGCCACCATGGAAGACGGTTCGTTTGACATGCGTTGCGCGATCAGTTGTCCGCCACCGTCACGTATCCTGGAGGCGAAGGCCTCGAAGCGCTTTGTTGCGCGCAAGTCGTGCCCGCCCTGGCTGGCAATATATCCGAAGGATCTGTAACCGCGCTCAAGCAGGTGTGTCGCCATTTCACGGCCGGCCTCAATGTGTGAAACCCCAAAGCTTGCCGTCATGGGCTCGCCGTCGACGTCCATGATTTCAGCAACCCGGACACCCGTCTGCTCAACGATGCGCCGAACGGAATCGCTGTGTTCCAGTCCGGGTAAAATCAGTCCGCGCGGGCGCCAGGACAGGAGGTCGAACACGAGTTCTTCCTCGGCTGCCTGAGAATACTCCGAAACGCCGAAAACCGGGCGCAGGCCGGCCGTGTTGAGGGTTTCGTTTATGCCGGAAAGGACTTCCGTGAAGACCCGGTTCTGCAGGGTCGGCAGCACGACACCGACAAGCGGATTGTCGTAGGAGGATATCCCGCCGGCGAGGCGATTGTGCACATAACCGATTTCGCGCGCCGCATTGTTCACCTGTTCGCGTACGGTCCGCGAAATATAGCCGGCACCGCGCATGACCCGTGACACAGTCATCTGACTGACGCCCGCGACGCGCGCGACATCGTGCATCGTAGGCTGGTTTTTAGCGGCTTTGTTGTTCCGTCTGGTCGACATCGAAGGTCTTGGAATTCAACGCGTTTCATTTTTTTCTTGACGAATGTTTACATAAACATAAATGATATCGCAATGTGTGTTTACGTAAACACATTGGAGCTGTAGACGAACAGCTCGGCCTTTTGGTCACCCCAGGGAGGATATGATGAAGAATTTGCTTTTGAGCGCGACTATGTTGCTGGCAAGCGCCGGCGTCGCTTTCGCCGACACTTATCGGGCGGAGTGTTTTGTTCCGGCACCTGAGACATCCACGATTTCCTATGACGCTAAGGACGGCCCGTACAAGCTGGCCTTTGTGAACGGTTTTGCCGGCAACGACTGGCGCATTCAGGCGATCCAGTCTGCAAAGGCCTGGGCCGCACGCCCTGAGAACGCTGGCAAGATAGACACGTTCTCCATTGTCTCTGTCGGCAACGACAGTGCAGCCCAGATCGCCGCGATCGACAACTTCATTGCCGCCGGTTACGACGCAATTACCTTCATCGCGGTCAATCCGACAGCGTTTGAGCCGGTTATCCGGCGTGCCGAGCGCGCCGGCACTATTCTTGTGCCCTTCGACAACGTTCTGGACACCGACAAGGTCGTTCAGGTCAACGAAAGCCAGAAGGAACTTGGCGCGCTGAAGGCGCAGACCGTGATGGACATATTGGACGGCAAGGCCGAAAAAATCCTGATGGTCAACGGATTGCCCGGCAACGCGACTGATCGCGACAGGCGCCTTGGCATGATGAGCGTGCTGGAGCAGGTTGACGGGCTTGAGATTGTTGAAGTCGTCGGCAACTGGGATACCGGTACCAGCCAGAAAGTGGTGGCTGATGCCCTCGCAACACATGGTGAGTTTGACGCGGTTGTCTCGCAGCACGGTTCGGCTGGAACAATCAATGCCATGCAATCCGCTGGGCATCCTATCGTTCCAATGGGTGTCGACGGCGAAAACGGTGTTCGCATTCTGATGGACGAGCTCGACATACCGGGTATCTCTGCCAGCCAGGCACCGGCCATGTCGGCGATTGCGCTTGAAGCAGCCGTCTCGCTGCTTGAAGGCAATGAACTGCCGCAGACCATTTTCCTGCCAATTCCACAGGTCAAGGCTGAAAACCTCGAGGCGGGCGTGAACTACTTCCCCGATCTTCCGAAGTCCTTCAATACGGGCACGGGTTTCGCTGAATGCTTCGCCCCGTTTACGCCTGAGGAAATCACGGGCCAAAATCCAGACAATACCTAAGACCAACACTCCGGCGGCGTCTTCCAGATGCCGCCGGAAAAATGTGGAAACGCCTGATGAACCAACATGATGCGCCCTTGCTGAAAATGCGGGACATTTCAATGCACTTTGGCGCAACCAAGGCACTTGAAAAGGTCGATTTCGCCTGCAGATCCCACGAGATCCATGCTGTTCTGGGGGAAAATGGCGCCGGCAAGTCGACGCTCATGAAGCTGATCGCCGGCGTTCTGCAGCCGACCGAAGGCCAGATCACTCTGGACGGTTCGGACGTCAAGCTTTCAACACCGCGTACCGCCCAGGATCTTGGGCTGGTCTGCATGTTTCAGGAATTGTCTCTGGTGCCGGACCTGACAGTGCGCGAGAACCTGCTTCTTGGTGCACCTGGGAGCGGTCTTGGGTGGTTGCGCTCGCAGGCGTTGTCCAAAGCGCAGGATGTGTTGAGCCGCATCGATGGCGGGCATATCAAGATGTCCACGCGGGTGTCCGATCTTTCATTACCGTCGCGCCAGCAGGTCGAGATCGCAAAAGCGCTTATGCGTGCTCCAAGGCTCCTGATTCTGGACGAAGCGACATCTGCTCTCAATGCCTCCGTGGTTGCGAAGGTCTTTGACCTGATCCGTGCGGAAAGGGACCAGGGCACGAGCGTCCTTTTCATATCACACAGGTTTCATGAGATTGAGGCTCTGGCTGACAGGATCTCGGTTTTCCGCAATGGCAGCCGTGTCGCAACCTTCGACCAGGGCGCCCATTCCTACGATGAGATCATCAACATGATGGTCGGTCAGAAGATCGAAGAGCTGTTCCCACCCAAACCTCTTGTCACCGCGGCCGGAAAGGAGGTTCTGAAGGTCGAGAACTTCTCATGGGAAGACCGCTTTACTGACGTGAGCCTGAGCGTGCGCGAAGGCCAGATCGTGGGCCTTGGCGGCCTCGACGGACAGGGGCAGGGGGCTTTTCTGATGGGGCTCTTCGGCCTGTTGCGGCGTGCGGAAGGAAAAATATCGGTCTCGGGAAAACCTGTCTCGGTCTCAAATCCCAAAACGGCCAAGCAGCCGGATATCGCGCTGGCGTTCATTCCCGAAGACCGCAAGACCGAAGGCTTGATTCAGGAGCAGAGCATTCTTGAAAACCTGCAGCTTGCCGCGCTCGGGCTGAAGGATCTCGATGCCTCCGATCCGGAGCTTTACAAAAGCTCGCTCGAGCGTCTTGAGCTGAAACATGGCGGAGTGGAGCTGCCGGTATCGTCGCTCTCGGGCGGTAACCAGCAGAAGGTTGTTCTTGCGAAATGGCTGGCAATCAAACCGCGCTGCCTTCTGCTTGCGGACCCGACCCGCGGCATAGACGTGAAAACCAAGACCCAGATTTACCAGATGCTGCGCCGCCTTGCCGATGAGGGAACGGCCATTTTGCTTCTCAGCACAGACTATGAAGAACTGATCCAGCTGTGTGATGAAACCCACATTTTTTACGCCGGACGCCTGACGGCTTCCATGAGCGGAGACAACATGACCGCGCAGAACATCATTGCTGCATCACTGAACGTCCCTGAAGAACGCAAGGTGGTTCATGCTTGACTACATTCGCTCAAACAGGCGCGAAGTTATCGCAGCAATTGTGTTGCTGGTACTTCTTTCTCTTTATCTGGGAACGCATCCGCGTGGCGCCTCCACTTACGTTTTGACGATTTGGGCCAACCAGTGCCTGATCCTCGGACTGGCGGCCATCGCACAGTTCTTTGCTGTTGTCGTGCGCGGTATCGACTTGTCGGTCGGTGCCGTCATGGCCCTGACCAATACCCTGGCATCACACCTGCTGGACGGCTCGGCGGTCGGGATCGGTTTCGGCATGGTCGCTGTCTTGGCCGCCGGAGCGGCCTGCGGGCTCGTGAACGGGCTCGTTGTTGTCTACGGCCGCATTCAACCGATCGTCGTGACACTGGCGACGGCGTCTATTTTCGTAGGCGTCGCGCTGATGCTTCGGCCGACGCCCGGCGGCGCGATCAATTACGATCTTGCCGACGCGGTTACGCTGGATGTATTCGGTGTGCCGACGGCCCTGATCCTCTCCGGCCTTCTGATTTTCGCGTTCTGGATACCGTTTCGGCGAACAGGACTGGGATTGGGGCTATATGCGCTGGGCTCTTCCGAACAGGCGGCTTTCCAGTCGGGCATAGACACACGGCTGGTCCGCATCGCAGCATTTACGCTGGCCGGTCTTTTCGGCGGGGCGGCCGGCCTCTATTACAGCTTTGTCACCACCACGGGTGATGCCGGGATCGCGGCGAATTTCACTTTGAATTCGATTGCGGCAGTTGTGCTCGGTGGCGTCCTGCTGCGCGGTGGCGTCGGGTCGCTCGTCGGTGCGATGGCTGGCGCTTTCATTCTCAAGACCATCGCGTCGCTCATGTTCTTTTCGGGCATTCCATCTCTCGCGCAGCCTCTGTTCGAGGGCCTGATCCTGGCAGCTGCAATCGCCGTTGGCGGCGCGGACGTGCTGCGAGCCCGCAACAGACTGGAGGTGTTCGGCCGATGAACCGCGCAATCACACCTGACAGCCTGATGCCCTATATCGGCACCGTCCTGCTTATCGCGGCGGGAAGCTTCTTCTTTCCGCAAATTCTGACTTTCGACTATTTGACGCAGCAGCTTCAGATCGCGGCATTTCTTGGTCTGCTGGCAACCGGCGCAACAATTGTCATCCTGTTGGGCCACATCGATCTCTCGGTTCCCTGGGTTCTGACGGGTGCAGCCATCCTGTCGACCGCTTTTGTCGGTTCCGGCGATCCACTGCTGACCGCTCTGGCTGTCCCGGCAGCCCTGGCGTTCGGAGCGTTGATCGGAATTGTGAACGGAATTGGGGTCGCGATCCTCCGTATTCCTTCAATGGTTTGGACACTGGCCATCAACTCGATCCTGCTGGGCCTCGCCGTTCTCAATACGGGCGGGTTCAACCCAAAGGGTGAGTCGAGCGCGCTGATGGTATCCATGGCGGCAGGAAGATTGTTCGGGCTGCCCATGAGCTTTCTCATCTGGATGGCGGTCTGCGTCGGCATCATGCTGTTTCTGACCAAGACGCCGTTTGGACGTTATCTGAGGTCGATCGGCTACAACGAAAAGGCGACGTTTTTGTCCGGGGTCTCGACGCCGAGCGTCGTTTTTGTCGCTTTCGCGCTGGCAGGCATGTGTTCCGCGATGGGCGGCGTTTTGCTGGCCGGCTATGCAAACCAGGCCTATCAATCGATGGGAGATCCGTTTCTGCTTCCGACAATCGCTGCTGTCGTTATCGGGGGAACATCCATACTGGGAGGACGGGGCGGATTGTTCGGGACCGTCGGCGGTGCTCTGTTTATTACACTGCTGACGTCGATACTTTCTGTCATGCAGATCGGTGACGCCTGGAGAAGCATCGTTTTCGGCGCGATCATACTGGCTATGCTTTTGTTCCAGACACTGCGCAAAGGAGCACGCGCATGACACCCGGATACATAACGGTTGATCCACTCTTTGAGGATTTCATCGACACGTCAGTCGCGCCCGAAGTCATCGCAAAAGGCTGTGTCTGGACAGAAGGACCGGTCTGGCTCAATGGCGGTCTCTTCTTCAATGACATACCCAACAAACGGATGTTGCGGTGGAGCGAACGGGATGGGGTATCGGTCGCGCTTTCAAACAGCGAGTTCGCAAACGGCAACACGCTGGATTTGTCTGGCAAGATGGTGTCCTGCGAACATGGCGGGCGGCGGGTTGTCCGGCGGCAAGATCCGTTTGATTTGACCGCTGCGGAGACAATCGTCGACACGTTCGAAGGCAAAAGGCTGAATTCCCCCAACGATGTCGTGGTCCGCTCGGACGGATCGGTCTGGTTTACCGATCCACCTTATGGCATCAACTCCGACGTTGAAGGATACCCGGCTGAGAGCGCAATTGGTGGCTGCTATGTCTATTGCGTCGCGGCGGACGGGGAAATACGCGCTGTCGCAACAGATTTCGACAAGCCGAACGGTCTGGCTTTTTCACCGGACGAGACCAAACTCTACATTGCCGATTCCGGGGCCATTCGCGGCGCAAGCTTTCCCGGCATCGACTACAGTCTTCCCCACCATATCAGGGTATTTGAAGTCGACGGCACAACGCTGAAAAACGGCCGTGTCTTTGCTGTCGTTGCTCCCGGCATTCCAGACGGATTTCGTGTTGACCATGAGGGCTACGTCTGGACTTCGGCTTTGGACGGTATCCACTGCCTTTCGCCCGAGGGTGCACTCATTGGCAAGATCGTGCTGCCCGCGCAGACTTCCAATGTCTGCTTCGGCGGGCAAGGTGGAAAAACAATGTTCATCACGTCCTCCGACAAGGTCTACCGGGTTCACAGCAACCGCAGGGATGCTGCCCAAGTGCTTCGCGAAAACGAGGGGAGAGCCTCATGACCAGCCCGTTGAAAATTGCTGTCATTGGACTCGGGTCCATGGGATTTGGCATGGCACGGTCATGCGTTCGAAGCGGCCATGACGTTTTCGGGGAAGACATCGTTTCCGAACGCGTCGACAGTCTCCGGAGGGAGGGCGGTGCAGATGATGCTGTCGAAACTGTCGCCGCGAGCCTCGATGCGGTCGTGATCGTCGTGCTCAATGCCGAGCAGACCGAGACCACCCTGTTTGGAGAAGCCGGCCTTGTTCCAAAGCTCAAGCCGGGAGCGGTCGTGGTTGCTTGTGCGACTGTGCCTCCGGAATTCGCCAGGACAATGGAGATGCGTTGCCAGTCGCACGGCATTCATTACCTCGACGCGCCCGTCTCCGGTGGATCGGTGAAGGCGGGAGAGGGCAAACTTTCCATAATGGCCGCCGGGACGCCTGAAGCATTTGCCGCCGCCAAGCCGGTTCTGGATGCCACATCCGAAACCGTTTTCCAACTGGGAGACAGGGCCGGCGCAGGCTCGGCGATGAAGGCGGTCAATCAGCTTCTGGCAGGTGTGCACATTGCGGCAATGGCGGAAGCAATGACGTTCGGCATGACGCAGGGCATAAATCCGCAGAAGTTTATCGACGTCATCAGCAGGTGCGCCGGAACGAGCTGGATGCTTGAAAACCGTGCTCCGCATGTGGCCGCCGGGGATTATACCCCGCACAGCCAGGTTGTGATCTGGCCGAAGGACCTCGGCATCGTGCGGGAGACAGCCAAAAAGTCCGGACTGGAAACGCCGATCACGGATGCAGCTCTTCGACAATACACGGCCGCGGTTGAGATGGGGCTGGGCCACGAAGACGATGCAGCTGTCACCAAGGTATATGCCCGCAGCGCCGGGCTGCAGCTCCCGGGGGAAAACTGATGAAGCTAGGTTGCATAGGCGACGACTTCACAGGGTCAAGCGATCTCGCAAATACACTGGCAAAACAGGGTATGCGCGTAACACAGTATTCCGGTACGCCGAGTTTCGATGCAGCCGAAACCGTTGATGCCGGTGTTGTGGCGCTCAAAAGCCGGTCGATAGACCCAAAGGAAGCCGTCGCGCTATCGCTTGAAGCGTTGGACTGGCTGAAAGCTCAAGGATGCGAGCAGTTTTTTTTCAAATACTGCTCGACTTTCGATTCCACACCCGCCGGGAACATCGGTCCCGTGGCAGAGGCGCTCGCAAACGCCGTTGGTGCGGAAAAAGTCATCGTTTGTCCCGCATTTCCGGGAACCGGCCGTTCCATTTACCAGGGCCATTTGTTCGTCAAGGACTGTCTCTTGAGCGAATCCGGCATGGAAGCGCATCCGCTCACACCGATGACCGACCCCGACATCCGGCGTTGGCTGGCGCGGCAGACCGATCTTGCCGTCGGGCACGTGGCCGCCGCGTCTGTGTTTGGGGGCGCCGATGCAATTCGCGCAGCCCTGGACCAGGAGCAGTCTGACGGCAAGCGCCTGATCGTCGTCGACGCCATCAGAGATGAGGATCTGATGGCGATCGGGAAGGCCGCGCACGGCCTGCCGCTCGTTACCGGAGGATCCGGTGTTGCTCTTGGGTTGCCGGCAAACTTTGGCTGCAAGCCGTCAAGGGTTTCCTGGACGGCGCAACAGGGTCGAGCGGTTGTCCTATCCGGGTCATGCTCCAGCGCCACGCGCAGGCAGGTCGCCGTTCACCGCGCCCGGTATCCAGCATTTGAGATCAACGCTGCCGATGTCATGGAAGGCCGGTTGGTGCCGGCGGACGTTTCCGAATGGCTGTTAAATGCGCAGGGTCTCCCGCTCGTCTACAGTTCCGCAGATCCGGCGGAGGTTGCAAAAGTTCAGGAAAAACACGGTCGGGAACGGACAGCAACCGCCCTTGAGCGCTTTTTTGCGGAGACTGCGCGGCGTGCCCTCAATGGCGGCGTGACCCGGATCATTACCGCCGGCGGCGAAACCTCCGGTGCGGTCGTTGAAGGACTTGGATTGGAAACGCTTGAAATCGGTCCGGAGATCGATCCGGGTGTTCCCGCGCTCAGAGCCGGACCAGACCTTGTCGTTGCCCTGAAATCCGGCAACTTCGGTGCCGATGACTTTTTCGAAAAAGCCGACCGGGTTCTTCAAGGATGAAGGAAGCCGCCTTACGGGACCAGATCTGCCTGCTGGCGCGGTCGCTTTTTGAACGTGGCCTGACCCATGGCTCTACCGGCAATATCTCGGCACGCACCGAAGACGGGGGACTTCTGGTTTCACCGACGGGTACGAGTTTCGGCCGTCTCGATCCGGGCAGGCTCAGCAGGTTCGATTGTCAGGGCAAACATGTCGGCGGCGACAAGCCGACCAAGGAAATGCCCCTGCATACAGCTTTCTACGATACCCGTTCAACGGCAGGCGCGGTCGTTCATCTGCATTCCTGCCACTCGGTGGCACTTTCCATGCTTCCGGATGTCGACCCCGACAACTTTCTGCCACCCTTGACGGCTTATGGCATCATGCTGCTTGGAAAGGTAAAGCTTTTACCGGTTTTTGTGCCGGGAGATCCAGCGATGGGCACTGCCGTCCGGGGGCTGGCAGGCAAACGAAGCGCGGTGATGCTGGCCAATCACGGTCCCGTTGTCGCCGGCAAGGATGTGGAAGCTGCCTGCAACGCAATCGAGGAACTGGAGGCAACAGCGCGCTTGGCACTGATGCTTCGTGGCGCGGGTGCTCTGGCGCTCAATGCCGAACAGATCCAGGCAGTTGTGACGAAGTTCAATGTGGAGTGGGATGATTGACCAGGTTTTCCGCCAATCTTGGGTTCTTGTGGAATGATCTGCCTTTGCCAGAAGCGATCAGGGCTGCGAAAGCTTCCGGGTTCCATGCCGTTGAGTGCCATTGGCCATATGAAACAGCCGCGCCTGTTATAAAGGCGGCGCTTGAGGAAACCGGCCTGGATATGCTCGGGCTGAACACGGTGCGCGGTGATGTTTCTGCTGGTGAAAACGGCTTGTCCGCACTTCCGGACCGGCAGGCGGAAGCACGCGCAGCGATAGATCAGGCCATCGACTACGCCGATGCGGTCGACGCGGCGGCCATCCACGTAATGGCGGGAAAGGCCACAGGCTCAAAGGCGCATGCAGTCTTTCTTGAGAATCTCGCATACGCGACGGATCGAACACGCCGGACGATCTTGATCGAACCGCTCAACCGGCATGATGCGCCCGGCTATTTCCTGGAATCGACGACGCAGGCAAAGGACATTATTGCCGAACTCGCGCGACCGAACCTTAAACTCATGTTTGACTGCTATCATGTCGGCCGTTCAGAAGGCGATGTCATCACCCGCCTCACGGAACTTTTGCCGATTGTCGGCCACATTCAAATCGCCTCCGTTCCTTACCGAAGGCAACCTGACCACGGGGAATTACACTACCCGTCGATTTTTGCAAAAATCCTGGAATTGGGATGGCAACGCCCCATCGGGGCGGAATACAAACCTGATGGCCAGACCGACACCAGTCTTGGTTGGTTGCGCGAATATACGCATTAGCAGCCGTACCGGCCCATGCTTCCGCCAATGAGCTACGCAAATGACGCTGCGGGACATCAGACCGGCTTGAAGGCGACCCTGGTCAGCTTTGAACCGCCAGTCACCGAGCACACAATCCGAATGAACGCCCGCTTTCGCTGTTTTGTGCTGGCTCGGAGTTTGACCGGGCTGTAGGCGTGGATCCCTTGGGATGTGTTTGGCGTTTGCGCCTGTTCCTGCAGGCGTCGCCGTGATGGAGTTCAAACGCGGCGGGTTTGGAACAAAGATCGATGTTTGGCAATTTCAGGTCTTTGACAGCCCGGTCCGGGCCAGTGGGTCAAACCGCGGGTTGACAGGCTTCGCAGAGGTACACTTTCCGATTTGCAATTTCGCGACACTCCACATTTCCCTTACACTTCGGACATACCTTCTTTCCAAATATGTTGACCCGCTCGGTGAGGCGTCCGCGTCCTTTTGGGACAAGTTCTGTCGTGATGATCGAGTTGCGCCAGACACCAATTTCCAGCAAGGCAACTGCGTCTTCCCAAAGCCGATCAAAATCACCGCGGTTCAACTCCCGGCCCGGCGTAAAGGGATGGATGGCCAGGCGCCAAAGGATCTCCGTGCGGTAAATGTTCCCAATCCCCGCCATCACAGATTGGTCCATGATCAATCGACCTATTGGAGCTTTGCTCTTGGAGATCCTGTGATAAGCCCGGTCCCGGTCTGCATCCGCCCTGAGCACATCCGGTCCAATGCGGGCTGTCAGCGTGAGTAACTCCGGCTCGTCGAGCACCTCGCAAGTGTTTGGACCATTGATGTCGATTACATGACCGGGACCCACCAGACGCACACGCACAGCGCCCTTTGGCTCACTAAGCGGAAGCTTTGATTTGCGGAGCTTGCCGAATAGACCAAGATGGATGTGCAGGGACAGTCCTTGTTCAAAGTGGTAGATCAAATGCTTTCCGTAGGCCTCTACACCTGTACAAAGCAAACCGTCTATTCGCTTTGCCCCTTCGGCAAACCTTCCTTGCGGAGAAGAAACGCCCAGAACTTGACCAGCCAGAACTTTGCGGTGATCGCGCGCTGCGCGGTGGATTGTGTGACCTTCCGGCAAGATGACTCCTTGAGATATTTCAACCAGGTTTTCGGTGTGTTACGCCGCAGACGGTCCAGCAGTTTGCCGAACCTCACCTTTTGAAAAACACCTTCAAAATAGGGTGGATCCTGCCTTCCAAAAGACAAAAGGCCCGACTTGAGAGTGTTTTGCGCAAAATCGTTGAGGTTTTGTCCGCCGAATTTTTTGCCGAGAGATAGTCAACTCACCGCAAGATGAACCTCGTTATGCCGTTGCGCTGGAAGGACATAGGGCGCGTCGTAAAAGGCATATGCAAACGCACCGTGCGTCGTAATCTTGTGTTCTTTGAGGAGTGCCTTAAGACGAGCGGCAGCACCTTGGAAGTTCCGATCCGACCAGCGTCCGGAAAACGACAATGTCGCAACACGGCAGGAAGGCAGACTGACGAGTTCGACCCGCTTGTCATTTGGCGCGGAAGCAGTCTGTGCAGTCGTGGCAGCTGGCAGAAAAAAGGAAACCAGCCAATACTCCGGGAGCGCAGCTACCGCGTTTCTTTCTGACGTGTCTTCAGCGGAAAAGGTCTCGGGCTGCTGGATCACGGGCGCGGTCATCGCGTATGTCCGGCGGTCGCGATTATTGCCTGAAATATAGCTGTAAAGCGCGTTGAACCCTTTGCGCGTTGCGTGACTGCGCCCTCCCGGGATCTTGATCTGTACAGCACTGCATTCGAAATAATCCCGAAGTTCGTAGCTGCCATGCGTGTCCAGCACCTCGTATGACGGCTGCTCAAGTGTGGAACGTTCGTGGTTCGCCTTTACCAATCTCAACTCCCCCGGTTGACTGTAAGCGGCCGACGCGACGGCAGCTTCCACCTATCTCGGCCATCTGGTGCAAATGAGAGCGACTGCCAGATCAAGTGGGACAGCGTGACGCAAGTCGACCGCCGGTAACCGTTCCGAGCAAATCAGTTTTTTGACAGTGAACGTGCTCCTTTGCTGATCGGAGATCCGGTTTCGCATGCGAGCTTGCGAGCTCATGCATCCATAGACAGCTTGCCTCCGTATTCAGAGCGACGAAGTGAGGCAATGATACCAATGATCACCTGGAAACCGACACGCTCTGAAGCTCTTCAGGTGCTCGAAGACTTCATCCCGAAGATGGGCCGGGCTTATGCATCCGGCCGCAACTATGACCACGGCCCGGGAGCGCATCAATCTGTCTCCTGCTTGTCACCCTACATTCGGCGACGCCTGATCACCGAGCAGGAAGTGGTGAACGCGGCACTGGAGCACCACGGTCAGTCAGGCGCGGAAAAATTCATTCAAGAGGTCCTTTGGCGAAGCTACTTCAAAGGCTGGCTTGAGCGCCGGCCTGGTGTCTGGTCCGCCTATAGGCAAGGACTCGCACAGGATCTGGACGCTGTCTCGGCAAATGCGGGACGGCAACGTGCCTTGGAGGAAGCGGAATCAGGCCGCACCGGACTGGACTGCTTTGATGCCTGGGCCAGGGAGCTGACAGACACGGGATACCTGCACAATCATGCCCGTATGTGGTTCGCATCCATTTGGATCTTCACCTTGAAACTGCCCTGGCGCGTTGGCGCTGACTTTTTCCTCCGGCATCTTCTGGATGGTGATCCTGCCTCGAACACATTAAGCTGGCGCTGGGTTGCGGGACTGCACACGCGCGGCAAGCTCTACGAAGCACAGGCTTGGAACATTGAAAAGTTCACTGGCGGTCGCTTTACGCCAGAACCTTTTGACTTCGAGACCGCACCCATTGCACTTGACGGGACTGAGCCTGAGGGGCTGCCGCCATTGCAACCCGTTCGTCCCGCACGTCCACCTGAGCGCAACACGCCGACACTCGTTGTGCTTACCGAAGATGACTGCTTGCCAGAAACGCTTTTTCCAGATCACCTCGATATCCGGAGCGTCGCCATTCTCCCGACCAGCGAATTGCGGTCTCCGCGTCCCGTGGCCGGCGCGGTTGCGCGTTTCGAAACCGGGGCACTTCTGGACGCTGGAGAGCGGTTTGGAAACGGCCATGAAATGTTGGATGCGGCATTGCCTGAAAGCCTGGTTGTCTTGGCTGAGCGCTGCGGTGCACGGCAGCTTCTTGCGCCCTTCGCACCGACCGGTCCGCTTAAGGACTTTTTTGACGCCGCTGCACCGGCAATCGCAAAGCAAGGCCTCTGTCTCAGTGAATGTCGCCGACCCTGGGACGACGCTGTGTGGCGGTACGCTTCGGCAGGTTTTTTCAAGGTCAAAAAGCAGATCCCCAACATTCTCGACACGATGGCTGCTGCGTAACAGAAACCGATGTGACACAGCCCAGTGCGCAAAAACGCGAAAACCGTATATCGCTGGAGTCTCGATGCGTCTGTCTGTCCTGTCGCGTGCTGGCGCCTGGGATGTATAAGAACGACAGGCAAAATCCCTGCCGCTGCTCGGCAATACAGTATCCAAAAAGGACTGAACGCGAGACATGAAAATCTTGGCACTTGCCGTTGTCGTTCTTTTGCTGGTCGCGGTCGTCGTGGCGGTTTACATCCGATTTGCACCCGTCAAAAGCGCCGATGTATCACTGCTGCCAAGTAATGCGCCAGGCGACTATGCCTTGCCCGGTGGCTTTTATGCCGTGCGCCCGCTCGAAGCTGTCGATCCAGTTGCTTTGGAAGCGCAGATTGCAGCGACGGTGCGCACCAAAAAGGTGTCCGGTTCAGCACGTGACCTTCCCATGATTTTTATCCACCGTTCACTGGTGTGGGGGTTTCCGGATGTGACCCATGTCTGGGTCGACGCGGACAACCTGCATGTCCACTCCCATCTCGTCTTCGGCAAAAGCGACCTTGGCGTTAACCGCGAAAGAATGCAGTCCTGGTTTGCCAGCCTGGGGCTCTAGGGAACGCACGCGAGCAGAAAAGGGTAGTGCGGCAGAGAGATACTCTTTGGGCTGAAATGCTCTGCACCTGCGTACGGCCGAGATTTACGCTTTTCTGATCCGAAAGCAAAGGCCCGAAGGGAGGAGGGTGCTGAAGGCCGCAGCCCTTGCAGCGGCGCGGTTCGTCAGGTGCCGCGAACGATCAACTGGGCCTCAAACTCAAATGTCTGTTCGGCGCCGCTGTCATTGCCGTTGTCACGCAGGACTTGAAGGGCCTGTTCGGCAAGGGGGGTGACAGGGACGCTGATCGTGGAAATGCCGCCCTCGATCCACGTGTAGAACGAGGGATCGCCGTAGCCGATGAACGCGATTGCTTCGCCGGGTTTCTTGCCTGAGGTGAGCAGCGCATTCAGAGCGCCGTTGGAAATTTCGAACCCCCCGCACACAATGGCTGTCGCTTTATTTTGCTCAATCAGCGCGTTGGCCGAAGCGCCTCCCATCTGAAACGATGGTGGCGCGGTTTTGACCAGATCCGGGTCACGTTCGAGCCCGCATTTTGCGAGCCCGCTCAAGTAAGCTTTCAGTCTGTTCCGCCCGGACGACAGACTGGAATGCGCGCCGATATAGGCGATGTGTTCGTGACCTTGGATGTAAAGGTGTTCAACGGCACCTGCAATCGCGTTCGTGTCATCTACTAAAATGGCGCTCTCACTGCCATTCATGGGCCGCTGCCGGATCAGTTGAATGATGTTGATGCCGTCGAGATGGACCGGCGTTTGAGTTTCCTCCGCCTGCGCGACAGGTGCTGGAACCACAACGACGGCCTTGGCCTGAACCTCTCGAAGTTGCTGCAGGGCATGCTGTTCCGTGATGAAGTCATCGTTTGTCAGATGAATGATGAGCTGAAACGCAAAACTCTCGCAGATGCTGGCAAGTTCATTGGCAAACCGCGCATAAAACTCATTGACGATATTGGGCAGCAGCAGCCCGATGATTTTGGTGCCGTCGCCGCGCATGGCCATCGCCGCGGCGTTCTTCACATAGCCGAGTTCCGCTGCTCTGTTCCTGACAAGTTCACGCGTTTCCTTCTGAACGTTTGGGTGATCCGAAAGTGCCCTGGACACGGTCATGTGCGAAATGCCGAGGTCCCTGGCAATGGTTTTGATTGTGACCCGAGCCGCCAAGAGGACGTTCTCCATTTTTCATTGTTGCGCAAACTATGGCTTGACAGATCTGATAGTGCAATGGCAAATGTTCACGTGAACATAGTTTCCTGATGAGGCGACAAAACCACAAAATGCCGACAGACCTGCGAAACAGATGCGAACAATTGGCGGCTGAGATCGGCCTGGTGGATCCGGCTGCGATCGACGACGTATTGCCGCTGACCGGTGGTGTCGCTTCGGACATCGCCATGGTGAACGCGGATGGCAAGCGGTTCTGCATCAAGTTCGCATTGCCGAAACTGAAGGTGGCCGAAGACTGGCATGCGCCGGTTCACAGGAACAAGGCGGAGTATGAGTGGCTGCGGACCGCGGCACGGATTGCACCGGAGTGTGCCGTAAAGTTGTTTGGCCGTTCGGATAGCCTGCACGGTTTTGCAATGGAGTACGTCTCCGGTGAGGAGGTCTCTCTCTGGAAAACAGATCTTCTGGAAGGCAAGTCGGACAGCAGCAGACCGGCTGCCGTCGGAGATCTCATTGGCCGGATACACCAGGCTTCCAGCAAGCCGGAGTTCGACACCGCGCCCTTCCAGAACCGGGACGACTTTTACGCAATCCGCATCGAGCCCTATCTCGTGTTCACGGCGTCAAAACACGCGAAAGTTTCTTCGGAATTACATCAACTTGCCGACAGCCTTTACGAAACCTCAAAAGTACTCGTGCATGGAGATGTCAGTCCTAAGAACACTTTGTTCAGGGTGGAAAAACCGATCATTCTGGATGCCGAATGCGCGACTATGGGAGCGCCGGAATTCGATGTTGCTTTCTGCCTGAATCACCTTGTTCTCAAGGCACAGCACGTTGCCTCCCTTCGTGCCGATCTGGCCACGCACGCGCATGTGTTCTGGTCCGCTTATGCGGAAAAGGTCAGCTGGGAGCCGGCTGCGGAGCTGGAAGCAAGGGTCTGCCGTCTTTTGCCGGCCCTGATGCTGGCACGGGTCGATGGAAAGTCGCCAGTCGAATACCTCGATGAAGAATCGCGAGGCGTTATCCGTGACGTATCGATGAGGCTTCTGATGGTCCCCAAAACCACCATCGCAGGCATTGTCGATGAACTGCTTGATACCTGGAAGGGCGATAATCCGTGACTGCAATTCACTCGGTCAAAGGACGGCGCGTATGGGATTCGCGGGGCAATCCGACAATCGAAGTCGATGTGCGCCTGGAAGACGGTTCCCTTGGCCGGGCGATTGCGCCGGCTGGGGCGAGCAGGGGGACACGCGAAGCGCTGGACCTGCGCGACGGTGGGAACCGGCTGCGGGGCAAGGGCGTTGCAAACGCATTGCGCGGCCTCAACGAAAGGATCGCACCGGCGCTGATCGGAATGAATGCGGCCGACCAGTTGTCGATCGATCAGAAACTCCTCGCGCTGGACCCGACGCCGATCAAGGAAAACCTGGGCGGCAACGCGATGGTTGCCACGTCGCTGGCCGTTCTTCATGCCACGGCCGCGAGCGCTGGAAAATCGCTCTGGCAACACGTTGCCGATCACTATGGCTGCACTGCGTCGCTGCCTCTGCCTGAAATCCAGATTTTCGGCGGAGGTGCGCATGCAGGACGGCGGGTCGACATCCAGGACTTCATGATCATGGTGCCTGGGGCAAAGAGCTTCGATGAGGTTATGGAAGTGACCAACGAGGTTTATTTTGCCGCCGGCGACCTGATGTCGTCGCGCGGCTGTCTTGCCGGTGTTGCGGACGAAGGTGGTTGGTGGCCGGAGTTCAAGAGCAACGAGGAAGCCCTGGAAACGCTGATCCTTGCCATTGAGAAGGCTGGCGAGAAACCGGGCGATCGTGTGGTGATTTCTCTCGATGTTGCCGCTTCGGAGTTCGGACGCGAAGGCCGCTACCGTCTTGCGCTTGAAGACCGGGAAATGGACAGCGGCGAGCTGATTGATCTGCTGGGAAGCTGGCTTGATACCTATCCGATTGTCTCGATCGAAGATCCGCTTGGCGAGGATGATACACCGGGCATGGTCGAATTCACGAAGAGGCACGGTGAAAGCGTGCAGATCATCGGAGATGATTATCTGGTCACGAACGCGGATCTCGTCGAACAGGCCAAGGCCGATGGTGCCTGCAATGCCGTTCTGGTCAAGGTGAACCAGGCGGGAACGGTCAGCGAGGCCGTTCAGGCCTTCTCGGCGGCCAGGCAGGCCGGTTGGGGCGCGATTGTTTCCGCGCGTTCCGGCGAAACAGAGGATGTCTCGATTTCTCACCTTGCAACTGGTCTTGGCTGCGATCAGCTCAAAGTCGGCTCCTTCACGCGATCGGAACGCATGGTGAAATGGAACGAGTGCCTGCGCATTCAGGAAGAACTGGGAACGGATACGTTCGCCGCGGGCCGCGCATTGCGTGGAACATGGTGGGGCAGGAAGCAAACGGGAATGAATAGATGAAGTTCATGAGACTGGGCGACCCCGGTAAGGAGACCCCTTGCGTTCTGGATCAAGATGGCGTGGCCAGAGACATTTCGGGCCTGGTTTCCGATATTTCGCCCGAAACCATTTCCGGGTTGGCGGAGGCTGTCTCGCGCTCCGATTTGAGCGCACTTCCGTCCGTTGGCCAGGACGGTGTCCGGATCGCGGCACCTGTCAGTCAGCCGCGCAATATCTACTGTATCGGGCTGAACTACAGCGACCATGCCCGGGAAGCGGGAATGGACATTCCAGAAGAACCGATCCTGTTCAACAAGGCGTCCGGAACCTACTGCGGCCCCAACGATCCGATCCTCTATTCGCCGAAAATGACGAAACTCGACTGGGAAGTTGAGCTTGGCATCGTAATCGGGTGTCCGACACTCAATGTGTCGAAGGCCGAAGCGCTTGAGTGCATACTGGGTTACACCCTCGTCAATGATGTGTCGGAGCGTTCCTGGCAGCTTGAGCGCGGCGGTCAGTGGGCCAAGGGCAAGAGTTTTCCGAATTTCTGTCCGACAGGCCCCTGGATCGTCACTGGAGACGAGGTCGGCGATGCGCGTGAATTGCCGATGTGGCTGGATGTCAACGGCACCCGAATGCAGACCGGCAACACGGCAACCATGATTTTTGATCCGGCAACGATCGTGAGTTACCTGAGCGATTTCCTGCGCCTGGAACCGGGTGACCTTATTTGCACGGGGACACCGCCCGGTGTCGGGGCAGGTATGAAACCGCCTGTCTGGCTGAAAGTCGGCGACACGGTCTCTCTCGGGATCGAGGGCCTGGGCAGCCAGCAACAGTCGGTCGAGGAGCTTTAGGAGAAAGCCATGGCGGGCAGGTTGGATGGCAAAACAGCGATCGTAACGGCAGCAGGGCAGGGCATAGGCCGTGCGGTTGCCGAGCGTCTCCATGCTGACGGCGCAACCGTCTTTGCCAGTGATCTCGACGAAGCACTGCTGAGCAGCCTGTCCTCTGCCGGGACCATGCAGCTTGACGCGACCGATGGTGCCGCTGTCGAGGCGTATTTCGTAGATTTCGACCGCGTCGATATTCTGGTTCACTGTGTCGGCTATGTGCACCAGGGAACGATTGAGGAGTGCGCTGAAGAAGACTGGCTGCGCTCCTGCGATATTTCCCTAACCAGTGCCTACAGGGTGCTGCGTGCGGCCATTCCGAAAATGAAGGAAGGCGGCGGCAGCATCATCACGATCGGGTCTGTCGCCAGCTCGATCAAGGGGTTCCCGAAACGGGCGGCCTATTCGGCGGCCAAGGGCGGCGTGATCGGCCTGACAAAATCTGTTGCAGCGGATTATCTGAGCTGCGGTATCCGCTGCAATTCGGTGTGTCCCGGGACGGTCGACAGCCCGACCTTGCGTCAAAGAATTGAACAACTGTCGGATGAGTTGGGTGGCCGGGAGGCCGCCCGGAAATTCTTCACAGACCGCCAACCCTCAGGGCGGTTCGGAACGGTGGAGGAGATTGCCGCCCTGTGTGCATATCTGGCGTCGGACGAAAGCGCCTTTGTAACCGGGCAGGCGATCAACATAGACGGGGGGATCACCATCTAGGCGGGCTCGTGCGAGCTCACCGGGAAGCGCTGCACACTCAAAATTCGGCAAGAAATGTTCACGTGAACGTTTGTGTGCAGCAAAGTCGAACAAGGGTCATTTTCGAGGAGGAAAGACCGATGACGATCTTGCGTAAGAAACTGATAATGCCGGCTGCCGCTGCGATGGTGGCATCAGGTGTCCTGGCCAGCAGTGCCTTGGCTGAACCAAAGACAAACCTTCTTCATCAATGGCATTCAGGCTCGAATGCCGAAGCCATCAACGTACTTGGCGAAATGTTCGAGGCGCAGGGTGGAAGCTGGAACCAGACGGCTATCCCTGGGCACACGTCAAACACGATTGCACGCCTGCGCGCGGACGTTATTTCCGGAAACCCGCCATCGGCCGTTCAGCTCAAAGGACCGGAGATCGGAGAATGGGCCAAGACCGGCCTGACGGCAGATCTGAATGCGCTGGCGGAAGAGGAAAAATGGGAAGACGTTGTCGCGCCTGAACTCGTCAGCGTGATGAAACCGCACGGCCAATGGGTGGCCTCTCCCATGAACATCCACCGGATCGACTGGATGTGGGCGTCGAAATCGGCCATGGACGCGATTGGCGCTGAAGAATTGCCGAAGACCTGGGATGAGTTCAATGTTCTGGCCGAACAGATGGCGGAAAAAGGCATCATTCCGGTCGCCCATGGCGGACAGGACTGGATTGACGGAACGCTGTTTGAAATCGTGGTTCAGGGCATCAGCTCCGACCTTTTCAGACGCGCCTTCATCGAACTCGATCTCGAAGCGCTGAACAGTCCTGAAATGGTGGCCGCCTTTGATCAGCTGCGCAAAATGGTCGGCTGGATGGACCCGGCGTTTCCAGGGCGCGGCTGGGAAGAGCCTCTGAACATGATGGCAAAGGGCGAAGCCGGATTCTACTTCCATGGCGACTGGGCCATCGGGACGATGAACGCGGCCGGATATGAATACGGCAAGGACTATCTTTGCGCCGGTGCGCCGATGAACAGCGGCGATCCGGGATACATCCTCAACTCAGACTCCGTCGTTTTCTTCAAGCAATCGGATCCTGACTTTATCGAAGGCCAGAAGATGATGGCGTCGCTGGTCATGTCCCCGGATTTCCAGAAAGTGTTCAATGTTGCCAAGGGCTCCATTCCGGCGCGTATGGATATTGAGCTCGGAGATGAATTCAATCCCTGCCAGCAGCTCAATCTCGTCGATCTGAGAAATGCCGCCGAAGCCGGCACGGTCGTGCGGTCCATGGCGCACAACATGGCTGTTCCGGAGAAATTCCGTAAAGCGATGTTCACCGTCATTTCGGAATTCATCACCAGCGATATGAGTTCTGAGGACGCGGCACAGAAAATGGCTGAAGCCGTGATCAACGAATACTGATCGCCTCAATTCAGGGAAGGGCTGCGTCACAGCCCTTCCTGCGTCCTACCAACCACTCGGGCACGTCATGCAGTCTGTTGCGCTTACGCCGGAGTTCAGGGCAAGGCCGGTCAGTCGCGCCGCGAGGATGGCGCAACTGGTCCCGACGCTTGTACTGCTCCCGACTCTCGTCACCACGGGCATCTACATCTTCGTTTTTGTCTGCTGGAACATTTACCTGTCGCTTTCCAGCTCGACGCTTCTGCCGGTCTACGACTTTGCCGGGTTTGACGCCTATACAAGGCTTTGGCGAAACCCGCGCTGGACGACAGGCGTGCAGAACCTTGCCGTGTTCGGAACGCTGTACATCCTGTTTTCCGTTCTTGTCGGTGTCACGCTCGCCATACTGATGGACCAGCGGGTTAAAGGTGAGAACTTCCTCCGCTCGATCTTTCTTTATCCGATCGCAATTTCCTTTGTTGTCACCGGCACCACGTGGCAGTGGATCCTGAACCCGTCGACCGGACTTGAAAAGTTCTTCCATGATCTCGGTTGGACAGGGTTCGAGTTCAGCCTGATCACGAACCGGGAAACCGCGCTTTATGCAGTGGTTTTGGCCGCTGTCTGGCATGCGTCGGGCTTTGTGATGGTTATGGTTCTGGCTGCGCTGCGCGGCGTTGATCAGGACGTGGTCAAGGCAGGGCGTATCGACGGCGCCAGCATGACCAAGATCTACCGGAGGATCATCCTGCCCTCAATCTGGCCGGTGATGATTTCGGTGCTGATCATCCTGCTGCAGTTCGCGATCAAGACATTCGACCTCGTACTGGCGCTCACCCATGGTGGCCCGGGCATTTCAACGACATTTCCGGCGATCTTCGTCTACGACCGGCTGTTTGCCGCCGGGGAACTCGCCCAGGGCGCGGCTGCTGCGGTTTGGTTGTTAATTGGCCTGATTGTCGTTCTGCTTCCGGTCATCACGCTCGGTTGGGTCTACCGCAAGCAGAAAGCAGGAGGTGGACATGGCTGACGCGCAAGCATTGCCTGATTTCAACCGGAAACGACCTTTCAATGCACGGCTGCTTGCCTCCAGAGTGCTGGTCTATGCGACCCTGATTGTAGTGGGCCTTTTCGCCATCCTGCCGCTGGCGGTGATCTTCCTGAATTCGCTTCGCTACAACGAGGACATACTCAGAGAAAGCTTCATTGGCTGGCCGACCAGGATCACTCTGGAAAACTGGGACGTTGCCTGGAGTTCTGCCTGCATCAACGCCAGTTGCACGGGCGTGGAACCCTATTTCTGGGCCTCCATGCTGATGGTCGTTCCGGCGACCATCATCTCCACCGCGATCGGTCTGCTGAACGGCTTCGCGCTCACCAAGTGGAAAATGCCGTTTGCAAGTGTCGTGTTCGTTGCGATCACCATAGGTGTGTTCCTGCCCCCGCAGGTGGTCCTGCTTCCCTGGGCCATCGCGCTGTCCTGGCTGGGTCTTTCAAAGTCGCTGGCAGGACTTGCGCTTGTGCACATCATTCAAGGGACCTGTTTCACCACGCTCTTTTGCCGCAACTACTTGATCAATCTGCCGGATGATCTGATCAAGGCGGCGCGTATCGATGGTGCAGGTTTCTTCAGGACGTTCTGGAAGATCGTTGTGCCTTTGTCGCCGCCCATCATCATCGTGACGGTGATCTGGCAGTTCACCTTCATCTGGAACGAGTTCCTCTTTGCGGTGACGTTCAGTTCCTCCGATTTCCGGCCGATTACGGCCGCGCTCATGTCACTCAACGCGGATGACACCGGTGTCAGCGAATACGGCTTCGGATCTGCCGCCGTTCTGATCGCGGCGATACCGCCTCTCCTGATCTACTTCTTCGGCGGCCGCTACTTCGTCCGCGGTCTTACACAGGGAGCTGTCAAGTAATGGCAAGCCTCACTATCAGCAACGCCTGGAAAAAATACGGCGACTTTCTGGCTCTTCGCGATATCAATCTGGACATCGAGGACGGAGAGTTTGTCGTTCTTGTAGGACCCTCGGGGTGCGGGAAATCCACGCTTCTTTCGATCATTGCCGGACTTGAGGAAACCTCCTATGGGACGCTGAACATGGGCAGCCGGGATGTGACCGACCTGTCCGCAAAGGACCGGAATATCGCCATGGTGTTCCAGTCCTACGCGCTTTACCCAACCATGTCGGTGCGAGAGAACATCACGTTCGGCATGGAAAACAGGAAGGTCCCCAAGGACCAGCAGAAAAAGGCGGTCGCGGACGTTGCAAAGCTTCTGCAGATCGAAGCGCTTCTGGAGCGGAAACCGTCGCAACTCTCAGGCGGACAACGACAGCGGGTTGCCATGGGGCGCGCGCTCGTGCGGGATCCTGAATTGTTCCTGTTTGACGAACCTCTTTCCAATCTCGATGCAAAGCTCCGCGTCGAGATGCGCACCGAAATCAAGAAGCTGCACAAACGTTTGGGCCAGACGATCGTGTATGTCACGCACGATCAGATCGAAGCGATGACGCTGTCGGATCGCATCGTGGTCATGAATGGCGGGATCGTTCAGCAATTCGCGGATCCGGACACGATCTACCGCGAACCGGCGAACAGGTTCGTTGCTGGCTTCATGGGATCGCCTTCCATGAATTTCATTGATGCGGTGGTCGAAGGTAAACCCGGAAACATCACCCTGGTTCGCCGGTCCGGCGACGGCGAACTGACGATCCCTCTGAAAGACCGTCATGATGAGCTTGCCGCCTATGCCGGCAGGACCGTTACCATAGGCGCGCGCCCGGAGCATTTCGTCCTGACCAGTACAGGTGAAGACGCATGCGTGCCGATTTCCGCCCGTGTCGATGTGGTTGAACCGACAGGCCCCGACACGATGCTGGTGTTTTCGTCTGCGGATCTTTCGCTTGTGGCGGTTTTGCCAGCGAATTTCCGCCCGGAGGAAGATGCCCGGATAGACCTCTTCCTCGACCTTGAGAACATCTGCTTTTTCGACCCCGAGACAACCGAGCGGATTCCGAGGACCTGAAGCATGACCGACTTCGCACTTTACCCGAGCCTTCAAGGCCTGAACGCATTCGTGACGGGAGGTGCGACCGGTATCGGGGCTGCGATCGTTTCGGCTTATGCGGCACAAGGTGTTCGGGTGGGGTTTGTCGACATCAATGAAAATGCGGGGACGGCTCATCGCAAACGGCTTAAAGAGCAAGGAGCAGAGGTCTGGTTCCGCGCCGTGGACGTTACCGAGACGCGGGAGCTGCAGTTGGCCATTGAGGCGTTTTCGGAGAGAGGAGGGCCGATCGATCTTCTGGTCAACAACGTCGCCAACGATACGCGCCACGCATGGAGCGACGTCACGCCGGAAATGTGGGAGAAGTCGCTCGCGGTCAATCTCAACCCGGTGTTCTTCGCCATACAGGCCGTTGCAGCCGGGATGATGGAAAGACAGCGCGGTTCGATCATCAATTTCGGCTCGATCTCCTGGAAGGCAAAACACGGGGGCATGCCCGCCTATACGACCGCAAAGGCCGCCATTCACGGGTTGACGCGTTCTTTTGTGCGGGAGTTCGGTGCACACGGCGTGCGCATAAACACCGTGCTTCCGGGCTGGGTGCTGACGGAAAGACAGCTGACAGAACATTTCGGTGATGACGGCAATTCCATTCTCGAACAAAACCAGCCTTTGCGCGGCACGATCAGCGAAAGGGATGTGGCGGCACTGGTGATGTTCCTGAGCGCCGACGACAGTTCCATGTGCACGGGCCAGGAATTTACGCTCGACGGCGGCTGGATCTAACCTCTTAATAACCGGAGACTTTTCATGAACAGAATTGATCTAGACGGTCGTGTCGCGATCGTGACGGGAGCCGCGCGTGGCATGGGCTACGCGATTGCACAGCGGTTTTTGCAGTCCGGAGCGTCCGTTATGCTCTGGGACCTGAAAGAGGACACTTTGCGTAAGGCGCAGAAAAAACTTTGCGCATTTGGCGATGTGCAGGCCGAGCAGCTTGATGTCGTCGACTTTCCGGCCGTCCGGGCTGCCGCCGACCGCGTCAAGGAAAAGCATGGCAGGATCGACATTCTCGTCAATTCCGCCGGGATTGCCGGTGTGAATACACCGCTCGCTGATTATCCCCTTGATGTCTGGAACCAGGTCATGAGCGTCAACCTCAACGGGATTTTTCATACCTGCAAGGCTGTTGTGCCGCATATGCAATCCGGCGGCTACGGCAGGATCGTCAATATTGCCTCAATGGCAGGAAAGGACGGAAACCCAAATGCGTCCGCCTATTCGGTTTCAAAGGGCGCCGTCATCACGCTGACCAAGAGCCTCGGCAAGGAACTCGCGCAACAAGGCATTGCGGTAAATGTCGTTGCTCCTGCTGTCGTGGGGACTGAAATGCTTCAGGACGTAACCGAAGAGCAGCTCGGTTACATGCTTGCCAAGATCCCGATGGGGCGCATGGGCACGGTCGAAGAGATTTCGAGCCTCGTAAGCTGGCTCGCATCTGAAGACTGTTCCTATTCCACCGGTGCCGTCTACGATCTGTCTGGAGGCCGCGCAACTTACTAGGCAAAACAAACTGCAACCGCCAAAGGAGCTGATCGCGTTCGGGTAAGAACAGATCAGCTGCAAGGCGCTTGAAAAGATCAGCGTTCGCGAGGAGCCGCCTCTTGACCCGAAAGGTCAGGTTGATCGGGCTGCATCAAAAGCGCTCGCGGCCTCAGCTTGCAGGCGTTGCAAACGAAGCACTGAGGCGTCCCGCTTTCTTTCTCTCCGCTTCCAGATCGGCGATTTTCCGGTCGATTTCGGTGCGATCGAGGAGGCCGTGGATATTTTCGCGCGTTGGCATCAGTTCTGCGAAATGCAGATAGCGCTCCTGTGCGACCGCATGCAACCGGCGGAGTTCTTCCAGCGGCGCTGCATGGTCGTCGGCGCGTATGTCCAGCCAGGGATAGTCTTCATCGTGTACGATTTTGAGGGCTGCTGACTGGCGCCCGCGTTTGTCTCCCCCGGCAGCCTCAGCCGCTTCCATCGCGCTCAAGAGCCTTTCTTCGAAGGGCAGGTTGGTGTTTGTCAGATAGGCTTCCATGGCGGCTTCGATAACCTGCGGACCCGCGAGCATGTTTCCGGCAACCGTGACGTGGTCTTCAATCAGATGACCGCACCAGTCGATGCATTTGTCACCGGTGAAGGCTGCGGCCCTGCCTTTTGCGTCGATAAGGTGGATCTGGCGGGAATGGCTCCCGTCGTCCCGGTCCACGACCGTATCGATGACCCTTTGTGCAGAGACACCCGAACGGAGGAGGGAAAGCCCTTCCGTTCCATAGATCGGACTGACCAGTGCTTGCGTTGCGATCGCACCGACCTGTCCGGCCAGGTGCGGCACGACGGCACCAGCGGCAAAAAAGCGGCTCGCTACAGAGATCCCATAGTACCCCGTGGCCTTGTCTCGAGCGACAATTGAAAATGTCATCTCTGTCTGCCTTTCCTCATCTGCCGGCCGCATAGGCCTGCATCAGGCGCGGTGTTGCACCGGCCCGCAACAAGCCGTGCGCGTCACGTGCTGCCACCGTCAGCCTGCCGATCGTCCATTCATCGGCAACTTCAACCGAATGCCCTTGGCTTCTCAGGCTGGAGAGCGTGTCTGCGCCAAAGCTTTCTTCCGCCATGATATGCCCCGGCTGGCGCTGACGCGGATGGAAGGACGCCGGAAAATGCGTGGTGTGAAAGAGCGGCATATCGAGGGCAGCCTGCAGATTGCGTTCGTGATGTGCCAGGCGCAGGAACAGGGCAAGCTGCCACTGATCCTGCTGGTCGCCGCCGGGGGTGCCGAATGCGAGGGCTGTCCCGTCATCGTGAAACGCTATGCTCGGCGTGAGTGTAGTGCGCGGACGTTTCCCGGGTGCCAGGGAGCCCGGAAGGCCGTCTTCAAGCCAGTACATCTGGGCGCGGGAATTGAGCGCGAACCCAAGTCCGGGAATAACCGGAGACGATTGCAGCCATCCGCCTGACGGTGTCGCGGACACGATATTGCCCCAGCGGTCTATGACATCGATGTGGACGGTATCGCCGCGTTTTTCCGACAAATGCGCCATCGTTGGTTCATAGACGCCGGTTTCAGAAATACCCGCGCTTTCGATGACTTTCATCGTGCGTTCGACCTGATCTTCAAAACCGGGAATGACACCCGGCCGCAGATCGGTGGACGCCTGCTCGCAAATGAGCGATCTGCGCTCCGCGTTGTAAGCTTCTGACAGGAGGACATTCAGCGGGACATCGCAGAAATTGGGATCGCCGTAATAGGCCTCCCGATCCGCATAGGCGAGTTTCATCGCCTCCGTGACAAGATGCACGAATTGTGGACCGGTGGGCTCGAGCGACGCGAGATCGAACCCGCGCAGAAGGGACAACGACTGCAAAAGAACAGGGCCCTGGCCCCAGGGGCCGGTCTTCAGAACCGTCCAGCCGTTATAAGCAGCGCTGACCGGGTCTTCATACGTAGCGGCATAGCCGGCAAGATCGTCAGCGCTCAGAACGGCTTTGTGGCGAGCGCCGGAACCATCCATCACTTCGGCCGTTTGCAGATAGTCGCCGATGGCTTCTGCGATAAATCCGCGATAGAAGCAGTCACGGGCCGCATCGATCTGCTTCTCGCGCCCGGTTGCAGCTTCGGCCTCTTTCAAAATCCTCGACCATGTTTCGGCCAGCACCGGGTTCGTGAAATTCGACTCAGGGGCTGGAACGCTGCCGCCGGGAACCCAGGTTTGGTAGGATGTCGGCCATTCGCTCTCAAAGAAGTCTTTCAGGCCCGCGATCGTCGCACTGACACGCGGCAGAAGCGGGTGCCCTTGGCTGGCATAGTGAATTGCCGGCTCAAGAACGGTTCTGAGCGGTAGGACGCCATGGTCCCGCAGAAGCAGCATCCATCCGTCAAAGGCTCCCGGGATGACGGTCGCAAGCAAGCCGTTCCCGGGAATAAGGTCGATGTTTTCGGACTTGTAGTGACTGATTGTTGCACCTGCCGGTGCAGCGCCTTGCGCGCAAAGGACCTTGGTTTCGTTCTGACTTGCGTTGTGGAAGAGGACCGGCAGGTCTCCGCCGGGTCCGTTGAGATGCGGCTCGACAACCTGAAGGGCAAGACCGGTTGCGACTGCGGCATCAAACGCATTGCCGCCGAGTTCCAGCATGCGCATGCCCACCGCAGTGGCGATCCAGTGTGTCGACGTAACGACACCGAAGGTGCCTTTGATCTCGGGTCTGGTGGTAAAGACTGTCATTTGGACATCCGGGTTTGAGCGTTTCCTGGGTTTTTTTATGTCTCACGAGGATCGAGCGCGTCTCGCAGCCCGTCGCCGAGTAGATTGAAGCCAAGGACGACCAGAAAGATCGCGATGCCTGGCCACATCGCCATCCAGGGAGCCTGGGTCATGAAGTTCTTGGCAACGTTCAGCATCGAGCCCCAACTTGGCGCGGGGGGCTGCTGGCCAAGCCCGAGAAAAGACAGGCTCGCTTCCGCAATGATGGCCGTCGCAATGGTCAGGGTTGCCTGAACGAGAATGGGAGCGAACACGTTCGGCAGGATGTAGCGTATCAGCAGGATCGGTGTGGAGAGGCCGATGGCGTGAGCACCTTCCACATAGTCTTCCATTTTGACCGCCAGGACTTCGCCCCGTGTCAGCCGGATAAAGATCGGCATCGCCGACAGGCCAATTGCGATCATCGCGTTGGTCAGGCTCGGTCCGAGAAATGCGGCAAGTGCTATTGCCAGAATGAGAAATGGCGTTGCGAGCAGTGCATCGGTTGCGCGTGAGATGATCTGGTCGATCCAGCCGCCGAAATACCCTGAAATCAGGCCGAAGGGGACACCAATCGAGACGGCAATCAGGACGGAAACAACGCCTGCAAGCAGCGATGCCTGTGCACCCCAGATCATTCTGGAGAGAATGTCGCGTCCGAGTTCGTCGGTCCCGAGCCAGTGCGCGGCCGAAGGGCCCTTGCGAATGGCTCCCCAGTCCGTTGCGGTCGGATCGGCGATCGGCAGTACGGGCGCAAGAATAGCAATGGAGACAAAAAACACGACCAGAAGGAAGCCCACAAAGGCACTCTTGTTGGCCCTGAGTTTCTTCCAGGCCCGGTTTCCGGATCTTGGTTGCTCCTCGGATCCGGCTCTCGGAATGTCGGCGGCGACGGTCACAGGGCAGTCCTCATGCGTGGATTGAGGAGGAAATACAGAACATCGGCGATGAGGTTCATGAGAATGAAGCCGACCGCCGTGCACATGACCACGCCCTGAACAACGGCGTAGTCCCGCGTGAACACGGCATCGACGATCAGCTTGCCGAAGCCGGGGATCGTGAAAATCTGTTCGGTCAGGACGGCGCCAGCGAGCAGCTCACCAAACAAAAGGGCACTCAGGGTGACGATCGGCAGCAGGGCGTTCCGAAAGGCGTGCTTCAGGACAACCACTTTCTCCTGCAGCCCTTTCGCGCGTGCGGTCCGGACATAATCGGCCCGCAGCACCCCAAGCATTGCCGAGCGTGTATGGCGCATCAAGGTTGCCGCCAGGGCCGTTCCGAGCACGAAGGCGGGCATGATCATCGTTTCAAGGGATCGGATCGGATCGACGAACGGCGATTCATAGCCGGAGGCCGGCAGCCAGCCGAGATGGACCGAGACCAGCATGATCAACATGATCCCAAGCCAGAAATTCGGTATCGACAGGCCGGATAGCGCAACGATATTGGCGGTGTAGTCGACAGCAGTACCTTTCTTGACCGCTGATACGATGCCCGCTGGTATGCCGATGATCATTGCAATAATCATGGCCATGACAGCAAGTTGGATCGTCACGGGAAGCTTTTCGCCGATGAGTTCCAGAACGGGCTGGTTGGTGCGCAGAGATATGCCGAAGTCACCCTGCAACATGCCGCTGACCCAGTAATAATATTGCAGCAGGATCGGTTCGTTGAGGTGGTACTTTTCCCGGATGAACGCCAGCGTCTCCGGGTCGCGCTCTTCGCCTGCCAGAACCAGCGCCGGATCTCCGGGCAAAAGCTTTTGCAAGAAAAAGACGAATACCGAGACCAGAAAAATGGTCGGGATAGCTATGGCCAATCGTCTTGCGATGAAAGACAGCATATTGGGGTCCGCCGGTGACCGGGGCCCGGCGGATATGCCGGGTCCCGCTATGTTCAGGAGTTACTTGAACTTCACGTTTTCCAGACGGATCATTCCGTCCGGATAAGGTTTGAAGCCTTCAAGCTTGTCCGAGAGAGCCCAGATCCACGTAACGTGGTAGAGGTAGATGAGCGGCATGTCCGCGTTCAGGATGTCGCGGGCCGCGTCGTACTTTTCCTTGCGGATCTCCAGATCCGTTGAAGTCCGGGCTTCGTCCAGAAGGGCGTCAATTTCGGGATTGCAGTATTTGCTGTCGTTGATCCCGCCTTCACAGGTCACGAACTGATGGATGTTGCCATCCGGATCGACGCGTCCCGACCATCCGATCTGGCTGGCCTGATAGTTGCCCGCAGACTGGTCCGACAGGAGGCTGGCAAATTCCATCGACTTCAGTTTGACGTTGAAGCCGGCTTCAGAAGCCATTGATTGTACGACCTGCATGAGCTGCGTTTGTACCGGGTTGTTGGCGACCTGGACTTCGACATCAAGACTGTCGAAACCGGCTTCTTTCAAAAGCGCCTTGGCCTTTTCAACGTCTCTTGCCGGAACCGGATGGTCTGTGTCGTACCAGGGGCTCGTCGGCGGATAGGGCTGGTTGCCGGGTGCAAATGCGCCTTCAAACACGACCTGGTTGATTGCTTCGCGGTCGAGGGACAGGCTGAAGGCTTCTCGTATCTTGGCGTCCTGGCCCAGAGGATTGTTGGCGCGGTCTCCGTTGGCAACATTCACCGTGATCCCCTGATAGCCGAGGCTCACGGCCTCTTCATATTGAAGCGATCCGTCGCCTTTCACGGACGCAGCATCGGTAGCCGCCAGGCGCTCGAGCATATCAAGATCGCCGGAGCGAAGGTTTGCGAGACGGACGGTCGTGTCGGGAATGGGCAGGAAGGTGACCTTGTCGAAATTGATCGCGTCCGCATTCCAGTATTCGGCAAACTTTTCAAGAACAATCCTGTCTTGCGCAACCCTTTCGACAAATTTGAACGGGCCGGAGCAAATCGGTTTCGCTCCCAGATCGACCCCGGCAGCAGCTGCTGCGGTCGGTGACAGCATCATGCCGGACCGGTCCGCAAACTGAGCCAGCAGCGTCGCATCGGGACCTTTCAGCTTGAACTGCACCTGATGAGGTCCGGTGACTTCAACCGACTGAATGTTCTTGACTTCACTCTTGCGCCGGCTTTCGGGCAGGTTCTGGGAGCGGTCGATATTGGCTTTGACAGCTTCGGCATCGAACGGTGTACCGTCATGGAACGTGACATCGTCGCGCAGATCCATTGTCAGGGTCAGGCCGTCGTCGGACCAGGACCAGCCAGTGGCGAGTTGCGGAATGATTTCGAGATCCGGTGTAATGTCGACAAGCTTGTCGCAAAGGGACGCATAGACGATACGGCCGACAAATGTCCGCGATTGATCGGGGTCAAGGACGTCCGGGTCTTCCTGAAGACCGATGCGAAGGTCGGCCGCCATGGCTGGCGTGATAATTGACGAAACACCAAGAAGCAGTGCTGCTAAGAGAGATTTACGCATTTTTGTCTTTCCTCTGGGTGGGAGTGGTACCGGGGGAGGAGGCTGTGCTTATCGACATTTTTTCGCTCCATTCCCGGTAAAGGGAAAAGCGTTTTTCAGTGGCCGCGCTTCGGGACGGTTCTTGTTTTTGTCTGGTCTGGGTGCCTGCGATTTTCTGCCAGTGATGGCAGGCGACCTCACGTGATCCATTGGCAGTTTCAAGCGTTGGACGCTCGGTTCCGCAACGTTCGCCGGCATGCCGGCAACGGGTATGAAAACGGCAGCCGGGAGGAGGGTTCAGCGGCGAGGGGATATCGCCCGGAAGATCCGCCTTCATTGATCGCATCCCGGGCGCTGGAACCGGGATCGAGCGCATCAGCGCCTGGGTGTAGGGGTGCCGGGGAGTGCCGTAGACAGTTTCCGTATCACCAATCTCAACGACCTCGCCGAGATACATGACTGCGACCCTGTCGCTCATGTGACGGATCACAGCGAGATCATGGGCGATCAGGATCAATGTGAGATTGAATTCGGTTTTCAAGTCTTCAAGCAGATTGATCACCTGGGCCTGCACGGACACATCGAGGGCTGAGACAGGCTCGTCGGCAACAATCACTTTCGGATCGCTCGCAAGGGCACGGGCTATGCCGATGCGCTGCCGCTGACCACCTGAAAATTCGTGCGGGTATCTGTCCGCCATGCTCGCGCGAAGCCCGACTCGCTGCAGCAGAGTGACCACCTTCTTTTGTCGTTCAGCTTTGCTGTCGTTGGTGTGAACGGTCAGCGGCTCTTCAACGATGGCCCCGACGGTCATCCTCGGATTGAGCGACGAGAAAGGATCCTGGAAAACGAACTGCAGGTCCTTGCGCAGCTTGCGCATATCACGGGCTGGAAGGTGAGCAATGTCATTGCCTTCGTAAAGCACCTCACCACTGGTAGGTTCCAAGAGCCGGACCAGGGTTCTGGCGAGTGTCGATTTCCCGCATCCGCTCTCCCCTACAATGGCGAGCGTTTCGCCGCGCTTGACCGCCAGGTCTACACCGTCGACGGCCCTGACGATTGTCATTGGATGGAAAAGACCGCCACCACGCGTGAAATTGCGGCCGACATTACGCGCTTCCAGAATTGTGTCCTGCGCAAAGTGCTTCATACCGCTTCCATCATGTGGTTTTCCAGCGGAGCAAGATGACAGGCGGCAAGATGCGTCTGAGACATGGTTGTCAGCGAAGGCGCTTCAGTCTCGCAGCGATCCGCGGCGAAAGGGCAGCGAGGGGCAAATCGACATCCTCCTGGCATCTTGTCGATCGTCGGGACCATTCCGGAGATCGTCGTCAGCCGGCTTTGTCTTTGCCCAAGCGAGGGCAGGGAGCTCATCAGGCCGATGGTGTAGGGGTGTTGCGGATCGTCAAAAATGGCCTGAACCGGCCCCTGTTCGACAATTCTCCCGGCATACATGACGGCAACCTGATCAGCGACTTCTGCAACAACGCCCAGATCGTGTGTGATCATGATCAGCGCGGTTCCCGTTTCCTCCTGAAGCGTTCTCATCAGGTCAAGGATCTGGGCCTGGATAGTCACATCGAGCGCGGTCGTCGGTTCGTCCGCGATCAACAGATCCGGATCATTTGCAAGCGCCATTGCAATCATCACTCGCTGGCGCATGCCGCCCGAAAGCTGGTGCGGATAGTCGTCAAGGCGCTCCGCGGCCGCCGGGATTTTCACGCGATCCAGCATGTCGAGCGCACGTTGACGGGCATCTGCTTGACTGACGGCTCTGTGGCGCAACACACCTTCGGCTATCTGGTCCCCGATGCGGAAGGCCGGATTGAGGGACGTCATCGGTTCCTGAAAGATCATCGCCATGCGATCGCCGCGCAGGTCCGCCCGGGTTTTGGGCGGAAGCGACAACAAATCGCGCCCGTCAAAGGAAATGCGCGAAGCTGCGATTTCCGCTGGAGGCGTTGGCAGAAGACCCATCAACGCCAGCGCAGAGATGGATTTCCCGCACCCGCTTTCGCCGACAATACAGAGCGTCTCGCCACGCTTGATGCTGAAAGATACGCCGTCGACCGTATTGGCCGGAGCGCCCTTGAAGCGGATCGAGAGGTCCTCGACTGTCAAAAGCGGGGCGTCGCTTGATGATCGCAGCTGGTTTTCCTGGCGCTCACTCATTGCCGGCGTTTTCCGAAGTCTGGAACAACAGCCGTTCCTGAAGGGCAAGCAGATGCTGGCGCATCAGGCGTTCTGCGGAAACGGGGTCGTGGCGCTCGATCGCATCCACAATATCTGAATGCTGCGCCTTGTATTGTGAGACGGTTTCGCGGGTGCGCAGGGCTTCGCGCACGTGGCGCCAGCTGTCGTTCTGACGCATGCGGTCGACCACGTCGAAAAGCGCAAGAAAAAGGGTGTTGCCCGCAGCCTTCGCGATGGCGCGGTGAAGGGCGCCGTCCCACAATTCGCGTCCGTCCATGTCATCGGCTTCGCCGACTTTGTCGGCCACATGGCGCATCTGGACAATGTCTTTTGGCGTCGCCCGTATGGCGGCCAGCTGAGCCAGCGCAGGTTCCAGACGCAAGCGCACTTCCATGACCTCGAGCATGTTGCTCATTTCAGGCAGTTTGCTGAGCTGTTGCTCGCCCTCGCTCGGTTTTGACCCGATAAAGGTGCCGGCACCCTGCCGCCGCCAGATGAACCCCTCGGTTTCAAGCACTTCCAGAGCCCTACGCACGGCACGCCGACCGACACCAATTTGCTCGGAAAGGTCCCGTTCTGTCGGTAGTTGACGTACGCCGTCCATCGCAAGCTGATCAACGAGAATTCGAAGGCGTTCTAGCGCCAGACTGGAGTTTCGCCGAGTTGGACGATCTTCTGTCATGCGAAATCTCTTGATGGAACCAATTTCAATTGGTCACATTATTTGTCCCTTTTTGAGTGCTTGGCAACAGGTCAGGCTGCATTTTTTGAAGAAGTGGTCCAATTCGCCTCAAAGCCGTCATTATCTTGACTTGCAGCGGGAGCACCTAACGGGCCGAATTTTTTGCGACAAAATTGCGCTTTCAGCGCTGCAGTTGCTCTGACAAGCAAAATGGTGAGGCATCGCACTGTTGGGAAAAGCTCTGTAACCTCGTTACACCGCCGCTATTTCGCACCTGTCGACCAAGCAGTTTTCGACCTGAAGCGCATGATGCGTCACACGCGTCTACGAAGACACCAGCCTGCAAAACAGCCGTTCCAAGACAACGACATGCCGGATGCAACGCGGCGTACGGATCGGGTTCTCTCGCAACACGTGAGAGAGGGCGGGGCGATTCTGATACTGCAAACAAGCGTTACCGCTTACCTTATGGTACCGTTGGCATGGCAAAGAGAGTTGACGAGGAACACACGCGCAGGCTGTTCGAAACAGCGGGGCGCTTTGGAGTCCAACGGCAAGTTGGAAAGTGCCCCGCGTTAGCGTTCAGACAAACTTGAAATCGTCCACCTCCAGCGACACCAGAAGGGTGTCCTGAAGCGTCAGGCGATCGTCATCACTGATGTTGAACACGGTATCAGCGCCGTCCTGCGATGCAGTTGCAAGCAAGTCGTCGAAATCGGAGATTCCAGAAATGGAGATCGAGACAAGATCGCCGTCGGCCCCATTTTCATCCTCACCGATCTGCGGGTCGAAGTCCCGGATTACATCGTGCCCGCCATTGAAGATGAAAATGTCGAGGCCCTCGCCACCCGTAAGCTGATCATTGCCTTCCCCACCGTCCAGGGTGTCGTTGCCCAATCCGCCGAAGATCCTGTCGTTGCCCTCTTCTCCGAAGAGACTGTCGTCGCCGGCAAGGCCGCTGAAGTAGTCGTTGCCGTCGCCGGCGCGGATCAGGTTGTTTGCAGCGTCTCCGACAATAAGATCGAGGAAGTCAGATCCGACGATGTCTTGAACATTGACGAGATCGTCATGTGGGACGGTACTGGCGGCAATTCCTTGTGTGAGCGGTATCCATCCGAGCGCCTTGTTCTCAATATCCGTCGACCAGCCCCGGTCCAAACGGGTGTAGACCCCCCCGGAGTTCTGGGAGTAATCCGCCACTTCGGAACTTTCTGAGACGACCGTGACAGTTGCCGTCGCCGTCGCAGTGCCGCCGTTGCCGTCGGAGATTGTGTAGGTGAAGCTATCCGTTCCAAAGAAGCCTGGATCAGGCGTATAGCCTGTGAGCGATGCCACACCGTTCGAGGCGGGGCCGACACTCGTCACAGTCAAGCCGTCGCCATCGGGATCCGTATCGTTTGCCAGATAGTCGATCGCAACGAACGTGTCCTGATCCGTCGTGGCACTGTCGTCCACTGCGACCGGGTCGTCGTTCTCTGGCTCAATCGTCAGGCTGAGTATTCCTCTGGAGGAACTTTCGTGCTCATCGGTGACGATATATTCGATATCAAAATCGCCATTGACGTCCGGTGCGGGCGTGAACCTGTAGTCTTCGCCGTCAAACGTGATCTCGCCAATCGCCGGATCGATCAGGAATTCCAGTTCCAAATCGTCGCCATCAACGTCCGACACCATGTCGAGAATCGGCAGAATGACTGACATGTCTTCTGTCGTCTCGACTTCAAAGTCGTCCGCGAGCGGTGCATCGTTTTGCCCGCGAACGGAAATGGTTACGGTCGCATTGTCGCTGACGAGCCCTTCGTCGGTGTCTTCGATGATGTTGTAGACAAGGTCGAAAGCGGCCGCGGGCGGCTCCGGCTGCGGGTTGAAGCCGAGTGCCTCGAAATCACCAGCCGGATCGAAGACGGTGGTTCCATCCCGAGATATCGTGATCGTTCCACCGCTGGCCAGTGCCGTTTCGACGTCGAACGGGATCAGTGTGCCGTCCTCGGCGAAAACCTGGTTCAACTGTACTTGGTCCCCGTCCGGATCGGTGTCGTTGTCGAGAATGTTGAACGTGACCGCATTGTCTTCGTCGGTCTCAGTGGTATCGTCGACGGCAATTGGAGCGTCGTTCGAAGCCTCGCCGACCTCAAGCAAAACGACCGCGGTATCGGTGCCGCCGGCTCCGTCCGAAAGCTCATAGGTGAATTGGGCTTCACCGCTAAAACCTTCAGCCGGAGTGAACGTTATGATGCCCGCCGCAAGGCTTACGGTGCCGCCGAGCGGATTGCCGACATTCGTAATGGACAGAGGCTGCGTTTCGTCCGGATCACCGTCATCGTCATTGTCAAGCAGATCGGTGGCGTTGATTTCAATCGGGGTTTCAAAATCTGTGGTGAAGCCGGAGTCGTCACCAGCAACCGGATCATCGTTGACCGGATCCACGGTAATCGTCACCGTGGCCTCGTCAACTCCGCCTTTGCCGTCGGAAACTTCATACGTGAAGCTATCGACCCCGTTGAAATTCGCATCCGGCGTGTAGTCGAAGGAACCGTCATCTTTCAGGTCCAGACTGCCATGTGACACATCAGAGGTAACGGTGACCGTCAGCGTATCCCCATCGGCATCCGTATCGTTGTCGAGAACACCGTCGATTGGGACGCTCAGCGTCACGTCTTCATCGACCTTATAGTCGTCGTCTTCGGCAACTGGTTGCGCGTTCGGCGCTGCGTCATCGTCTAGGACCGTCGTTTTGAAGGTCGAATTGATGAGTGATGGTGACCCCGATGTAACTGACATCTCGAAGACAAGATCTTCATTGCCTTCGACGTCCGTATCGCCAAGCAGTCCGACTTCGACCAGCTTGGCTGTTTCACCGATACCGAAGTTCAGTGTCCCCCCGCCAATTCCGGAAAAATCCGTACTGTCCGCTGTGCCGGAAAAACTGTAGTCAAGCGAAAGCGCCTCACTCAAATCACCTGTTCGATAAATGGTGTAAACCAGGCTCTGAACGCCGGTATTGCCTTCAATAAGCTGGCTGCTGGAACCAATCACGCCAACGGCGGACTCAACAACCGGTGCATTGTCCGGCTCGGTTGAGTCATCGGCCTCATTCACGTCCTCGACAGACTGAAGAACCGTTTCGATATCGCCGGTCAGAAGAGCGTCAAGGATGGCTGCCTCGCGTGCAACCGGGTCGGAAATATCTGCGGTAGCATCAAGAAGTGGCTGAAGAATTTCGTCCGGAAGGTCGTCTATCGACAGAACGCCGCTCGGGAAGGAAAGGTCGGTGAAGTCGTCCGTTCCCTGGCCTGCGGGGTAGTTGAATAGTGATGTGCTGTCTGTGATGCGCCAGTCCGCAGCAAAAGCGCCATAGAGCACATCGAAATCAACAGGCTGAGACAGTGTTGTGCCGTCCTTGAGGGCGAGGTCGTTTGATGGATCGCCGTCTCCGTCGCCCAAAAGTCCACGGACGTCTCTTCCCGAGTTCAGATACACATTCGTGTTGAGGAAATCTCCGGGTTCCGTCACGTGCAACTGTTCGCCGTTTGCATAGACTAGCGTGATGATTTCACCGTCGAAGAATATCTGGCCGTCGCCGAGGCTCGCGCCGCCTGCTGCTGTTGCCAGGTCGAACGCAACCCCATTGACTGTCACAAGGCTCGCAGCATCGATATCGATTACGACCCGCGCCGTACCTAGTGTCGTTGCAACCGCCGACGTCTGGCTGGCAATGTCGGACCCGAGTACAGGTTTGTAACGAACCTGCACATTCAGCGGATCGCCGGATGTTGCCTCTATGAGAGTGAATTCGCCGACCGCCTGGAAATCGTACCCAAGGCCGTCAAGGGTAACGATGTGAGGATCTCCCCAGTTGGATGCGGTTGCTCCCAGGGGCGGGTTCGGCGGCACGCCGTCGTCATTGCGGATTGATCCGATTGCCTCGCGCGTACCGATTGCAAGATTGGCCGGCCAGCTCGGATCCGTGGAAATCGACGCGATCACATCGTCATGCAATTCATTAATGCTGTCGGGAACAATCCCGATTGTGAATGTCGCGGTTGTCTGGCCCGCCGCAATTGTCACAACCCCTGACTGGTCGAGTCCATTGACGAGATCATCGCTCTCTGCGCCCTGAGTGCCGCCCGCGGACCGGATGGTATAAGGGACATCGATCGCAGACGATGTGTCTCCTGTGCGCTCAACGGTAAAGGTTAGAACACCTGAATCTTCCGGAGCTCTGCCTCCCTCAATGCTGACGGTTTCGGGAAAATCATCGTTCAGAATACGGATATAGGTTTCGCCGCCGTTTATCTGAGCCGGAAGCGTGCCGTCGGAGACGGCGTTGGAAAGCGTAACGGCAAGATCTTCGTTTGGTTCAATTGCGCCGTCTTCGGAAATGTCGACCACTACGGATTTCACCATTTCCCCTGGAAGGAAGGTGACGGTCTCAATCGTCGAAAATGGCGAGGAAATGTCGCTCGCGTTCGCCGGGTTGAGGCCCGTGCCGGTGATCGTGACGTCCACGGACGCAGTCGTGAACACGTCGCCGCTGCGCGTGACCTCTATCGTGACCGAAGTATTGTCTTCGCTAATGACGTTTCCGAAAAGACCTGCATTCTCAACGGTCAAAAAGGTGGGCACAGGTCCCCCGACGGGGCCGCCGAAGGACTCGACAGGGCCGGAGTAGCCGTTGGTCAATTGCATGGTCGCATCAGCAGCGCCATCGCCATCTATGTCGATGCGCAACTCGCTGCCGACAATGGTCAGGTTCGCACCAATGTCGTTGAAGTCTTCATCGAAGACCCGGATCTTGTCCTCGAAAGACAGATCCGTGATGATATCGCCATCCAGTTCCCAGATTCGCCCGCCGAAGATGTCGGAACCGGTTCCTCCTGTAACTGTGTCAATGTCGCCCCCGGCGTAAATACCGTCATCTCCGGCGCCGCCGGAAATGGTATCCATACCCGCGCGACCGATCAGGATGTTTTCGTTACCGTCACCGGTGAGGGTGTCACTGAAATCGGTGGCGTTGACCTGCTCGATACCAGTGAAGGTGTCGGTGTCGCCGAAGCCGTCTGTCGCCGTACCAGTCGAGAGATTGACGACTACACCGCTCAGGCCACCACGATTGTCATCGAAGCTGTAGTTCAGTCTGTCAAGACCGCCATTGCCGGTAAAGGTATCGTTTCCGGCTAGGCCCTGAAACTCTTCAAAAGCCTGGTTGCTTCCGATGAATACATCGTTGCCAAAGGTCCCGCGCGCACCTTCGATGTTCTGGAAGGTGTCGTTTCCGGCAAGTACACCTGTTGCCGTTCCGTTTATAAAGTCGATCGTGACCTGCACGTCTGCAGCGTTGGGATTATCAATCCTGTAGTTGTAGTCGTAAATCAGCCAATCGTCGTCACCCCCGCGGCCGTCGATGAAATCATCGCCAAGGGATGTTTGGAATTCCTGGTATTCGTCAAGGTCATCGCCGAGTAAGTCGTCGTTTGCTTCACCACCTTGCGCGTTGCGAATGTTGGTAAAGGTGTCGACGTCACCACCGGCCAGCTGCGTCGTGCCGAGAGCCGTGTCCACCACGACCCTTTCACTGACATTTTGGTAAGCGATCAAGAAGAAGCCGGTGGTTCCACCTGTGATCGTGTCCGAGCCCAGCCCTGGATCTACAAACCCGCTATTACCGTAAAACGTAATGACGTCATTGCCTTGGCCACCGTTCACGGAGTCATCATCGCCGCGAGCGTGAATTATGTCGTTGCCAGCGCCGCCTTCGATGTAGTTGTCTGAGCCACCGAAACTGTCGAGAGTATCGACCCCGTCGCCGCCTTGGATGTTGTTCCGATTATTGTCTCCGGTGATGAAATCGTCGAACCGTGAGCCGCGGATCTCTTCGATGCCTGTAAACGTGTCGGTGTCGCCATAGGTGTCGGTCGCTGTTCCGGCGACCATGTTGACCACGATCCCGAATTCTGGAGAATCCAGGTCCGCCCGCTCCCGGTTGTAGTCTATGCGGTCTCTATCACCCGCGCCGCCGTCGAAATGGTCAGCGCCGCCAAATCCTTGGAACGTCTGGTCCCCTATCGAGCCGATGAATGTATCCGCGTTGTTCGTACCTCGAACACGTTCAATGCCGGTGAATGTGTCGGTGTCACCGGCATAATCGATGACAGTGCCATCGGTCGCATTTGTAAAGGTGACAGCTATACCGTTTGACGTTCCGACATCCCTGCTGTCGAAAATGTAGGAAAGCTCGTCGTCCTCGCCCAATGGGCCATTGGCACCGCCGATGACCGTGTCAGTACCTGCTCCCGGTTGGAGAAAGTCCCCGCCGTCACCACCGTCCAAGCTATCGTTTCCGGCACCTCCGGATAGGTCATCGTTTCCGTCGTTTCCGGTCAGCGTGTCGTTGCCGTCTTCGCCGCGAAGCTGTTCGTCGCCTGCGGAACCGGTAATGATGTCGTCGAAGACCGATCCCTGAATTTCTTCAATGTCGATAAGCGTGTCGGTATCACCAAATGTATCGGTAACAATCCCGGTATTCAGGTCGGCAACGATCCCTGACGATCCGCCGTTCTCATGTTCCTGACTGTAGGAAGCACGGTCACCGCCGGAAAAATCGAACGGATTTGAGCCGCCGTCCAGGATATCGTTGCCCTGGCCTCCGCTGAGTTCGTCGAAGCCGCCAAATCCGCGAAGCTCATCGTCGCCTTCCCGGCCTTCGAGATAATTATCGCCGCTGTCGCCCAGAAGCACGTCGTCAAGCGATGTTCCGACGACTTCCTCGATGTTTATGAGCGTGTCCGTCGTTCCGAACGCGTCAGTGGCCGTTCCGGCTGCCAAGTCTACATTGACACCCTGCAAACCTCCGTTGAAAGTCTCATCGGAATAGTCAACCGTGTCTCTTCCGTCGCCGCCGTCGATAAAGTCGTTGCCTTCCAGCGGTCTGATCTGGTTCCGGTTTGCGTCACCCGTCAAGTTGTCATCAAAATTCGAGCCGCGAATGCGCTCGATATTGACCAGGGTGTCTGTATCTCCCCAGCCGTCTGTAGCGGTTCCAGTAAGCAGATTTACTGTGACACCGCTTGGATCCCGGTCATAGTCGACACGGTCCCTGCTGCTGCTGCCACCATCAATAAAGTCGTCTCCGGCGAGCCCGCGAAACCGCGTTGGATTGCTGTCCCCGGTCATCTGGTCGTTGAATTCGGTCCCTATGATACGCTCGATACCACTCACAGTATCGGTATCGCCGAAGCCGTCGACTACGATCCCGGAAACAAGGTCGGCAACAATTCCGTTTGTACCGCCGTTTCCGGCGTCTTCGTTATAGGCGATTGTGTCGAAGCCTGATCCACCGATCAGGGTATCGTCTCCTTCGCCGCCAACCATAAAGGATCCGTCGGGATCGGCGATGATCGTGTCATTACCCGTTCCGCCGTTCAGATAGTCCGCGCCTCCTGCACCCCCGTTTATCTGATCGTTGCCGCCGTTGCCGAAGATGTTGTTGGTGTTTGCATCGCCGAAAATGATGTCCGCCAAATCGGTTCCGGATACATCTTCGATCCCGATCAGTGTATCGGTTCCACCCCAGCCGTCCGTTGCAGTACCTGCCGCCAGGTCGACATTCACACCCTGAAAGACAGGACCAGCAGCGTCCGCCGATCCGTCGTCCTGATAATCCACCCGGTCAAACTGAATTGTGCCGACGTAAGTATCGTTGCCGCTCCCGGCAAAAAAGGTGTGCCCGCTGGTTGCGTTCGGATCCTGACTGGCTTCTACATAGTCGTTTCCGGCGCGATCAAACGTATAGGTGAAAAAGAGGCCCAGGCCTCCAACATAAATCGTGTCATCGAAATTCGTTCCGTGGAAATTTTCGATGTCGATGAGCGTGTCGGTGCCACCCAGCCCTTTGTCGACTGTGAACGCTGCGATACCGCTGATGGCCACTGAGGTGTTGTTGATGAAAACACCGTTGACAAGCGGGCTGGCATCATAGATCGCAACGTCCAGATCTGCCCCACCGTCAAGAACATCGTCACCCAGCGATGGGATCAGCCAGTCGTTTCCGGCAAAGCCAAAATAATTATCATCGGCAGCAGTCCCGATGAGTTGAAGCCCGAATTGGTCGTCTCCTGGCGTTCCAATAATGTTTGCCATCTAAGAAGCCCCCCAGCTTGAAAACAAAAATTAGAAAATAGATCTCGAACTTTGGGTAAGTTAATAACATCTTAACGATTTTTTTACAAATGGTTGCAAATTATACTGTATTTTAATGTAAAGTTGCAACTTTTGTAAATAAAGAAATAGTGCAAATGCACTAATTCACAATTGTTGCCCCTTCAACCTGAAGCACTCTCAAAAGTTGAAATAAGACGTTTTTCTTCTGGAATAGACTGCTTTGTTTCCGGTGTGGGGCTTGGTGGATGTGTGAATTTGGATGCAAATTGAATCGAAAATAACTTCGAAATTTTTATTGAACTCATACACACACTTAAGTTGCATCTATGCCTGTTTCAGCTGGGGCTGTTGGTGACATGCGTGGCCCTTGGACAAATTCCAAACAGCCAAATGGTCTCAATGAACGACCTCGCAGAGTTGATGCCGAAGACAGTTCTGGAAGACATGATTAGAATATGAACAGGTGTTCAGTTTCCGAAATGCCTTCCTTACGTGATTTGAAAATTCACGAAGTTTTGGTCCCGCACATGATCGGATTAAGCTCATGCAACCGGACATATGATCTGTCGTTCAGCCGGTGCCGCACTCTCTTTGGTAGGTTCCCATCCCGCCATACAGCTTCACGCCACCGCGATTTCGAACCTGTCGACCAAGCAATTTTCAACCTGAAGCGCATGATGCGTCACTTGCGCATGCGAAGACACAAGCCTGTAAAACAACCGCTCAAGGACAGCGACATGCCAGACGCAACCGGGTGTGCGGATCGGGTTCTCTCGGAGCAAGAGAGCAAGGGGAGGGGACGTTCTGATTGTGCACACGCCGGATCCGCAAAAGGTCCAGGCATTGCGATGGATCGATTTGAGAAGCAGTCGGGCTCCAAGGGCTTTGGGCGCGCAGGCGAGTGCGCATTTCGCAGCGCGCGGAATGCGGTGTGCAATCACGTAGTCGGCAGTCCGACGACCAGCTTCCAATGCGATGGCATGCGCGTCTTCAGCTTGAAGTGTCGCCCAAAGGCCTGCCATCAGCGAAGCCGGAATGGTTTCATTGATCATCACGTCCGGTGGATGATCGACAAGGTCCGGGTAACCGCTCCTTGAAAAGACGGCTTGGGCCGTTTGAGGGCCATAATGATCCTGCAAGGCCAAGCCAAGTTGCACGACGGCATTGGGTCCAACAACTCCCGCGCCTCCGGCAGCCAAATCGATCGGCATTGTCATTCACCCGGCAGGCTTGCCGCGCCCTGCGACATTTGCTGTGATCCGCCTCCGCACGCAAGCATCTTGTCCGGGACAATCGCATCGGCAGCTTCGCGGCGCGCACGGGCGCGTGCCGCCCGGTCTGCGGAAGCTTCCCAATCATCCATTTGTGCCGGTACGATTGTGCGTTTGCGGTCAAAATTGAAGTTGACCCCCTTCTTGGATTGGGGCCCCCAATAATTCGCCTTGCCAAGATCATAGAATTTTCTTTGGAAGCCGGCTTTCAGAAAGGCCTTGAGACAACCAAGAAGATATCTGCGCCGGAACCCGGTTCCGCGCCAGGGATAGTAAAAGAGGGCCTTTCGTGAATAGAAGCGTCGGTAATTGTGCATCACCCGGTCGAGCAGGGTCGCGCGGTCCATTGCTTCAGGTGCCATAATCGGCGTGACGAAATTGTATTTCGAAAAGTCGAAGATCTCGACCTTGTCCTTGATTTCCGCAAACAGCGGTGTGAAGGGCCATGGCGTGTACATGGCCCAGTTGGCAAGGTCAGGCTGCCAGTCCCAGGCCATCTGGAAGGTTTCTTCAAGGGTCTCCGGAGTTTCGTTGTCGAGGCCGACGATGAACTGAGCCTCGACAAATATGTCCGCTTCGCGAAGCAGGCGGATGGCCTCCTTGTTTTCGGCGACCTTTGTTTCCTTGTTGAAGCGGTCGAGTTTCAGTTGCGCCGCGGCCTCGGTACCGAGAGAGACATGGACAAGCCCTGCTTTCCGGTAGAACGATAGCAGTTCACGGTCTCGGTAAATGTCGGTTACACGCGTGTTGATGCCCCACTTGACCTTTTCGTTCAGGCCACGATCGATCAGTTCCTGGCAAAAGGCTATGAACTTCTTCCGGTTGATGGTGGGTTCCTCATCCGCGAGAATGAAGAAGCCGATATCGTGCTGTGCAACCAGCGTTTCGATTTCATCGACGACCTTTTTCGGGTCCCGGACACGATAGTCACGCCAGAATTTCCACTGACTGCAGAACGAACAGGTGAAGGGGCATCCGCGGGCCATGTTTGGAATGGCGACACGCACGCCGAGCGGAACGTAAATATATTTCGACCACTCCAGAAGTGACCAGTCCGGATTGATCGCGTCAATGTCCTTGACGGTCGGCGCGGCCTGGGTTGCCACGAACTGATCGCCTTCCGCAAAAGCGAGGCCCCTGATGTTGCGCTGGTCCTGAGGCCAGCGGCCCGCGGCAATGCAGCGGATAAGGTCGCGGAAAATCTCCTCGCCTTCGCCGCGAACGATGACGTCGATCCATGGGGCTTCGGACAGAACCTGTTTATACATGAAGGTCGCGTGAATTCCGCCGAGCACACGGATGGCGTCCGGGCACTCTTCCTGTGCAATCTTCAGCACCTGCTCGGCAACGTAAATTGATGGGGTGATGGCCGTGCTGCCGACGACGTCCGGTTTTAGGTCGCGCAGTTTTTGCCGGAGCGCTTCGTCAGTGAGGTTGTTCGTCATCGCATCGATGAAATGTATGTCCTCGAACCCGGCCTCTCGCAGATGACCGGCAAGGTAAGCCACCCAGGCAGGAGGCCAATTTCCCGCAATTTCCGCCCCGCCGGAATGGTAGTTCGGGTGGATCAGGACGATGCGCATGGTTGCCTCCTATGTGTCAACTTAAGTTTACACTAAGGGGCGTATCGGAGTTTGACATGGATCAAACTGGGCCGATCTCATCCGCAATGCTGCGGCTGAAACACGGACGGCAGAATTGAGTTGGAAGACTGCAGGTGAACGGGTTTTGCGCACAAGGGACTGATCACGAACGGCGCAGCCCAATCTGTCGGCATCCGCCCTGGGCAGTTAGTGCGGAATATATTCCGCCAAGTGCATGACTTCCAGGGCCGAACGCGCGATGACGTCGGCGCCGGTGTTCTGAAACTCATCGGGCCGGGTCACGACCGCTGCACCACCCAGTGCAATTTTCACGTCGCGCGTTGCCGGTTCCGACCGGCATCGCTCGATCGCGTCTTTGCAATCCGCTGTCTCCTCAATTTGGCCGATCGAGAGACCAAGAAGGTGATAGGGGCGGGAGGAAAGACGCATATAAAGGGTGTCGCCGATTTCCATGTCGGCACCGCCATCAACGATCCAGCCCATGTCGCGAAAACACATCCGCACCAGCGTGACGCCAAGCGTGTGCTTTGTGCCGTGCGACCGGGCAAGAAGGACTCTCTTTGCCGAAGGATGGGGGTTGACCAATTGAGCGCCGGCATGGGTGGCGTGATTGACGATGGTGTTCAATCGTGTCGATGCGACAGCGACCTGCATGAAGTCGGTTTCATCGTTGCACCAGTAAGTGCCAAGCTGCGTTGCGACCGGGCAAAAAAGATGAATCGCCAGGGTCTGCATCGGAATGTTTGCTTGCAGCAGCTCCTCGATGATTTCCCTGTGGTGTCTGGGGTCCGGATCGATGAGCGACTTAAGAAATCTCTCGCGAAAGGCAATCGCTTTATCGGCTGCCGGAAGCTGGCGCGCCTTTGCATCCAGTTCAGGATGCAGGCGGAAATCCAGATCTGTCTCCGAAAGCAAAGACGAGGCTTGCCCGTTGACGTCAGGATGCAAGTCGTTGACCAGTCCGGAAACACGTTCACGAATAGCGTGCTCCAGGATGGAAAGATCCTGAGAGTTCAACTGGTTTTTTTCTTCTGCCTTTGACGGCTGGCCATTGTCGGCGAGCGGTGGCGACACGTCTTTTCCGGTCGCTGCGTTTTCGCCGTTTTCTTTGTAGGCCAATTCCCCCCTCCCGAAAGCTCGGCCTAGGCGGTCAGGCGCTCCTCGACTAAGGTAAGGGTACTACACCAAAGAAGCGCCGCAAAACGCGTAACGGAGCTTCAATTGGAATAAATCACCCTCGATTTTCACCTGTCTTCCGCGCGATGCGTCAACTGGACATAGTTTTCCTGCTTCCCCGACCAGGCCTGCATGCTGCGCCTTGTGGTTTTCTTGTTTTGCAACAATACGTTGCGTGCCATGTTGGCAATATGCTCCGCATTCAGGCCGGCTTCGTCGTACATTTCCTGAGGTGCAGCCTGGGAAATGAAACTGTCCGGCAGCGTCATTGTCCGAATGTCGCAGCGGCCATCGAGCAAACCGTTCCCGGCCAGATAATGTAGCACCAGCGCGCCAAAGCCGCCGGTCGCTCCTTCTTCGATCGTGACGAGAAGCTTGTGATTGGAAAAGAGGTCGAGGATCAGGTTCTGATCAATCGGTTTGGCAAATCTTGCGTCCGCGACCGTAACGGAAATCCCTTCTTCCTCGAGCCGTTCACGAGCCCCGAGACATTGGGAAAGCCTCGCGCCGAACGACAGGAGCGCGACACTGCTTCCCGTTTCGACAATCCTGCCTTTTCCGATCGGAAGAGGAACGGCCTTGTCCGGAATAGGAAGGCCGACGCCTTCACCGCGCGGGTAGCGGAACGCAATCGGGCCCGTGTCGTGGCCTGCCGCCGTTGCCACCATGTGGGTGAGCTCAACCTCGTCGCTTGCTGCCATTACGGTGAAATTGGGCAGGTTTGCGAGATATCCGACATCGAATGCGCCCGCATGGGTCGGGCCGTCCGCGCCGACCAGGCCAGCCCTGTCGATCGCGAAACGGACGGGAAGGTTTTGAAGTGCTATGTCGTGGACGACCTGGTCGTATCCACGTTGCAGGAATGTTGAGTAGATGGCGCAGAACGGGCGCATCCCGCTTGCTGCAAGTCCACCAGCAAAGGTGACGGCATGCTGTTCAGCAATGCCGACATCAAAGGTCCTTTCCGGAAACTGTTTTCCGAAGACGTCGACCCCTGTACCGGCTGCCATCGCGGCCGTTATCGCAACAATCCGGTCATCGCTTTTTGCCTCTTCAACAAGTGCATTGGCGAAGACCTTGGTGTAACTCGGTGCCTTGGCTTTCGCCTTGGACTGTTTTCCCGACGAAATATCGAATTTGGAAACGCCGTGATACTTGTCGTGGGAGGTTTCGGCAAAGCTGTAGCCGGCACCTTTGCGTGTGATGGCATGAAGCAGGACGGGTCCGATGCTTTCGCGCTTGAGTTTTCGCAACACCGCAACCAGTTCTTTGACGTCGTGTCCGTCCACGGGCCCGTGATATTGAAACCCCATGTGCTCAAAGAGACTGCGCTCCTTCGCAAGCGCGTCAGTCCGGGAGGCCAGATCGTTGAGATGATCTGAAACCGCGCCGGTTGGCGGCGAAATCGACATGTTGTTGTCGTTCAGAATAACGAACATGCGCCGGTCGAGGTCGCCGGCATTGTTAAGGCCTTCATACGCCATGCCTGCGGTCAGGGCACCATCCCCAACAACACAGATCACGTCTTCTGTGCCGCCTGTCAGATCACGGGCGACCGCAAAGCCGAGACCGGCTGACACCGATGTCGAAGAATGTGCCGCGCCGAACGGATCGAAAGGACTTTCACTCCTTCTGGTGAAACCGGACAGCCCGTTTTTCTTGCGCAACGTGCGCATGCGATCGCGGCGTCCGGTAAGAACCTTGTGAGGATAGCACTGGTGGCTTACGTCCCAGATCAGCTTGTCATCCGGTGTGTCAAAAACGGCATGAATGGCAACGGTAAGTTCGACAACGCCGAGGCTGGAACCAAGATGACCGCCAGTTTCCGACACGACGGAAATAATTTCGGTTCTGAGTTCGTCCGCAAGTGCGGCAAGCTCATCCGGTGTCAGGCGTTTCAGGTGCTGCGGGTCTTGTACCTGATCGAGCAATGGCGTTGCCGCAACGCTCCTTGATATGAAGCTCATATCTTTTCCTCCCGCGCCTGAGGCCGTTTCTTTGGCACCATTCTCCTCTTAAGATCCGACGATATTCCGAACGTCAGACCGGAGCAGTTTCGGCTTCACCTGTGAACGGCAAGGTGTCCTTTATTCTTGACGAACTTGACGAATGTGTAAACTTTTTTTTACACATTCTGCCTAAAAATCTGTCAGTCTATTGCATGTTGGGCGGGCAAAATCGGATTGTCGAAGAGGCAGACTTTTTCGCCGTGCAACCGAAGAGGAGTTTTGAGCTTTGGCTTTGGAGATTTTGGCTGCGGAGTGACCGCTCCAATGCGTCTGACATTTGTTTCGTCGCACTGGTGTGACATAGTCTGATCCGAGTGAATTTGGTGAAAGCAGGTACCAAGTATGGCTGCGGCAACATTTGCATGTCTTGTCTTTTTGGCCGCAATGAGCGGCGCGATATTCAAGCCCGGACCTTGGTACGAAACACTGCGAAAACCCTCCTGGACGCCGCCGCAATGGGCATTCCCCACGGTCTGGACGATCCTTTATGTCATGATCGCCTACGCCGGCTGGGACATATGGACCAAGGCAGGGTGGTCGTTTGCCATGGGGCTTTGGATCTTGCAGCTCATCCTGAATGGATGCTGGTCCTGGCTGTTTTTCGGATTGAAACGGATGGACCTGGCTTTGTTCGAGTTAGGCCTGCTCTGGCTCGCGATCGCCGGTTTCATCCTGGCGGCCTGGCCGATTTCAGCGCTCGCGTCTCTTCTTTTCGTCCCCTATCTCCTTTGGGTGAGCACGGCGGGACTGCTTAACTTGTCGGTGTTGCGGCTCAACGCGGCAGAGTGATCTTTCAAGCGCCCGGCGACATCGAGCAAGTGCGCAAACAGCGACAGTGAGAGAAAGAGAAGGACCCAGCCAAGCGCGTCGCCGCGAAGCGCAAACGCCAATGCCGCCAGCAGGAATGTTCCGGCAAGAGCACCACCCGCCAAGGCCTTGAAGCGCGCCATGGGGCTGCTTGAAAGCAAGCAGAGCAGCAGAGTCTCCGCCCAGAGGATCGCCATGGCCGCAACCGCCAGCCAGCCGCTTTCAAGCCATGTCATCAGGATATTCATTTCTGGCCCGCCGGAATGCGAAGCAACTGGCCGAGATCTTTGAAGAAGACGCGGATATGTGCGAGGGGATCACGCCGAACGAGTTTCTTGTTCAGATAAGACTCCCAGGTCAGACGTTGGACGTCGGGATCAGCACACATAGTCACGAAACGTTCGCGGAAGCGATCGCTGCGATACCAGACGTTTTGCATGATCCTGAGAATGAAAAAGATACGGCCATGATCTTTCATGAAACGTCTCCTGGCCTCTGAAAGTGCCGACGCTTTGCCTGTCGCAAGGCATGTGGCAACGGCCTCGGCGCTCAACTGCCCGCACAACATGGCGTAGTAGATGCCTTCACCGGACGATGGGGCGACGGTTCCAGCAGCGTCACCCACCAAGAGGACGTTCTTGCCGTTATCCCACCGCCGCATGGGTTTCAAAGGCAAGGGCGCACCTTCCCGGCGAATGACGCGCTGTCCGTCAAGGGAAGATGCCTTCAGAAGCTGTGCCGTTGCTGAGCGCAGGCTATGGCCTTTGACTGCGGACCCGCAGCCGACAGACGTCTGCTCGCCATGTGGGAAGATCCAGCCGTAAAAGTCGGGAGAAATCCGGCCATCATAAATGACGTCGCATCGGTCTCCCTGAAATCCTGCGGATGCGCCGGTTTCGGGGGATTCGACAATCTCGTGATAGGCGAAAACATATGGCGGTTTCTTGCTGCGCGGAAACATGATGCGGCGCACCGCGGAGTTCGCGCCATCCGCACCGATTACGATCCGCGCTTTATGGCTCACTGTTTCCCTGGCTTTGTTGCCATCCGTGGGCTCAATCGAGAGCTGTAGGGTGCCGTTTGCGGTTTCCTCCATGTACACCAGCTTGCCCTTCAGCAGATCCGCGCCCGCTTGTTCAGCGCGGATGCGCAGATAGGGATCAAAGGTTGCCCGGTCGACCATGCCGACGAAGCCGATGTCGCCAATCCGCATCTCCACCGATTTGCCAGACGGCGCAATTACGCGCGCCGCGTTTGCCCGTGAAACGAGCATATCTTCGGAGATGGAGAAGTCTTTCAGCGTTCTCGATGGAATTGCGCCGCCGCAGGGCTTGATGCGGCTATCGGGATCGACGAGCAAGACAGAGTGGCCGGATTTCGCGAGCGCTTCTGCTGCGATTGCGCCGCTTGGACCGCCGCCGATGACGGCCACATCGAATGTGGTATCCATGCCTGACCTCTTTATTTCACTACAGTTTTCAAGATGCATGATCTATTCAGCCGGGACCGTCGAAGGCGCGGTGTGGGCTTCGGTGTCGCGTCGTGGCACCGGCTTGACGCCAATCCGGAGCGCAACCAGTGCCGACATCAGAAACAGAATGGCTTCCAGCGCAAAAACCAGCGTGAACGCTGTCGCATCGTTGCCCGTGGACCAGCGGCCCAGTGTCAAAACCACTGTTCCGGCAACGCCGCCCAGACCAAAGGAAACCGCCTGCGCAGCGCCCCAGACCCCCATTCGCACACCTTCGTTGGAAGATTTGCCCGCTCCGGCCAGAACCATCATCGTTCCGACAGCTGCAACCGCGAAAGCACCATTCATGAAGCCGAGCGCAAAAATGTTCGCTTCCAGCGGCCAGGCCGGGGCAACGGATGCGGCAAGTGAAAGAAAGGCGAGCGCTAGCCCGGACCCAAGGCACCCTGCAACGATAAAGAACTTGATGAGACCGGGCTTGCGTTTCGAAAAAAGCCCGCCCGCGATCCCGACAACCGCCATGCCGAAGAAGACGCCGCCGTGCTGTGTACCTGACAACTTGGTTGTTTCACCGGGTGACATGCCAAAAAGAAGACCAGCAAAAGGCTCCAGAATGAGGTCCTGTGTGGAGTAGGCGAGCATGGACATGAAAATGAAAAGCGTAAGCAAGCGCGCTTCCGGGTCGTTCAGGACTTCCTTGATACTCTCTTGAAAACTCGTGGCGGGCTTCCGGTCCTTGTCACCGATGACGGTCGGTTTTTTCTCGATACCGGCAATGGCGAGTGCTGAAACACAGAGAACCACCAGGCCCGTTATCGCGGTGACGGCGACAAGCCGTGAATGAGTATAGGGGTCGAGGTTGATGCCGGTGGCAATGGAAGTCACGACAATTCCTGCAATCATGAGCATCCATGTGATCGTGGCAGCCGATGCGCGCCGCTCAGGAGCGGTCTTGGCCGCCATCAGGGCAAGCAAACAGGTTCCGCTCGCCCCGATACCAACGCCGATCAGGGTGTAGGCCGCGATTGCTGCGACGAGGCCAACGTAAAAATTGGCTTCGAATAGGAATGTCGTCGCGGCCGCGGCCGTGCCGCTTATGGCCAGAAGCGCCAATCCGCCCAGGATCCAGGCTGTTCTGGAACTTCCGACATCCGATCGGTGTCCCCACACGGGCCGGGAAAGCTGGATGGCATAATGAATGCCGACCAGAAGTCCGGGTATGACCGCCGCAAGGCTCAGTTCCACGACCATGACCCGATTGAGCGTGGAGTTGGTCAATACGACAATGGAACCCAGAGAAGCTTGGATCAAGCCAAGTCGAACGATCGCAAACCAACTCAGACCATTGGCCGTTTGATGATGCTCTCGGTGATTGGCAGCTGTCCGAAACATGGGAAATTTCCCTCACATCGTTGAAAGCGCAGATTGAGCGAGCGATCGCAGTCCGAACGCCGTTATCATCATCCCCGTGACGTAAAGACCGACCCCGATCGCGGAATACCAGACAGCAAGGCGGATCGGGTCACGTACGAAGCGGATCATGCAACCGATCTGCAATGCCAGCAGCACCCCAACAGCAAGCGCGAAAAGCGGAAGGTCGAGGTAAAACAAGGTTGCGAAAACGCCCGCTTGCGACAAAGCCATGATCACGCACGCAATGGCAGCTGCGGATCGGGGGCCGTGAAGGACGGGGAGGGTGTTGATGCCCATCTCCTTGTCGCCCGTGATCGCCTTGAAATCATTCAGAGTAAGAATGCCGTGCGCGCCAAAACCGTAAAGCAGTGCAACAATCCAGATTGGCTCGCTTGGCGCGAAACCGGTCATGACCGTTGCCGCGGTCAGCCAGGGCAAGGTCTCATAACTGAAACCAACGACACCGTTGCCGATCCAACCGTTTTGCTTGAAGCGCAGCGGTGGCGCGCTGTAACCCCAGGCAAAACACAGTCCGATGAGTGCCGCCGCGAATATGAGCGTTCCGAGCATCGCGGCAACGATCAGGGAGAAAGCGGACATGAGCAGGGCCACATAGAGCCCCCAGTGCCCGGGCATGCGTCCGGAAGGAATGACGCGATGCGGTTCGTTGATGGCATCGACGTGGCGGTCGAACCAGTCGTTCACCGCCTGACTTGTTCCACAAAGCAGGGGCCCCGCGAGCAGGACACCGCAAAGAACGAAAACCCACCGGTTGCCGACGCCCTCGCCAGTGGAGATCGCGCCGCAGGCGTAGGCCCACATTGGGGGAAACCAAGTGATAGGCTTGAGCAGGGCAATAACAGCGCCGGGTGTCGGCCAACTGGCTTGCGGTCTGTGCCGGATCAGTTCCATGGCAAAGATGCTATGCGCGGCATGTAAATGTGTCAATTAAAATTGACACTTTGGCGCATGAAGCTTTATGTCATGTAACGGAGGTTTGACAGATGTCGCGGGGTGTCGATTCTCTGGTGGTCACGAACCGGGACGGTAATTTTCCAGGCCATGCCTGCGCAGCTTGATGTAGAGACTTTGCCGGGAGAGCCCGAGCATTTCCGCAGCACTTGCCCTGTTGTTGTTTGTCTGGTCAAGGGCAGCTTCGATGCAGATTTTCTCAACAACATCCAAAGACTCTCTGATCAGCTCTTTCAGGGGGACTTTGCCGACAAGGCTTGCAAAGCCTTCCGCCTGTTCCTTGCTTGCAGGCGACCGTAGGCCGATGCTCTCCGGCTTGGCTGCCTGCGGGACAATGATGAGCTGAACCGTCCCCGACTTTGAATCAAAGTGAGCGGACAAGGTGATTGGCTGCTGACCGCCGATGTTGTCGCTCAGAACGGAAGAGTAGCCCCGTACCGTTCGCTCATCGCTGGCTCGCGCAAACAGCACGTTCAAATCCACTGCCGATTTACCGATCCAGTTGCTGGCATTTCTGCCAAGGACCTGATTGAGCGTTGGGGCCTGGACGAGATCCAGAAAGAGCGCGTTGGCCGAAATGAGATTCCCATCGCTATCGGTTTGGATTGCAGCTTCCGGCAGTGTGTCGAGGCTAATGGCCTGAGATCCAGGCAGGTTATCAGCTGTGGCATGCTCGGACGGGTCCGTGTCGCCGGCGGACTTCAGCGTTAAAATGAGATTGGCCGCACCGCTTTCACGGTAAGCCCTCAGTTTTGCCTGAAGGTTCGTTCCCTTTGCACTCTTCAACGCGTCAATGAAAACTGGTTCGCCGCTGTGCCTTGCCTCGCCGATGGCATCACCCAACCGGTCGCGGTCCTGTTTGTTGAACAACTCGCGAACCGGCTTGTTGAGCAAGTTGCCGGAACTGCCGGCGAGAAGAGCAACTGCGGCAGAGTTGGCCTCAAGGACGGTCCTCTTTTCGCCGTCAAGCATGATATCGGCAGTTTCCGCGAGCTTGAAGGCCGTCCGGTACCTTGCCTCGGCCTGCCGCAAATCGCGATAGTCTGCTTCCATTGTGATCTGTGCTTCGACCAGCCTTTGCTGGTCCTGCATCTGTTGCTGCATTTCACGGCCAACAACGATCGTGAAGGGCAATCCCTTTTTTGAAAAAGCCGTATAGGCCACCGGCAAGTCCGGTTGGCCTGAAGCACTATGGTTTACCTGGTAGCCACGGGCCGGCCGTTTTTTGCCCGGCTTGAGCATAGCGTCGATCTTGGAAACGGATTCAATCGTGACGCAATCCCGCAGCGCCTTGCCTACGAACTCATCAAGGCCGTAGGCATCAAAGTCAGGGTTCTCGAAATGGGAGTGGGTAATTTTTCCGTTCTTGTCGACGAGGAAAACAATGTCCGTTCCAAGCCCTATCAGCGAAACCAGCCCTTCGGCCTCGAGTGTTTTCTGCAGTTCACCCGCGACCTCAATGCCTTGCTGTCCGCTATTAGGGGCGCGTGGGGTCATGGGTTTCGCCAATCAATCCTTCTTGTTTTTTCGTATTGTCCACTGCGAATTTGTGGCGAGACGAAATCCATTTTTTCCAAATTGTTGAAATTATCTGCAATTTTAACCGCTGAATACGCAGTATCGCAAACGCAGTCAATCCCCATTTCCACAAGGAATTCAACTGAGTCGAGCGCAGCAACGCCACCTGCTATCAGAGGTTGATTTCTGTCTGGTGAACTCAACTTTATGTCGTGAATGAGCTGCTTTACCTGCGATCTGAGGCGCATATTGCTCCAGCCGATACACACGGCGTTAGCCTTGGCGACGACACTGCCAATTTCCTGGTGCGTGGGCTCATCGTGCGCAAGCACCTGATGTTGCCACCCGAACGCTTGAAAGAACGCGCCCGTTAAGTGCGCCATAAGGCTGTGTTGCTCGTCTTTGGGCAGAAGGATCGCCGCGAATGGAGCGGAATGAGCGCTTATGCGGTCAGCGGTTTCAATGGACAGTGCTTGAGCAAGATCCTGCAATCTCGTGGAGGCGATTGTGACATCAATGAAACTGGATGTGTCATCAGACCATTCCCGGCCGAGCTGTCTTGCAACAGCCTCAACCGCGAGGACCTTGAGCGCTGGCGGTGAACTTGCCGGAAGCGCGTTTTCAAGGCAGGAGAGCAATTGATCGAGCCGGGTTCCAGGTTCCACGATGAGCCGGTGGAGACCGGCAATCGCATCCTCGTAGCGGGGGTGGTTTTCAAGGCCCGTGTCCAGGTCAACAGACAATTGCTCAGCTGTCATCGCTGCCACCGGCCCTTCGATAAGGTGACGAAGCTTGTTCTTGTCACCCCTGTGCAAACGGTTTCGTTTTAGCACTTGTGCATCGCGCGTGACAAAACCTTCGGCGCTGGCGTCAGTCCTTGACTGCTCGCGCTCATCACTCGATGGGGAACCAATTGTGCCGGTTATCCTCACTTTGCATCGGGCCTCCCTGACCGTTGCCGTTGGGACACGCATGCGATTGTGTCCCTCTTGCTTGCTGCAACTGCGAGCGCCTTAGCATGACTCTGTTATGAGTGAGTGTAAATAAAAATATACGTCATGTTTAGTTGACACTTTTGCGCCAGAAGCGTTACGCTTCCTCATCTGCCGGACCCTGATGTCTGGGTTCGGGGGGAGGAGCACATGTCGTTGAGCGAAGCAGGTAAGGCGGTAAAAGCAACGGTGCTGTATACCGAGCAAGAGCGGAAACGGCGTGATGCGAGCGTTTGGACACTGGTTCAGGGCATACTCGCTCCGATCCAGTTCTTCGTCTTTCTGATAAGCCTCGGATTGATCGTCTATTTCCTGACAACGGGCAAAGGGCAGGGGCCTGCCGAAGTCTCTGTCGTCATCAAGACGCTCACGCTTTATGCCATCATGATAACGGGCTCGATCTGGGAAAAGCATGTCTTTGGCTGCTATCTGTTTGCGCGTCCGTTCTTTTGGGAAGATGTGTTTTCGATCCTGGTGCTCGGGCTGCACACAGCCTATCTGGTTGCGCTCTTCTCCAACAGCCTTGCACCAGCGCCGTTGATGTGGCTCGCGCTCGCCGCCTATGCGACCTATGTCGTCAATGCAGGTCAGTTTGTCTGGAAGTTAAGACTGGCGCGGCTGGATCAGGCCTCGCGGGAGGCAACCGAGGCGCGAGAAAATTCATCTGCGCCGGGAAGTCTGCAGGTTGCGGGGTCGGTCCAATGAACCAGCCCTTCAGACCCGGGTGCGACAGGCCCACCCCCATCAAGCAGCGCGGACAGCACGAGGTTTTCTGCGGCCTGACGTCAATCATCTGGCTGCACCGCAAGGTTCAGGACGCTTTCTTCCTGATCGTCGGATCCCGGACCTGCGCCCATCTGATGCAGTCGGCTGCAGGTGTCATGATCTTTTCAGAACCCCGCTTTGCCACCGCGATCATGGAAGAGCGAGACTTGGCGGGCATGGCTGACATGCACGATGAACTCGACCAGGTCGTTGAGAAACTGCTGACGCGGCGGCCCGATATCAAGATGCTTGTCCTGGTCGGTTCCTGTCCGTCGGAGGTAATCAAGTTCGACCTCGGCAAGGCCGCAGAACGGCTCAACCGCTTGCATGCGCCGAAGCACCGCGTGATCTGCTACTCCGGCAGCGGCATAGAGACGACATTCACACAGGGCGAAGACAATTTCCTGGCCGCTCTCGTTCGCGAAGCACCAGCAGGCGGCAAGGGGGCAGACTGCGCGCCACTGGTTGTCGCAGGTTGCCTGCCAGACGTTGTTGAGGATCAGTTCCTGCGTCTGTTCACGGAGCTGGGCATCGAAGACGTTCATTTTCTGCCAGGCCGGACAAGCAATTCGATCCCGAAGATAAACGCCGATACACGCTTCGTTCTTGCACAACCCTATCTGGGGGCGGCCGCGCAGGCATTGGAATCGCGCGACGCACGCAGGATCAACACGATTTTTCCGCTCGGGGAGGAGGGCACGACTGCGTGGCTGAAGGCAATCGCCGACGCGTTCGATGTGTCTGCCGAGCGTTTTGAGAGGGTGACCGCATCCGCTCGCAAGCGGGCGAAAGCCGCCCTGGAACACTACCGGGAAAAATTGAACGGCAAGCGTATTTTCCTGTTTCCCGACAGTCAGCTCGAACCTTCGCTGGCGCGGTTCCTGTCGCGCGAAATCGGCGCGGACATTATCGAGGTTGGAAGCCCTTATCTGCACCGTGAACATGTTGCGGGCGAGCTGGCGTTGCTGCCACCGGGTGTCGCTCTTTCCGAAGGACAGGACGTCGACCTGCAGATCGATCGCTGTCTCGCGGCGGATCCGGATCTGATCGTCTGTGGAATGGGGCTCGCCAATCCGTTTGAAGCAGAGGGCCGGCTGACAAAGTGGTCGATCGAGTTCGCATTTACACCAATCCAGGGATACGAGCAGGCAGGCGACCTAGCTGAGCTTTTTGCACGTCCTCTCGTGCGTCGGAGCGCCCTGCAGGGCGAAACCGCAAGAAAGGACGGTGCGTTTTGCAGCTGAGTATGTGGACCTATGAAGGCCCGCCGCATGTCGGTGCGATGCGCATAGCAGCCTCCATGAAAGGACTGCATTACGTCCTGCATGCGCCGCAGGGTGACACCTATGCCGATCTTCTCTTCACGATGATCGAACGGCGGCAATCCCGGCCACCCGTGACCTATACGACGTTCCAGGCGCGTGACCTCGGCGCTTCGACAGCGGACGTTTTCAAATCGGCCTGTCACAGTGCCGCCGAGCGTTTCCAGCCGGAGGCTTTATTGGTCGGAGCGTCTTGCACGGCTGAATTGCTGCAGGATGACCCTGGAGGCCTCGCCAGAACGCTCGATCTGGACATTCCGGTCGTGCCTCTTGAATTGCCGTCCTACCAGAAAAAGGAAAACTGGGGCGCTTCTGAAACCTTTTACCGTCTGGTTCGTGCTTTTGCCGGCAATCGGCAACGGCCCGACAATATTGCGCCCAACAGCTGCAACATCCTTGGGCCGACGTCGCTGGGTTTCCGCAACCGGGACGACGTCCTCGAGATCTCTCGGCTGCTGAGCGAAAATGGCCTCGATGTGCGGGTCGTCGCGCCACTTGGAGCCCGGCCTGCGGATCTTGCCTGCCTTCCGGAAGCTGCCTTCAACATCGTGCTTTATCCGGAAATCGCCGAAACCGCAGCGCGTTGGCTTCAAAAGGCGCACGGTATGCCGTTTGTGTCGACTGTGCCGATCGGTGTGGAGGCAACGCAGCGTTTCATCGTCGAAGCGCGTGCGCTTGCAGGTCTGGAAGACATGCCTCTCGAGGGCGCTGATGCGGATCGTTTGAGCTGGTACTCAAAATCGATCGACAGCAATTACCTGACCGGAAAGCGCGTTTTTGTTTTCGGTGATGCCACGCACGCAATTGCAGCCGCGCGGATTGTAAGCAAAGAACTCGGATTCAAGGTTTGCGGTCTCGGGACCTACATGCGCGAATTTGCCCGCGACGTCAGGGCTGCAGCGCGCGAATACGACGTCGAACCCCTGATCACGGACGATCACCTGGAGGTGGAACAGGCCATCGTCGAGGCCCGCCCGGAACTTGTCCTGGGGACCCAGATGGAACGTCACATCGCAAAGCGGCTGCGCGTGCCCTGCGCGGTGATCTCTGCGCCGGTGCATGTTCAGGACTTCCCGGCGCGCTATTCGCCCCAGATGGGTTTTGAGGGCGCGAATGTCATTTTCGACAGCTGGGTTCACCCGTTGATGATGGGCCTGGAAGAACATCTTCTGTCAATGTTCCGGGATGATTTTGAATTCAACGACGACGCTGTCGCGTCCCATCTGCACGCACACAATCCAGCTACAAGCGATGGCCTGACCGAAGAGGCGGCGTTTGAACCCAAAGCACGTGAGCCGGGACCGATCACCGTTTCGGAAGTGGCATCGCTTTGGACCGACGAGGCAGAACGCGAACTGAAGAAAGTGCCGTTTTTCGTGCGCGGAAAGGCGCGCCGCAACACAGAAACATTTGCCGCAGATAACGGCATTCGCCCGATTACCGTGGAGACGTTGTACGATGCGAAAGCCCATTTCGCCCGATAGCGGCCACTCCATCCGGGTGGTCTTCGTCACGCTTGACAATCATGTTGCAGCAGCTGTTGACGATGCGCGCGCACGTCTGAAGAAAGACATCCCGGGTCTTTCGTTCACTGTTCATGCCGCGACCGATTGGGCTGATAATCCAAACAGTCTCGCGGCCTGCCGGGAGGCGATCCGAACCGGCGACATCATCATCGTTTCGATGATTTTCGTCGAGGAACATGTCAAGGCGATTGCCGATGCTCTTGAGGAGCGGCATCTGAACTGCGACGCCATGGTCTGCTGCATGTCCGCCGGTACGATCATGAAGTATACGGCCATGGGCCGGTTCCGCATGAGCGGTGACCAGAAGGGTCCGCTGGCGCTTCTCAAGAAACTGCGCGGCAGCAGTTCCCGTGGTGGCAAGGAAAGCGGCCGTACCGCCGGTGAGCGCCAACTCGCCATGCTGCGGCGTTTGCCGAAGCTTCTGAAGTATATTCCGGGGACCGCACAGGACGTCCGCAACTACTTTCTGACATTGCAATACCGGATCGCGGCTTCAGATGAAAACATCGCGAACATGGTGCGATTGCTGGTCAGCAAATACGCCTCCGGAGAACGCAAGGTTTTGCGGTCTTCCGTGTCCGCAAAGTCGCCTGAAGAATATCCCGACATGGGTCTTTATCACCCGAGAGCGACACCTAGGGTGGTCACACAGCTGAAAGATCTCGCAGGGGTTTCGAGGGCCAAAGGTACAATCGGCCTGCTCTTGCTGCGTACCTATATCCTGTCCGGAGACACTGGCCACTATGATGGCGTGATTGCGGCACTGGAGGCGCGCGGCTTCAACGTCGTTCCGGTGTTCTGCTCAGGGCTCGATATGCGCGCCGCAATTGAGCAATACATGAAAGATGGCAGCGGGAATTCGACCGTTGACGTCTTGTGCTCCTTGACCGGTTTCTCGCTTGTCGGTGGTCCGGCCTACAGCGATGCCGCCGCAGCTGCGGAAACGCTTCAAAAACTCAATGTCCCCTATCTTTCCGCCTGCGTCACGGAATTCCAGACGCGGGATGGCTGGCAGGCTTCAACGCAAGGACTGACACCGATCGAGACCACTTTGATGGTCGCGATTCCTGAACTTGACGGTGCCGTCGGGTCGATGGTCATCGGCGGACGCAGCGCTTCAACCAAGTCTTCGGAGAGCTGTATTTGCGCGCGCCAGCTGGGAACCTGCCCTTCGGGTCGCGCCTGCATGCGTCCTGACGACGAACGGGTCGGTCTTCTGGCTGACCGCATTGCGGCAATGGTTCAGCTGCGCCAGACACCGCGCGCGAAACGCAAGATCGCCGCGACGCTTTTCAACTATCCGCCAAATGGCGGCAACATAGGCACGGCAGCTTTTCTTGCCGTCTTCGAGAGCCTTCTTGAAACCATGAAGCGGTTGAAAGCGGAAGGTTACGATGTCGAGGTGCCGGAAGATGCCGAGACTCTCAAGGACATGCTCCTGACCGGAAATGCGGATCGCTTCGGCACGGAAGCGAATGTGCATGCGACGGTCACGGCGGACGATCACGTGCGCCAGGAACAGTTTCTCGCAGAGATCGAGGCGCAATGGGGACCGGCGCCCGGCCGGATTTTGAGCAACGGCCGTGGTATCCATGTTCTCGGCCGTCAATTCGGCAATCTCCTGATCGCGCTTCAGCCGCCCTTTGGGTACGAGGGCGATCCGATGCGTCTCCTCTTTGAAGGCGGCTTTGCACCGAACCATGCCTTTGCCGCTTATTACACTTATTTGCGGGAAACATTCAGCGCGGACGCGGTTCTTCATTTCGGTACGCACGGCGCGCTGGAATTCATGCCTGGGAAGCACACCGGATTGTCCGGTGCATGTTGGCCGGACCGCCTGCTCGGCAGGCTCCCGAATTTCTATTTCTATGCGTCGAACAATCCGTCGGAAGGCTCAATCGCAAAGCGCCGCTCGGCGGCGACGCTGATTTCCTACCTGACGCCGTCAATTACAGAGGCTGGTCTCTACAAGGGGCTGCACAGTCTCAAGGCAAGCCTGGATCAATACCGCTCAACTGCACCTGAAGCACAGGCTGAGCGCGAGCGACTGCTGGAGGTTATCCGTGTCCAGGCCGGGGAGTTGGATCTTGCTGGCGACGCAACCGGGCTTTCCACGGAAGCCTTCATCCAGCACCTCGTGAACGCGATCACGGAAACGGAATATGCGCTAATTCCGCATGGATTGCATGTCGCCGGCCGCGGGATGGAACAAAGCGAGCGCGCCGAAACGCTCGCCCATATAGCCGCCGCGATGCCGGAAAACGAACACATCGGTGACGCGTCCAACCTTTGCCGGTTGATTGTTGCCGACGACGATGCCGCGCTTCAGGCAGTCGTCTCGGATCTCGACGACACAGCACGTGAAACTGTTCGACACCTGAAGGCAATCAACGATAATCTGAAATCCAACGAAGAGCTCGATGGCCTGGTCGGTGCCCTGGACGCCAGCTTTGTGCCGCCCGCGCCATCAGGCGATCTGCTGAGAACACCTGATCTGCTGCCGACCGGGCGGAACCTGCACGGCTTCGACCCCTTCGGAATTCCAAGCAAATTTGCGCTCGAGGACGGCGCAAGACAGGCAGCTCGTATTTTAAATCGACACCTTAAGAATGATGGTCAATTACCTGAAACAATTGCCATTGTCTTATGGGGAACCGACAATCTGAAGACCGGTGGTGCACCGCTCGCCCAAGCCATGGCGCTCATGGGTGCGCGGCCGAGGCTGGACACCTATAACAGGGTCTGCGGCGCTGAACTGATCCCGCTTGAGGAATTGAACCGACCGCGCATCGACGCGGTTATGACGCTCTCTGGTATTTTCCGCGACCTGCTTCCGATCCAGGCAAGCATGCTGGCGGAGGCAAGCTACCTGGCGGCGACTGCAGATGAGCCTTCTGACCAGAACTTCATTCGCAAGCATGCACTCGCTTATTGCGAAGCCAACGGATGCGATCTGGAAGCAGCCGCTTATCGCGTCTTCTCCAATGCCGACGGAGCATACGGGTCAAACGTCAACATGCTGATCGGGTCATCCGCATGGACCGACGATGAGGAAATTGCCGAGACCTACACGAGCCGGAAAAGCTTCGCGATCAACCACAAAGGCAAGACAAGCCGCCAGGCGGAACTGCTCGATGCCATTCTTGGTGATGTCGACATGGCCTACCAGAACCTGGAATCGGTCGAAATCGGCGTTACCACCATTGAGCAGTATTTCGATACGCTCGGAGGGCTCTCCAAGGCGGTTTCCAAGGCCAAGGGCGGCGCCGAGATACCGGTTTACATATCAGACCAGACACAAGGGGACGGCAAGGTCAGAACCTTGGGTGAACAGGTGGCTCTGGAAACAAGGACGAGGACCCTCAATCCGAAGTGGTTCGAGGGCATGCTTCGGCATGGCTATGAAGGCGTGCGCCACATCGAGGCCAATGTAACCAACACGCTGGGCTGGTCGGCGACGACCGGAGGCGTCGATCCCTGGGTCTATCAGAAGATAACTGAAACTTACGTTCTGGACGAAGACATGCGCCGGCGCCTCGCAGACCTCAACCCGGCTTCGGCGGCGCGCGTCGCTTCGCGGCTGATTGAGGCGCACGAGCGCAACTACTGGCACCCGGATGCCGAAACGCTCGAGGCATTGCAGCGGGCTGGTGAGGAATTGGAAGACCGGCTGGAAGGCCTGGTGACGGAGGCTGCCGAATGAACATCTACACCCATCCGAAGACAGCCGAGCGCGAGGCGCGCCAAGCCGAAAAGCTGCGCGAACGCGCGGACGGCGAAGGCAGTGTTCAGGTGCATCTCGATCCGACGATGGAAATCGACGGCGCAAAGGTCTTTGCGATTTACGGCAAGGGGGGGATCGGCAAGTCGACGACATCATCGAACCTTTCCGTCGCCTTTTCCAAAATCGGCAAACGCGTTCTTCAGATCGGGTGCGATCCGAAACACGACAGCACATTCACGCTGACAAAAAGCCTGATCCCGACGGTCATCGACATTCTCGAGCAGGTTGATTTCCACACGGAAGAGCTGCGCCCCGAGGACTACATGGTGGAAGGCTACAACGGTGTACAGTGCATCGAGGCTGGGGGCCCACCTGCCGGAACCGGTTGTGGTGGCTATGTGGTTGGCCAGACCGTCAAACTTCTGAAGGAACACCACCTTCTGGACGACACCGATGTGGTCATCTTCGACGTGCTCGGCGATGTTGTTTGCGGCGGCTTTGCCTCGCCGCTGCAGCATGCTGAACGCGCTGTCGTGGTCGCCGCCAATGACTTTGACTCCATCTTCGCCATGAACCGCATTGTTGCGGCGATCAAGGCGAAAGCGAAGAACTACGAGGTCCGCCTTGGCGGCGTCATCGCCAACAGGTCACGCGAAACAGATCAGATCGACCGATACAACGCTTCAGTCGGGCTCAAGCGACTGGCTCATGTGCCCGACTCCGATCACGTCCGTCTGAGCCGCCTGAAGAAGAGCACGCTTTTCGAGATGGGCGACACGGCGGAAATCACTGCCATTCAGAATGAATATCTCCAACTCGCCGAACAGCTTTGGGCGGGCACGGAGGCCTTGAGCGCTGAACCCATGAAGGACCGGGAGATCTTTGAATTTCTCGGCTTCGAGTAAAAGGGCTGAGACGACGATGACACGGGCCAACTACCTGCAGCGGATCGGTGAAATCGAACATTATTTCGATCGTACAGCGCTGGATGCCTGGAAGAAGCTGACAGGCGATCAGCCGGTCAGCGGCATTCGCGCAACCGTCCGTCGGGGCCGGGATGAGATGCGTAACACGCTTGCCGGCTGGCTGCCGCAGGATCTGAGCGGCTGGCGCATTCTGGATGCCGGTTGCGGGTCCGGGGTGCTGTCGCTCGAACTCCTGGCAAGAGGGGCAGATGTTGTCGGCATCGATCTGTCCGCACGCATGATTTCCTATGCGCGGCAACGGGCGGCGGACATGCGTGCTGCCGGCAGTCTGCCTCAGGCAGGCTCAGTCGAATTCAGAAGCGGCGACATGCTTGATCCGGCGCTCGGAACCTTCGACGCCGTTGTCGCCATGGATGTCTTGATCCACTACGCACCGGAAGATGCAAAGCGGGTCCTGGAAGGCCTGGCAATGCGCACCCGGCGCAGTCTGCTGTTCACCCTCGCGCCCAGCTCCCATCTGCTGCGAGCGATGTTGATGGTTGGCAAGGCCTTTCCGAGGGGAGACCGGGCGCCTGCCATCTATCCGACCCATCCGGAACGGCTTGTGCACCAGCTCGTCCAGCAACCGCATATGACCGGCTGGCACGCAGGCCGCACACATCGGATCTCGGTCGGGTTCTACACCTCACAAGCCATGGAGGTGGTCCGGTCGTGATGCTGAACGCCGCAAACAGGAAGATGATCGCGCTCTGGCAGAAGGCCGGAACGCGTTTCATGCCGTTTGCGGATGCGGCCTCGGAAGACGTGCCTCTTTCCCGCCTTCTGCGCCTCGCTCTGTTCCAGGTTTCGGCGGGCTGCGTCCTTGTTCTATTGACCGGTACCTTGAACCGGGTGTTGATCGTCGAGCTCGGCGTTTCGGTTGCGCTTGTGTCCGCCGTCGTTGCGATACCGGTGCTCGCTGCCCCGCTGCGCCTTTTGATCGGATACCGGTCCGACACCTACAAGTCGGTGCTCGGTTGGCGGCGCGTCCCCTATATCTGGTTCGGCAGCCTGCTTCAGTTTGGCGGTCTGGCCATCATGCCCTTCGTGCTGCTGCTCCTGCACACGCAGACTGTCGGGCCCAGCTGGGCCGGGCCAGCCGGCGCAGCATTTGCCTTCCTTTTGACAGGGTTTGGGCTCCACACGGCGCAAACAGCCGGTCTGGCTCTCGCAACAGACATCGTTCCGTCCGAGAAACGGCCCCGTGTCGTGGCATTGCTCTATGTAATGCTGCTTGTCGGAATGATCGTTGCCTCGGTCTTTTACAGCATTTTCCTCGTCGACTTTTCGCACAAACAGCTGATTCAGGTGATTCAGGGAACGGCCCTGCTGACCCTTGTGATCAATGTCATTGCCATCTGGAAACAGGAAGCGCGGGACCCGAGCCGCACGGCGGCCGACAGGAAGCTCGTCGGGTTCTTTGAAGCTCTCTCCGACTACCGCAAGCACCCCGGCACCATGCGTTTGTTGTTAGCTGTGGCGCTCGGATCCGCAGCCTTTTCCATGCAGGACATCCTGCTTGAACCTTATGGCGGCGAAATCCTGGGTATGAGCGTTGCGCAGACGACGCTCCTGACAGGCCTCTGGGCTGCTGGAACCATGTCCGGTTTCGCCTGGGCCGCATACAGCCTGAATCAAGGTGCGCACATGTACCGCGTGGCAGCACGCGGGCTGCTTATAGGAATAGCGGCGTTTTCAGGCATCATACTCGCTTCGCCGCTGGGCATGGACGGATTGTTCTTTGCAGGCGCGGTCGGAGTCGGATTGGGCGGCGGGCTGTTTGCCGTCTGCACAATGCTGGCTGCGATGGGCATCTCCAAAAAGGCCGACAGCGGCATCCTTGTCGGGGCCTGGAGCGCGGTTCAGGCAACAGCGATCGGCGTCAGTCTGCTTTTGGGCGGGGTTATCAAGAATGTCGTCAACGCGCTTGCGTTCGAAGGCGTTCTCGGGCCGGCGATGAACACCGCCGGTACGGGATATCTCTTTGTCTATCACCTTGAAATCGGACTTCTTTTTCTTTGTCTGGCGGTTCTCGGACCTTTGACAGGTCTGCGCTACAGGCAAACCCAGGAAAGTGACACGCGATTTGGATTGGCCGAACTACCGGGCTGAGCCCGCACGGCCGAGAACTGAATGGAGGAATTGACATGACCGGTTCCCTCGGCGGCAGCTTGGATGTCGCACAAGTGGTGCTCTACGCGTTCTGGATCTTCTTCGCAGGGTTGATCTGGTACATCCGCCAGGAAGACCGTCGTGAAGGCTACCCCCTGGAAGACGATGTCACCGGCAGGCACAGCAAGGATCCCTGGCTGTTCGTACCCGACAAAAAGACCTTCGTCCTGCCGCACGGTCAGGGCGTGAAAAAGGTTCCCGATTTCAAACGGGACGATCGCCCACTCAACGCCAAAAGGACGGCCAAGGGACCCGGCTATCCACTCGTACCGGAAGGTAATCCCCTCCTGGCCGGTGTTGGCCCCGGATCCTGGGCTGAACGTTCCGATACGCCCGACATGACCGCCCATGGTGATGCGCGCATTGTTCCGATGCGCACGGCGGAAGGTTTCGACATCGCTGAAGGTGAAACCAACCCGATCGGGCTGACTGTCATTGGGTGTGACGGAAAGGCAGCAGGCACGGTCAAGGATGTCTGGGTCGACCGCGCGGAACACCTGATCCGTTATTACGAGATCGAGGTCGAGGGCGGCTCGCCCAGCACGCTGTTGCCGAACAATTTCGTCGTGATCAAGGGCGGGAATGCACGGGGCAGGGCACCTCGTCTTTATGTCCATGCAATTACGTCGGGACAGTTTGCGGATGTTCCAGCACGGGCCAAGGAAGAAACGGTGACGCTGCTCGAGGAAGACAAGATTGCCGCCTATTTCGGTGCTGGTCTCCTCTATGCGCTGCGTGACCGTCAGGAGGCGTTCCTGTGAAACAGTTTGTCACCAGGGAGCATGAACTTGAGCCCGTACCGGGTTTGCCGGGAACCCTTCCCGACGGCGAGCAAATCCTTTGGCAGGGTCGCCCGTCCGCGCGCCTTGTTGCACGTCATGTCCTCAAGAACCGCTGGATTGCGGGATATTTTCTGCTGTTGGCGGTATGGGCCGTCATTGGCGGGCTCTACGACGGCCGGCCCCTCGCGGGGATCGTATTTTCCGTTGCCGTCCTGACTGCGCTCGCGGCCATCGTGATCGGCATGCTCGAATTGTTTGCCTGGGGGGTCCAGAAGACAACTCTTTATACAATCACCACAAACCGGGTTGTGTTGCGGTTTGGCGTGGCCTTTTCCATAACGCTCAATCTGCCCTTCAAGCAGATTGGCGCGCTCGCTTTGGCAGACCAGGGCAAAGGTGCGGGCAATGTCGCTATCCAGCTTCTGCCCGGGCACCGCCTGTCCTGGCTGGTTCAATGGCCGCATGTGCGCGGCTGGCGGTTTGCGAATGTCGAACCCAGCCTGATTTGCCTGACAGATGCGAAAAGAGCCTCCGATGTCCTGGCATTGGCCATCAGTCAGCATGCATCCGTGCACTCAGGTCACGCGCGCCTTACGCAGGTCGGCCCTCTCCAGGGAACGGCCGTTGCACCGGCAGCAGTGGAAGCTGCGGAATAGGAGGCGGGAATGGGGTCCGTATCTCACCTTGGGTATTTCGGTAAGCGCAAAGGCAAGCGCACCAACACCTTTCCGAAGGGGGTGCTGATCGGTGCAATCGCGTTGCTCGTCTTCGCTGCGGGTGCAGTTGTGTTCGGTCAGACGACCGGTATTGGCGTCATCAAGCATCGTGCCGGTGCCCCTGTTGCGATCCGTGACGTGACGATTACGCGCTCCGCCGGTGATCAGGTGATCGTCAAAGACGCCCGCAGCGGTGTTCAGATCGCCGCGTACGAAAAAGACGCAGGTGGATTTGTGCGCGGCTCGCTACGGGCGTTTGAACGCATGCGCATGGTTGCCAAGGTTTCGGATACCGCACCCTACCGGATCATCAAATGGGAGGCGGGTACCGTCAGCCTTTCGGACACTGCGACTGGGGAACGTATCTATTTGGAAGCTTTTGGCAAAGACAACGCTGCGGCTTTCGAATTTCTGCTTGGTCAAGAGGGAGGAGCAAGCCAATGAACCCGATATTTGGACTGTTGAGGTGGAAGGAAGACGTCGACTGCACCGTTGAGATCAACAACACGTTCGATCAGCTTGGTGCACATGTTCGCTTTGACAACGGTGTTGTCGTGCACCCGGGCGACGAAGTGTTCGTTCACGGTGCTCCCATCTCGATCCCCTACGGCGAGAGCGAGAGTTTCCGTCGCAAAGCAACGATCCAGCGGGCAAGTGCGCTGGAACGCGTCTGGACCCGTGCAACCGGCGATTTCGAATTCATGGAACTGTGCGAATTCAGCTTCACAGAGAGGGCGCTGTCATGAACAAGACCGTATCTCCGGCCGATCTGGCCGCCAATGAGCCGACGATAGAAAAGCGCCTGGCCGCCCAAAACGACACAACCCGTAGCGCCATGGTGTCCACGATGCTGACACCACGGTTTTACACGACCGACTTCGATGAAATGGACAAGATCGACGTCGAGCCGGTGCGCGAGGAATGGGACGCTCTCATTTCCCAGATGCGCAGCGATCCGAACCGGGGCCATTTCAAACGGAACGAGGAGTGGGAAGACATAGACATCGATGCTCTTCCGGATGACCTGCGTGAAGAGCTGATCGACTTTCTTGTCTCATCGCTGACATCGGAGTTTTCGGGCTGCGTCCTCTACAAGGAAATGAAGCGGCGTGGAAAGAACAAAGAGATCTGCGAGCTTTTCGGCTACATGAGCCGCGACGAATCCCGTCATGCGGGGTTCATCAATGACGCGCTGAAGGATTTCGGCATCGGCGTGAATATGGGTTTTCTCGCGAAGGCCAAGAAATACACCTACTTCAAACCGAAGTTCATCTACTACGCGACCTACCTGTCCGAAAAGATCGGGTATGCGCGCTATATCACCATTTACCGCCATCTGGAAAAGCATCCTGATCAGCGCTTCCACCCGATCTTCAAATGGTTCAAACAGTGGTGCAATGACGAGTTCTCCCATGGAGAGGCGTTCTCGCTGATCATCCGCTCGGACAGACGCCTGCTTGAGGGCCGAAACAAGCTTTGGATCAAATTCTTCCTGCTCGCGGTGTTTGCGACCATGTATGTGCGCGATCACATGCGTCCGGCGTTTCACCAGGCGCTTGGGGTCGATATTGAAGACTATGACATGAAGGTTTTCCGCCTGACGTCCGAGATCTCCCGCCAATGCTTCCCGCTCGTGCTGGATCTGGAAAACCCGGCGCTGGTGGAAGGGTTCCGCCGCATGGAGCGTATCAACCGGAAAATGCAGGCTGCAACCGAAAAAGGTGGCGTGACAGGCGCCGTCGGAAAAGCCTGGTGGGGTGCCGCCGCCGGCGTCAACTTCCTGCGCATGTACATGGTGCCTTCAATAAAGAACGACTTGCCGGAAACCTCCCGGCTGCAGCCGGTCTGGTGACGCGTACATGATGAACCTTGCGAACCCGGTCACAGCAATTCTGGTAGCCATCGGTGTCTGGTGGCTGTCGACCGGGCTCGTCCTGGCGATGGTTCACTGGTCTACCAATCGAAAACTGGAGCCCTGGCAGCTCCTGCCGATTGTGACCGTTTTCGGTGTCGTTGGGTTTCTGCTCATGCTTTATGGCAGCCGCAACCTGACGCCGCTCGGATCTTACGCCGGGTTCTTCGGCGCACTTCTTGTGTGGGCCTGGCACGAAACCACGTTCCTGACCGGCATGGTCACTGGCCGCCGGAAAGGCGAATGTCCGCCAGGGCTATCGGGTTTCGAGCGTTTCAAGGCGGCGTGGAAAGCAGTTTGCGACCATGAAATCGCAATACTCGTCACCGGCATTTTCCTTTGGGCCACGCTTGCAGGTGGTGACAATCTGTTCGGACTGGCGACGTTTGGCCTTCTATGGGGTATGCGCATTTCGTCCAAGGTGCTGATTTTTCTCGGCGCGCGTCATGCGGTCAGCGGTCTGATGCCGCCGGCGATCCTCCATCTGCGCACCTATTTCAACACCGGCCGCACGACACGCCTGTTTCCGGTGATCCTGGCAATTGCGACAGGTCTGTTTGCAACTCTTGTGGTCGGCGCTGCACAAGCGAATCTCGACTATTCCGTGGTTGGACATATTCTGCTTGCGACCTTTATGGCGCTCGCGATCTTTGAACATCTCATTCTGGTTTTGCCGGTATCCGACACTGCGCTTTGGCGCTGGGCGGTACCCAAGAGGGTCCCGGCCGATGCGGTTCCGAACGCAACACAAACAAACTTGTCGTCTATCGGCGCGGCTGCGAAGCGCCAGACGGACGCACCCTGACGCGAAAAAATGATGAGGGAAGAGGAGAGGCCGATGAACGTTTTTGAGCACATGGAGACAGCACTCTCCGATTTGCACACCGCTGGAAACTATCGGGTTTTTGCGGAATTGGAACGGCATTGTTCGCAGTTTCCGAAAGCGACTTTCTATGACGACGAGGGCGAAACGCGCGACGTCACGGTCTGGTGTTCCAACGACTACCTGGGCATGGGGCAAAACCCGCTCGTCACAAGACGAATGACCGAGATCATCGAGAAATGTGGCGCCGGTGCGGGGGGGACACGCAACATCTCCGGCACAAATCACTATCACGTGCTGCTGGAGCGCGAGCTCGCGGATCTGCATGCCAAGGAAGCTGCACTGATCTTCACTTCAGGGTACGTTTCGAACTGGGCGGCGCTCGGTACGCTCCTGGCCAAGATCCCCGGGATAATCGTCTATTCCGACGCACTCAACCACGCGTCGATGATCGAGGGCATTCGTCACTCGCGATGTCAAAAGCGACTGTTCCGGCACAACGATCCGCAGCATTTGCGGGAGCTGATGGCGGCGGACGATCCTAACGCCCCGAAGCTGGTTGCTTTTGAGAGCGTTTATTCGATGGATGGGGACATCGCGCCGATCGAAGAGATCTGCGATGTCGCAGACGCGTTCGGGGCAATCACGTATCTTGACGAAGTGCATGCGGTCGGCATGTACGGTCCGCGCGGTGGCGGTGTCGCAGAGCGCGAAGGTCTGATGGACCGTCTGACGGTCATCGAAGGCACTTTGGGCAAGGCCTTTGGCGTCATGGGCGGATACATAACCGGCCCGACCGTTCTGGTCGATTTCGTTCGCTCTTTCGCTTCCGGTTTCATTTTCACGACAGCGTTGCCGCCGGCGCTTGCGGCCGGGGCCACGGCGTCGATCCGCTATCTGAAGGAAAGCACCAGGGAACGGGAGGCACACCAGGCGGTTGTTGCCAAGGTTCGCGCAGCGCTTGATGCGCGGGGCATCCCGCACATGGAAAATCCGAGCCACATTGTGCCGGTTCTTGTCGGAAACGCGTCAAAGTGCAAATGGATTTCCGATGTTCTTCTGAGCAACTTTGGCATATATGTCCAGCCGATCAACTATCCCACGGTTCCGGTTGGAACCGAGCGGCTGCGGATCACGCCGACACCACTTCACAGCGACGCCGACATCCGGCAGCTTGCCGAGGCGGTGTGTTCGCTATGGTCGCAATGCGCCTTGGCGCGCGCGGTTGCCTGAAACCTTTAAGTGGACCCTGGATTAGATGAACAGGCACATTATCATACCGGCGGTCGCCGACGACGGCTCGCTGTTTCCGGTCGAAAAAATGGCCGCCCATGTCCAGGGTCTATTGCACCTGGCCGTCTCGGTATTTGTCTTCGATGGTGATTTGCTTCTCATTCAAAAGCGCGCTGCCGTGAAGTATCACTGCGGCGGACAGTGGGCCAACACCTGCTGCAGCCACCCTCACTGGGATGAAACGGTAGAATCTTGTGCCGAACGCAGACTTCAGGAAGAACTTGGGTTTTCGATACCACTGACACGACATCAGACCGTGGAATACGAGGCAAGCGTGGGCGAGGGGCTCAGCGAGCACGAACGCGTAACGCTGTTCAGCGCCCAGGTCGACCGAAGGCAGCTCGACATTCGGCCGAACCCGGAAGAAGTCGATGCAGTCCGCTGGGTCGACCCTGAAAGCCTCCACAGGGAGGTTCAAAAGTCACCCGACGACTTTACGCCATGGTTCCGTATCTACCTTGAGCGGTTTCCCGCTTTCAAGTTCAGCACAAACGACTAGAGGGTTCCGCGGCCGGCCAACCCTTTCGAGACCGCAATCCGCCTCTCTCTCCCAAGAACACTCAGTGGTGACCGTGAGGTCAAAAAAAGGGAGCCGCGATGGCTCCCTTTCAAGTGACGGTCACGCCGGTTGGGGTGCTACTTGGCAACATCCGCGACTGTGGTTTGGAGAGGGAGCGCGGATGAATTTGCCGGCGTTTCCGCACCCATGACCTGAGTTTCCCCAGGAACATAAGTCGAAAAATCAGGCACGTCGGTTGGGCCTTTCTTGTCGAGCGCGTCGACATAGTCCTGCAGCATCGAGACGCCATAGAGCGGTTTTTGAACACCGTTGTGGCAAGTCGAGCAGCCGATCTTGAGCACATCGCCTTCAGGTCCAAGGCGATTTTCTGGGAAGACGGGCGTCAGGCCGACCATATAGTCGACATTCAGCGCGCGGGTCATGTTGATCCCGTGCCAGGCGGTCACGCGCTGCGGCGGGCTCTGGTCCCAGTCATTGAAGGCCCGCGAGTTGTGGCAGGTCACGCAATTGACCCCAAGGCCCTCTGACATGTGCATCATAAACGCCCACGTGCTCTCGGTTTCCTTGGTGCCGGCCGGATTCGGACTGTCAGGGTCAGGCAGGGCCGTGAGCGAATGCACCCGGATCGACTTGTCTTCAAGCAGATAGTCCATAAGCGCATTTTGAGGCATGGAGGTGTTGCCGACGAACTTGCCCACACCGCCGTGGCGGCTCATGGCGCTTGCCGGTTTCGGCTCCTGATCGTCGTACCAGTAGTTTGCCGGGATGTGCTGGCCGCGGTGGCAGGTGTAACAGGTCACTCCGACATCGCCGACATGATCGCCCCAGTCCACATTGATCGTCTGGTTCATCTGGATCATGCGCCGGGCAACGACCTTTGTGTAAACCTCGTCCGAGGCGAAATTCTCTGCGTTGTGGCAGTATTCGCAGCCTTCTTCGGGCGAGATCCATTCCGTGATCGCAGCCATGAACTGGTTGAACTGATCATCTGAAAGATCCCCCAGAACCTGGACGTTCTCGTAAAGCTCGCTCGCGCGATCCCCCTCCGGATCCGCTTCCCAGGGAGCCTCGGGAACCTCATTGGCGGCCCTGAGTGCCTTTTCCTTTTCAATGTCCTTTTCAAGGTACATGCCTGTACCGCGATACCCGATCTGGACCGATTCAACGGGTGGGGCATCCCAGTCCGCGCCGACGAAGCTGGCGATAGCGAGGAGCGTTCCGGCGGATGCTGCAAATGGTATCCAAAGTTGCATTTTCCCTCTCCTTACTGCGCCGCCGGGTCGACGACATCCGGATAAATGTCCGGCAAGGGGGCGACGATGCCGTGCTCAATTCCCCACAGGTACCAGTTGTCGACGACTGTTCCGGTCAGAAGTATCCCGATGCCGCCAGTCAGGGGTGTCAGAATGGCAAACCACCATGCCCATCTGTGAACGGATTCCATCGTGGCGTTGAAGCCCATGGTCCAGCGCCAGAACAGCGCGGCGCGCTCAGAGGCGGTGCCTCGATCGGTAATCTGCTCAAGTTCACGCTCGCCGCCGTATTTGCCGACGGCCAGAATGGTGGCACCATGCATTGCAAACAGCAGCACCGACCCATAGAGGAAGACGATCGAGAGACAGTGGAACGGGTTGTAGTAGAGGTTGCCGTACCGGATCGAAAACGCAGCTGTCCAATCCAGATGCGGGAAGATGCCGAACGGCACGGCCTCGGAGAAATTGCCCATCAGTATCGGGCGGATAAAGCCAAGAACCAGGAAGAGCCAGATTGCCGATGCAAACGCCCAGGCAACATGGGTTCCCATCTCAAGCTGCCGGGCCCGCCGGTAGACGCGCACCCACCACAACAGGATGGACGCAGTCAGGAAGAAACCGGCGATCAACCACCAGCCACCGTCGTTCAAAGGCGGCATGGACAGGCCGTATTCTGCCGGCGGCGGTTCAAGGCCGAGCCAGAAGAGCTGGCGGACGAACTGGATGGGATCCCAGCCAACCGACGCCCACATGTTGAGGCCGATGATCTCGAACGCGATCAGTCCGAAAACGAGGGACAATGTCCCAAGATAGCCGAGATAAATGGGACCGATCTGCGCGTTTCCGATCCAGCCCAGCAGCCTCGACATGACCGGCGTTCCGGTGCGCGGACTGTCGTCCTTGGGAAGCGGCATGCCTTCTTCGGCGGGGCCGCTGATTTGAACGATCGTAAGAATGTTCTGGTATTGGGTCATAGCGTTTCCCCTCAGTTCCAGATCGGCAGGTCAAGCCACCAGTTCCACCACTGTGGCCAGCCCTGGTTCCAGAAGGGCCCGCTGATGACGATGCAGACGGCACTCCAAAATCCTGCGTTCAGCGCGAGGATCAGACCGAGCCTGTGAATGCCGAGCGTGCCGATGGAATAGCCTATGATGTCGCGGAAGAAGGTGTCTTCATATTCGGGTGTCTTCACCTCGGCCTGCTGGCCGCCACCTTCCATGGACGCGCCGGGATTGGCGGCTGAAAGAATGAGGCCGCCGTGAAGCGAGAGCGCGAGCGTCGTCGTGAAGAAGAAGGTCACGGCGATCATGTGGGCTGGATTGTAGTGGAAATGCAGGTACTGGTAGCCAACGTTCGACACCCAGTCGAGATGGCTGAAAATGCCGTATGGAAAGCCATGTCCCCAGGCGCCGAGAAGCAGCGGGCGAAACACGACGAGTGTCACATAGGCGAAAATCGCAAAGGAAAACGCGATCGGGACATGATAACCCATCCCGAGTTTACGGCATATCTCGACTTCGCGGAGTGCCCAGGAACAAAATGCCCCAATCGCGCAAATCGTTATGATTTGCCAGAGGCCACCTTCCTTCATGGGGGCCAGAGCGAGGCCATAGGAAAGATCAGGGGGCGCAATCGAGATTTGCCAAATGTTCCAGGTTGGTCCGATCGCCGCGCCATAGATCACCAGGGCTGTGCCCAGAATAACGAAAAAGGCACCGGTTATACCAAAGAAGCCTACATAAAACGGGCCGACCCAGAAATCGAAGAGATCTCCGCCAAGCAGCGTCCCGCCACGTACGCGGTACTTTCTTTCAAAGCTGAGCAAAGCCATGAAGTCCTCCTTAGCCGCTGCATAACGGTGCATCAGCGCAGCTAAACTCTTGAAGCAGGTCTTGGTGGCGGAAGACGCTGAGCGCCGCGTGAGCGGGAGACTGCGGGACCCTCCGCCACCGATGATGTTGAGCCGTCCTGGTCTGTCAGACCAAGGCGGTGTTTTGGTCCGGATGAAGCAATTCGATTTGCGATCCGGGTCCCCAAAGAGCGGCGTTGTCCAGCCAGTTGTACTTTTCCGAACTCAGCAGGATGAAGTGAATCAGCACTGCCAAGGTGAAAAGGAACACCGCGAGGCCAACGAGCACTCGACGCGGATCGAAGAGGAGCCAAACTCTCCACATGTCTTCACATCCTTATCTGCTGTGGACCTAGAGCCACGGTTGGTAGAGCCACATCGAAATGTGGGCAAGGAAGGGAAAGAGCGACATCAAGATCGCGCTTTTGACGAAGTATCGATGAAACTCCTGCGCCTCCTCATGAGAAATCCCCGTCAGGGACTCTTTGTCTGAAGCCATTGAAATGACCTCCGCTGCTTGCCTTTCGGCGGTTACCGCGCACAACCCTCGCGGCAGGGTTCCAGTGAAGTCGGTTAACCGGTTCCTCTGGGCTTTCGCCAACGCCGTAAACGCCGGCAAAGTGGGGGGCTACACATGGAAGGCATAACCCAAGGCTGCATAGGCCGATGCTTTGGCTTCCTCGAAAACGGAGCCTTCAGCCCGGGCGTCGCGCGCACTGAAAACAGTGCTGATCCGGGTGAGCGCTATCGTTGTGAGGCAAAGCGGAAAGACCAATAAAAACAGACGTTTCATCATGACACGTTCGGCTTCCCGCTCCCGGTAACGATCGCGGACAACGTGCTCGTGGTGTGTTGTTGAAACCATTTGTTCTGCTCCTTCGGTTCCCGGTCTGCGGCTTAGAGAAACATGGCTCATGCGGTGATCCCGGACTTGTTGGCGACCCGTGCGACATGCGCAAAAGTCACTTCAGTGACGTTGTCGGCCCAGGCCTCCAATTCCGCTGCTTCACGCAGGCGTTTGGCGGCGGATATGCGTGCAAGCACCGGTTCACGGCTGATCCGTGCGTCGAGTGCCGCGAGGGCATCCGGATGCCACTGGTATTCTGTCTTCTGGCGCGCGGAGGTCGCTTCGATTGCATCGAGCTCACCGGCGCTCGGAAGGATTTCGAACAGCACATCGAAAAGCGCGTTGCAGACTTCCTGGATCAGCCAGCAGGCGCCGGAGTACCCCATCACCGGTGTGCCGGTGTGCCGGCGCACGACCGCGCCCGGATAGGACAGCTGAATGAATTTGCCGCGCGCGCCTGCTTCTGCCATGTACATGCGTTCATTGAACGAGCCGAACATGATCATGGGTGTGCTGTTCGCAGTCAGCTCCGCAACTTCCGGATTGTCTGTTTTGGTTCCGGCCTTGCGGGCAACTGCAAACGTGCAGGGAAGCCCCATCTCACCTTCAAGAAAGTTCTGGACCCCGCGAACGTAGGTTTCGTTGGCGACAATCGCGAAGTTGGCGGTCGCAAAGAAATCCTGCGTGACGGAGCGCCACAGATCCCACAAGGGTTTCAGCGTTGTATGCTTTTCTTTTTCTATGAACGGCTGCGGATCCAGATCGAGGATCTCGCCGAGTGTTTCCAGGAAGGCTGTTGTGGAATGAATGCCGATGGGAGCCTGCAGGTAGGGCCGCTCCATCGCCTCGCAAAGGAGACGGCCGAATTCACGGTAAAGACAGATGTTCGCGTCGGCATCGCCAAGCTTCCGCAGGTCTTCCACGTGGCTTCCAAGCGGGAAAATCATGTTGATTTCCGCGCCGATGCCTTCAACAAGTCGCCGCACCTCGTGAAGGTCGGACGGCATGTTGTAGGTGCCATAGATCGGCCCGATAATGTTGACCCTTGGCTTTGCACCTTCCTTGCGCTTACGCGGTTTTGGAACGCGCTTTGGTCCGAACTCCGTCCAGAGCCATTTCAGTGCCCGGTCCGCGCTTTGCCATTGATCTTCGTCGATGGTGCGGGGCAGGAAGCGCTTGATGTTCGAGCCTTCCGGAGTGACACCGCCGCCAATCATTTCCGCGATGGATCCAGTTACGACGACTGCTGGAAGATCCGGATCGAGCACCTGGCGTGCGCGTTTGATTGCGCTTTCGGTTCCATGCTGACCAAGCTCATCCTCGGAGAGGCCACTGACCACGATCGGCAATTCGTGAGGGGGCAGGGCGTCGGTGTAATGCAGCACCGAAGTGACGGGCAGGTTTTCGCAGCCCACGGGACCGTCGATGATGACCTGAAGCCCCTTGATCGCCGTGAAGGCGTAAACGCTACCCCAGTAACCGCCAGCCCTGTCATGGTCGAGGATCAGCATCCGACGCTCTCCCCGTTGTCTACTGCATTCTGAGACTTCTTGAGACGCGCCGCATACTTCTGGCGGTAACCGCTCTTGTCTTCCGGAACGCCTTGCCAAATACCGGACGTGTCCCCTTGGCCAACCCCTTCAAAGAAGTCCTGCATCTTCAGGAACCGGTCCTTGTTGGCGATTGCGGTGGAGATAACGCCGGGCAATGAGGCAGTGCCGGCCGGTCCCATCAAAGGCCGGGCCGAGATGAGGTTGGTGAAGTAGAGTGCGGGCGTCGCGCTTTCCTTCGCCTTCTGGACGACCGGCGTCGTGCCGATTGCCAGGTCGGGCTCAAACGCTTCGAAAGCTTCCAGATCCTGTTCCAGCGACGCGCGGAACCGAACCTCGACCCCGCGTGCTTCCAGCCACTGGGCATCTTCCTCGCTGTAAGGTGTTCTGGGGCAGGCGGTTCCCACGTAACGCAGGTCAGCGCCGAGTTCGACGAGCAGGCGGCCGACAAGCAGTTCGGACCCCTCGTAGCCAGAGAGCGTGATACGTCCGTCGATACGATTGGCTCCGAGGGCTGCAGAAATCGCACCGTGCATTGCGTTGCGGCTGATATTCGTCTTTTCAGCGGCAATCCCGCACTTTTCACCGATCGCCGAAAGCCAGGCATCGGTACCTTCAAGACCGATTGGTGCAGAACCGATGATCTCGCGGCCCGCGGCTTTGAATTCCCGGAAACTTGCGGTGTAGAACGGATGAATTCCGGCGACGACCGCACAGTCGAGTGCCGAATAGAGTTCGCGCCACTCCCGGACGGGTACGGTCGGTCCGGCGGCCAGCCCCATGGGATCGAGCATGCCGCCAATGACAACAGGATCGGCCGGGAAGACTTCACCGACAAGGGTTACGGTAGGCTTGTCGTTCAAGCCGTCGCGCGGCGGCAAGACGGGGCCTTCGGAAGCTTCCTGCCGCGCATAGGCCAGCATGGCGGCTGAAAGGACGTCCTTTGCTTCTGCATGCGTGGGCACTCCGAAGCCCGGCACGTCGATACCGACTATGCGCACTCCGTTGATCTGGCGCGGCAGCATTTGCAACGGAACACCGGAAGCCGTCGGAACGCAGAGATTTGTAACCACGACAGCGTCGAACTTCTTCGGATCCGCCATTTTATGAACGGATTCAACAATGTCTTCGAACAGCTTGCCAGTCACCAGCGTTTCGGAATCGAACGGAACGTAACCGACAGACCGTTTGGCGCCATAGAAATGGGATGTGAAAGTCAGGCCGTAGACGCAACAGGCTGAGCCGGAAAGGATGGTTCCCACCCGGCGCATGCGCAGGCCAACCCGAAGGGACCCAAAGGCCGGACACATGGACTGTGGCTGGTCATGCGGCCCTTTGGGATAGTCTGCCTCCAGACGATCCATCAGGTCGCCGTTACCGAGGGAACGCGCTGTTGCTTTCGAAAACTCAGCCTTGCTGTGGCAACCGGCGCCTTCAGCCTTGAGACCTGCGGAATCATCCGGGCGCGCGATCTGTTCATCGCCGGTGGCTTCAGTGCCACCTGCAAAATCCGGCTCGCGTTCCTTCGGGTGCGTTTTCATGGTCCTGTCCGGTCTCTAAATCGTGTCGTAGACCACCTCGAGAGATGGCTTGTCGGCCGCGCCGGCCGCGCACATGTCTTCAGGGGTCGCAGGCTCGAGTTGATAGTCAGCGCCGGTTTCGCTGGAATCGAACAGCCCCAGCAGGCCGTCCTGATCAAGCGGGTTGGGCAGCACCGGCGGCGCTTCTGCCAGGTTGATGGACAACGACTCAAAGAGAGGTCCCCAATTCCCACCCGGCATGCCGATGATCTGGTAATTCGCGCTTTTTCGGCGGATGTCCTCATCCTGGGGGATTGAAGCCAGAACGGGAATGCCGGCGGCATCTGCAAAAGCATGAGCTTCGCCTGTGCCGTCGTCTTTGTTGACGACAAGTCCGGCTACACCGACATTGCCACCAAGTTTGCGGAAATACTGCACGGCTGAGCAGACATTGTTGGCGACATAAAGCGACTGAAGATCGTTGGAACCAACAACGACGACTTTCTGGCACATATCTCTGGCGATTGGCAGTCCGAAACCACCGCAGACGACATCGCCAAGGAAGTCCAGCAGGACGTAGTCGAAATCCCAGTCATGAAAGCCGAGTTTCTCGAGCGTTTCGAACCCGTGAATGATACCGCGTCCACCGCAGCCGCGCCCGACTTCAGGGCCGCCAAGTTCCATCGCGAAGACGCCGTCCCGTTTGAAACAGACGTCTGAAATTGCGACCTCCGCGCCGGCTTCCTTGCGGCTCGATGCGGTCTGGATGATGGTGGGGCAGGCCCGTCCTCCGAACAGGAGCGAGGTGGTGTCGCTTTTCGGATCACAACCGATCAGGAGAACCTTTTTACCAAGCTGCGCAAGCATGTAGGAGAGGTTCGCCAGGGTAAAGCTCTTGCCGATCCCGCCCTTGCCGTAAATCGCTATGATCTGCGTTTCCTTGGTAACCGGGCCGGTCGCAGGGGCATCCGGTTCGACCGCCGCCTCTTCACGGAGAAAGTCCTGCATCCGGTAGCGTTGACCGGGCTGGTTTTCGAGGATCATGAGGGCTTCCTCCAGTCGATGACCATTTTCAGACAGGAAGGATCGTCAAAGGCGGTTCGATAGGCCTGCGAAGCTTCCTTCGGATGTGCGTGATGTGTGATGAGGCCTTCCAGGGAAAGGCGTCCGCCAGCCACCAGGTCCAGAACGGCCGTGGTGTCCTGCGGTTTGAATTCAGCGGAAAGCACAACGGAGACTTCGCGCATGAATGCAGGGGGAAACGCGAAGCTTACGCGTTCGCCATAAAATCCGGCCAGAACCAGGACCCCATTCCTGTTCAGTCGCGCGATCGCGCCGTCCAACGCGGCGGGATTGCCGCTGGCGTCGATTGTGCAGCAGCTTGCAGCCTCGGCCGCGTCACTGTCGGGACTAAACACTTCGTATCCAGCTGCGCCTTTGCGCCGTTCAGGGTCTGCTTCCAGAACGCGCGGTGGCGTTTGTCCAAGCGCGATGGCAACGCGTGCGATCAATCGTCCGAGCACGCCGTGACCAATGATCATCTCTACGGGCTGCTGCGCCCGCTTCACGGCCCGGTGCGCGGTCGCGGCCAGGGCAAGCAGCACGGCGTCCTCGGCAATGTCCCCATGTACCGGGATGGTTCGATCGCCCGGTAGGACCAGTCGGTCTGCCGTGGCTCCAAAAAGGCCGGCGGCGCTCGTGTAGCAGTTTGCGCCGGGGACGAACACGGTCTCCCCAGGTCGCCGACCCGACTCCGGTCCTGCTTCAATGACCGTGGCAACGGATTCATATCCGGGCACGAGCGGGTAACCCATGCCGGGGAACTGCGGCATGGAGCCTTCGAAAAGCATTTTCTCAGTGCCGGTGGATATTCCGCTGAAAAGGGTTTCGACAACCACGTCGCGCGCGTCCGGCGAAGTCAGTGCCAATTGCTTCACGCTCAGCGTGCCTGGCTCTTCAAAGACAATTGCCGTGGTGTCCATCTGTGTGCCTCCCGCACATCGGATCCAGCAGATACAACTGTCATTTTAAATTGACGCTCAAAAGTGTCAATTAATATTTACACATTTTGACATAATGAGCGTGAAAATCAGCGTTCCGCGAACACCAGCGTTGCCAAGAGGGGATTGTTGGTCTTGACGGTGCGGGGCTTGCTGAACCCGGATTCGGACAGCAATGCCTTGATTTCCGCATCGCTCCTGCAGCGCCCGGACCCCATGGCAAGAAAATAGAAGCTGAAATAGACAGCCGCGAGCCGAGCGCCTTCCGATGGGCCGGCCATCGCCTCGGCAATCATCAGTTTTGTGCCGGGCCGGAGAGAGGCATGCAGGTTCTTAAGTATGTCCCGAACACGATCATCATCATGGTCGCATAGGATTCGAACGAGGCAGACGCAGTCGGCCATGCCCGGTATCGGACTGCTTGCAAAGTCTCCGCCATGAACGCTCGCCCTTTTTTCAAGGCCATTGGCTGACAGGTTTTCACGCGCCAGATCGGCGACGACCGGCAAGTCGAACAGATGCAGATGTAGGTTCGGGTGCCGCTCGGCGCACGCTGTCAGGAAGCTGCCGTCTCCGCCACCGACATCCAGGATCGATCCGTATGCGCCGAAGTCATTCGCGTCCAAAATGCAATCAGCGAGCATGCTCTGGCTGCTGTGCATCAGAGCAGAATAGTCTTGGGCCGTATCTTCATTCAGTTCAAGCGTTTGCCTGCCGCGCGCATACGCCCAGAACGACTTCAAGCGTGTCTCTTTTTCCGGGTTCTTCAGAAGGTCTTCGGGCGTATCAAGGTCCCTGTAAAGCAACTCATGGTGCAGGACCATCTGTCTTATGCCCTGATCGCCGGCCACGACCGCACCGGCATCGTCTAGCATCCAGGATCCCGGCTCAACTTGTGTCACAAGATCCAGCCGCTCCGCCTGTTCGAGGAGGAGTTGCATTTTGTCGGGCCCGATTCCGCTTGCGCGTGCCAGTTGCTCTGCTGACCGGGGACCTTTCTCAAGCTGCTCGAAAACACCCAGCCTGACGCAGGTGCTTAGCACCTGACTGAAGACGAAACCTGCCGTCAGACGAAAGAGGGCTGCGGCCTTCCGGTTGGCAATGGAGCGCAATCCCGGGATGCGCATGATCCAGTTCCGAAAACTTGCCGATGCAATTTTGCGATTGCGCCAGTTTCGAATGCGAACGGCGCGCTGGGACAGGCGCTTTTCTGCCTCCTGGTAGAGGGGGGCAGTGGATGGCAGGCTCAATTCGGGGGCTGTGCCTTCGTCGTTTCTGCTTGTTGCCACTTTCTGCTCCGTTTGGCGACCTCAGGCAGCGCTTGCCGCGAGCTTCTTCGGCATCAGTCTCTTCGCTTCCTTGTGGATCATGGCTCTGAGCATGTCCGATCCGCGGCATTCGGGAACACTGTCCGCGGCCTGGAGAACGAGGCTGTGCAGATGTTTCATCGCGCCTTCCAAGCCAAGTTCCGCCACCAGGTTCGGCTTCCCGTTCGCCTGATCCTGTCCCGCCGGTTTTCCCATGCTGCCATTGTCATCCATGGCGTCATAGAGGTCGTCGGCTGCCTGATAGGCGGCTCCGAGGGCGTCGGCCAGGGCGTACCATTCGAGTGGGTTCCCATTGGAAGAAAGTGCGCCGGTTGAAACCGCACCGGTGAAAAGTGAGGCCGTTTTGGCGCGATGATAGGCGGCAATCTTGATTTCCGGTTCGCTTTCCCACGCCTGTCCCGCAACCAGCCCATAGGGCGAGCCGACCGCGTTCGCGATGGTCGAGACGAGGGGCGCGGTCAGGTCTGGTGCGTGCTGGGTTTCCCGCGCGACGGTTTCGAAGGCACTCACGATGAGGCCGTCGCCGACCAGCACGGCGATCTCCTCGCCAAATTCGACATGTACCGACGGTTTGCCGCGCCTCGTGTCCGCATTGTCGAAACAGGGTAAATCGTCATGAACCAGCGAAGCGCAGTGCAAGAGTTCGATCGCTGTCGCAGCAGCCGTTGCCACTTTCGGATCGCGGTCGCCGCATGCGAGCGCCACTGCGAGACACAGTCTGGGGCGAATGCGGGCGCCTCCTGGGAAAACGGCGTATCGGAAGGCATCGGATAGTTTTTGAGGGCACCCATTCGCAGTGGCGTAGCGTATGGCTGCTTGCATCCCGGTTTCGATGCGATCCGACAGGTCCATGGAGCCACTCCTCAATTTAGCATGGATGTCAATTTTATTTGACGTTATACTGTCAATTAAGAGTGACACATTGCATTGAAATGTCAACTTCAAGGACCGCGTTGTGGGCAAGATGCCGGAAACTAAGGTCGTGATCATTGGAGCCGGTATGGGCGGCCTCGCGGCGGCACTACGCCTGGCCAACGCCGGTGTCTCCGTGACCGTGCTCGAGGCAGCGGCCGCGCCGGGCGGAAAAATGCGTCAGGTGGAGGCAGGTGGCCAGGCCTTTGACGCTGGACCTACCGTTCTGACGATGAAGTGGGTCTTCGACGACTTGCTGTCGGGCTTGGACACCAGTCTGGAAGACGAAATTTCACTGGAAAAGGCTGATTTGCTCGCCAGACACTATTGGAAGAGTGCCGCTGCTCTCGATTTGTTTGCCGACGTTGAGAAAAGCGCACACGCGATCGGAAATTTTTCCGGGCGGGAAGACGCGGCCGGGTATCGAATGTTTGCTGCGGACAGCAAGCGTGTCTTCGAAACGCTCAAGGACACCTTTATCAGCGCGTCCAGACCCAATCCGGTGACACTGTCCCATCGGATCGGATTTCACAGGATCGCGGACATGTTGGCGCTGCGCCCGTTCTCGACTTTGTGGACGGCCTTGGGCGGCTATTTCTCTGATCCGCGGCTGAGACAGCTCTTTGGGCGCTATGCAACCTATTGCGGGTCTTCTCCCTATGCGGCGCCTGCAACGCTTATGCTTGTTGCGCATGTTGAGCAGGCAGGGGTCTGGATCCCCAAGGGTGGCATGCATGGCATCGCAAGCCGCTTTCAGGCGTTGGCCGAGACCTACGGTGTCAGGTTTCGTTTTGGGGCCCGCGTGAATCAGATCGAGACGGATGGTTCTGGACGCAAGGTCGCGGCCGTACGACTGTCGTCGGGCGAGGTCATCGAGGCCGACCGGATCATTTTCAATGGCGATGTCAGTGCGCTCAAGGACCTGCTGACACCCGCTTCGGGAAAGGGTTACAAGAAAGTGCCCGACGAGAAACGCTCCCAATCGGCTCTGGTCTCGTGCGGACTGGCGATCGCCGAGGGCGTGCCGTTGACACATCACACGGTCTTTTTCTCAGATCACTATGAAGCCGAGTTCCGGTCGGTTTTTCAGGATCGTGCAGCCCCGGCGGATCCCACGGTCTATGTTTGCGCACAAGACCGGAACAGCTCTGGCGGCATCCATTCTGCCGGCCCGCAAACGAGCCGAGAGCGCATTTACTGCCTTATGAATCTGCCGGCTGACGGCGACACCCACAGCTATTCGACAAGCGAGTTGGAGCAATGCCTCACAGCGATGGACCGCCGGCTGGCGAAGAACGGATTGACGCTTCACAGAGACCGGAAAGCCCAGGTTCTGACGGCGCCGGACGGGTTCAACAAGCTCTTCCCGGCAACAGGCGGCGCACTCTACGGTCAGGCCTCGCACGGCTGGATGGCGTCGTTCAGCCGGTTGGGGGCGACGGGCAAGCTGGCGGGGCTCTATCTGGCCGGAGGCAGCGTGCATCCGGGACCGGGCATCCCGATGGCCGCGCTGTCGGGGAAACTGGCAGCCGAACAGGTGATGGCGGATGCCGCTATGACCGGCCGGTTCCACCGGGCGGCTATCAGTGGTGGTATGTCGACGCGACCAGCAACTGCGGCACCTACGCCCTCACGGTCATTGCCTTCATAGGATCTGTGTTTTCTCCATACTACCATCTGTCCGGCCGCAAGGAGCCGGAGAACCACGTGGCGTTCAACGTCGCGCTCTATCAGCCCTCCGGAAACGTCTGGGCAATGACTGAACGCGGATCGAAAAGCCTGGTCCGCAACGCCAGGGGGCTTCGGATCGGGAACAGCGGCCTAAGCTGGTCCGATGGCGGATTGGAATTGGAATTCAAAGAAACGGCGCTTCCCTGGCCCGGACATCGATTGTTGCCGCGGCGGTTCACGGGTCGCATCCGTCTGGAGCCGGAGTTTCTGCATTTGAAGCCGTTCAGTCTGGATGCGGAGGGCTGTCATGTGTGGTGGCCACTGGTCCCCCAGGCGCGGATAAAGGTCGAGTGCGATCTTCTCCCGGGCGGCGGCTGGGAAGGGGAGGCGTACCACGACCTCAACTTCGGATCACGTCCGCTCGAAAGCGATTTCACGTCCTGGGACTGGGCTCGTGGGCGGGCAGGAGACAAGAAGACGATCGTTCTTTACGACGCCAAAATGCGCAAGGGTGAACAGCGCACACTTGGCCTGGTTTTTTCCGCCGGACGCGACGCCGAAACAATTGAGTTGCCGCCCCGAACATGCTTGCCACGCGGGGCGTGGGGTATACGCGGCAACATACATTGTGATGAAGCGGCCAGCCCAAGCAGGTCGAGACGTTTGGAAGACACGCCTTTCTACACACGGTCGCTCGTCGAGACGACCCTTGAAGGAGAAAGGCTCAACATGGTGCATGAGACGCTTGATTGCACGCGCCTTGCCAATCCGTTCGTGCGAATGATGCTGCCGTTCAGGATGCCCAGAAACACCAGGAGTTAAGTCCGTTAGCGGCTGGATTTGCCGCGTTTCACGTCAGCCTTGCCGCGCGTTGCCGCGCCGCCAGTTTGTGGAAGCGTACATCCTGCCGGCTTTCGTTTTGTAGCCGGATCAGCAGACACAACAATCGCTCAGACGAGGAAGCGTCTGGCAGCCCGTTCGACTGAACCGATTTTTTGGCCTTGGCGATTGAGAAGGAGCGGGCGGCTGCATTGACGAGTCCGGCTGCCGCCGGGTCGGCAGCCGCTTCCCGTGCTTGTTTTGCGCTGGCGCTTCGGTCTGTGGCGGGCCGGCGCGCAGCCGCCAGAAGCGAGACCTTCCGCATCAGGCTTGTGTGCGCCCTTTGCGTCACGCTGTCATACCCGTTCGCGACGATCTCGGTACCGATCTCTTCATAGATGAGAGCGGCGGACCGGATCGCATGCCGGCAATCGGACGGAAGTGCAGAAATGCCGGCATGGCCGAGGCGGTAGTGACGGTTTGCTTCTTGCAACAGGCGCTTCACGACCTGACCTATCTCGGGGCAAAACCGGGGTGACACCAGGAACGTCTGCGGATTGATCCCATGTTGGTCGAGCCAATCCATCGGCAGATAGATGCGCCCGTTTCGCGCATCTTCACCGACATCCCTGGCGATATTTGTGAGCTGCATCGCAATGCCGAGGTCTGCGGCCCGGGCAAGATGGTCCGGCTCGCCGGTGCGCATGAGAAGAGCCATCATCAGGCCGACGGTCGCTGCAACGCCCGTTGCGTATTCCTTCACGTCTTCCAGTGTCCGGTAGGTTCGCTTGGAAATGTCCATTTCAAAGCCGTCGAGCAATGCAGCGGGAATACACCTGGGTATGGCGTAGTCTCTGACAGTCTTTTGAAAAGCTCGGTCGCATGGATAGTCCGCCGGGGTGCCCCGGTAGATAAGGTCGAGCCTTTCTCTCAATTGCTGAAGCGAGTGCCTGTCCGAACGCGGATCGTCGATCAGGTCATCCGAATGGCGGCAGAACGCATAAAGCGCAACGGCTGCTTTTCGGGTTTCGGGAGGCAGCAGCAACGAGGCAAGGTGAAAGGACTTTGAGCCTTTGCGGATGGATGCGGTGCAGGCATTCAGGTCGCTGCGGTAGCGTGAGAGACCATAGCGCTTGTCGGAGGAGTCCAGTGCGTTCTTTGCGTGAAGCGCAAAGGGCTCAAAGCCTTCCAGCGCACTCTGGCTGACCTTGTTCATTCCGTTTCCCCCGCGCTTCGTCCGGATTGAACCAATGTCGCGGGATCGGGGACGAGGTCTGCCACGATTTGCGCCGAACAGACCACGCCGGGCAATCCTGCTCCAGGATGCGTCCCGGCTCCACACAGGTAGAGGTTCTCAAGTTCCTCGCTTTTGTTGTGCGGCCGGAACCAGGAACTCTGGAGAAGTTTGGGCTCAAAGGAAAACGCAGCGCCCTGCCAGGACAGGAGGCGCTCGCGAAAGTCCACTGGTGTCAGGACGCGCGAACTCACCACATGCTTGGAGAGGTCAGGCAACACCGTTTCTTCAAGCTGCGCTTCAATTTTCTTTCGATAGTTTTCGGCAAAGGTCGTCCAATCCGTACCGCTCGCCAGGTTGGGAACCGGGCTGAGGACATAAAACGCGTCACAGCCCTTCGGAGCGACGGACGGATCGTTGGCCGATGGACGGTGCAGATAGAGGCTGAAATCTTCCGCCAGGTGTTTCTTGATGAAGATATCTTCCAGCAGTCCCTTGTAGCGCGGTCCGAACAGCATCGTGTGATGACCGACATCGTCATAGCGGCGGTCGGTGCCGAAATACCAGACGAACAGGCTCATCGAGAAGTCGCCGCGTTTGATCTTGCGGTCGCTCCAGCGTTTGCGTGGGTAGTCTTTCAGGAGTTTTCCGTATGTCATCGCCGAATCGCAATTGGACACAACGATGTCCGCAGGCACGGTCTCGCCGGACGCAAGACGGACACCTGTCGCCCTCTTGCCGTTGGTCAAAATGGTTTCGACGGTCTCGTTCAGACGGATAGTGCCGTTGTTCTTTTCAACGAGGCCTGCAATTCCGTGGGCGAGTTTGTTTGTTCCGCCAATCGCATAGTGAACGCCGTGCTTGCTCTCAAGATGCGCTATCAGGCAGTAAAAGGACGTTGTGGTGAACGGGTTACCGCCAATGAGAAGCGGATGAAATGAGAAGACTGACCGCAGTTTGTCGCTTTTGAAGTGCTTCTTGACGACACTGTAGACCGATCTGTATCCCCCGAGCCTGACGAGTTGCGCAAATGTGCTCAGCGTGAAAGCCAGGCTGTGAAACGGCTTGTCTGCAAGCTCCAGGAAAGCATACTCGTAGATTTGGCGGCTTTCTTCCATGAAAGTGCGGTATCCGGCCACATCATCGGGCTCGAAGCGAGCAATCTCCGCTTCCATTGCGGCCTGGTCTCCCGAATAGGTGAACACCGAGCCGTCGGAGAAACGGATCTTGTAAAACGGGTTGTTCTCGCGAATATCCAGGTCATCCGCGAGTCTGCCACCGCAATCCGCCCAGAGCTTTTCGAAAAGCCACGGTGCGGTGATGATCGTCGGGCCGGCGTCAAACACAAACCCGTCCTGCCGGTAGACATAGGCGCGCCCGCCCGGTGCGTCCAGAGGATCGAAAACAGTTACCCGATACCCTCTTTTGCCCAAGAGGGCCGCGGCGGACAGCCCGCCGACGCCCGCCCCGATCACAACGGCGTGGGGCAAGCCTGGCTTGTCCGTTTCCGTGATCGTTGATGGAATGTCCGGGGCAATGTTCACGTTTGTGCTCCTTTCCCCATCGATCCGGCCTGGCTTGACGACCGCGTGCCAATCAGGCTCTTCCCTTGTGTAAATTTTAGTTTACACTTTTCTGTCTTAGAAAGAAGACCTTTTCGGATTATTCTGCAGCATCCAGGTCGAGAGGCCTGCCGCTGGGAGGTCTTGCAGTCCTGTTCAGGAAACGACGGCTGACTTGATGGCGATGGTAGAAGATCAGTGCCAGACCGGTTGCAAGAGGGATCGCCCAGAGCCCGGGCGCGAGCGCGAGTTCCGGCATGAGGCGCACGGCGCCAAAGGCAAAGAAGGCCGTGTAGACCGAGATCCCGGTTCCAACGATCGCCTTGATATGTTCCAGCAGCCACTCGACCGGTCCTGGATCTGTCTTGAACAGGAACCAGACATTTGTTGCGACCGTCGCAAATCCGACCATGGAAATGCCAATCATCATCGGCTGCGCGATCAGGACACCCTGCAGCGCGCAATTTGCGGAAGCGATGAACAGCGCGACCTGCAGTCCCCAGTTCAGAGGCGTCTGGTTTTTGCGCTGGTCCCGTTTGTTGACCGCGCAAAGCCAGCCATACCAGGCAAGGTTGACCGTCAGGAGCCCGAGATAAAGCATCATCCAGCCGAAGATCCCGCGGACGAGAACCGGATCGGAGAACTCCTCGTGGTGGACGAGATGCGGATGGGTCGCCATCGGGGCAATCAGCGTAAGTGTTGCCATCAGCATGGCGACCGTGCCGGTGAACAGCATGGCCGCGGCGAAAAGCCGGCCCCACCACCGGTGTCTATCTCCGCCTTTCTTGGCGAATACCGGAACCCAGAACCCGATCAGTCCAGGCGCACCAGTCGCGATATGAAGAGCGATGAACACTTTGAAGAGGTCATAAACGGTCATGGGTGCGGATCTCCCGTGATGGCCTGCAACACCTTGAGGGTCGGAGGGAAAAATGTCGGCAGCTGAGATCTACGTTCCTCCGCGCCCGTCGCGTTTGCCGCCCGTCATGGCGCTTTTGCGCACGGTTTGGAACGGGGAGGGAGACCTTCTCAGCCTGTTGCCCGGCGCCGCCTTTGCCATGGATGCCGGGGAACTCGGCTATTCGCGGCGTTCGATCAAGTTGTTCAATGATCCGGAACTTGTGCGTCAGATCCTTCACGACGCCGATGGCATTTTTCCCAAGAGTGACCTCATGGTTGGCGCGCTGGAGGCTCTGATTGGCGATTCCATTTTTGTTTCGGATGGTGCGAAGTGGCGACGGCAACGGGCGATGATCGACCCGGCCTTTTCCAAGATGCGTTTGACACACGCCTTCAAGGCGATGCAGCAAGCCGTTGACGCCTATGTCGAACGCCTTCATTCGAGCGCAGAACGCGGCGAAGTCCTGTCGCTCGACCGGATCATGAGTGAGCTGACGGCGGACATCATCTGCAGGACGGTGTTTTCGACATCTCTCGACACCCAGATTTCCAGAGACGTCTTTGACGATTTCGAGGTCTTTGAACGCGGTGTCGCACAAGTGAAGATCTGGCGGCTGATCATGGACCCGGCCTGGACGAAGGTGCCTCAGAGCGAAGATGTGCTGGCGGCGTGCAAGCGTATCCGCCATCATCTGGGCGGGCTGATTGATACACATACCGGGCCTGATGCTGACCGGTTCGACGACATTGCCAGTGCGGTCATTTCCGCGCGGGACGCGGAAACCGGAGACCCTTTTACGCGTGACGAGCTTATTGACCAGCTTGGGGTCTTTTTTCTGGCCGGTCACGAGACAACGGCCAGTGCGCTCACATGGGCGTTTTATATGCTCGCGATGTGTCCAGACATACTGGCGAGGCTGCGAAGCGAAGTGGACGCCGTCGCTGAGGGTCAGGAACTCACCTTCGAGGCGACGCGCTCGCTTACCTACACCAGAGCAATTTTCCGAGAAACTCTGCGGCTCTACCCGCCGATCACCTTCATGCCGCGCGTTGCTCTCAAGGCAACACGGATCGGCACCTACAAAGTGCGCAAAGGCGCGCTCCTGATGATCTCGCCCTGGACGCTTCATCGGCACACGCGGTACTGGACGGATCCAGATCGCTTTGATCCCGACCGTTTCATGCCGGACCGGGAGAAGGAGGTTTTTCCTGGAACCTACATTCCGTTCGGGTCCGGACCTCACACCTGCGTCGGTGCCGGCTTCGCGGCGATTGAAAGCGCATTGATCCTGGGGCGCCTGACACGCGCGTTCGACTTTTCTCCGGTCGAAACCGGAGACGTAAGGCCGGCGGCGCGCCTGACGACGCGGCCGTCCCAGGAGATCCAGGTGCGGGTCAGGAATAGGAGCCATGGGCACTAACCTGTTCGGCTGCCTGTATTGACGCGTCGTTTTGGGCAGCCTTTTGTGGTGGCCAGGCAATGTCGCGTGTTGCTGCTTCGCCGAAGGTTCGGCCACGAAACATCACCTGCTTCAGCACGGGCCACGAGTAGGGTGTCATGAGCGGAAAAGGGGCGGGGTCGTCAAGGGACCAAAGGACGTCCCGCGCGCTCAGCATTGCGCGAAGATGGCGGAGGGCTGTCCCGGGTCGGAATATGTTGCCATAGACCTGCAGGAGCGTTGTGTGCCCTTCCTGAAAGCGTTCGCCCGGTTTCAAACCGACTTCTGTTGTCTCTTCGAAATTCGCAATCGCGTTTGCAATACCGTCTGGGTCAAGAAAGTGGATGCCGCTTGTCAGACGCGGGTTGCATTCCAGAGGCCAGGGTGTGCCCACTTCATCCACGATGAAGTCGAAAGCAAGAAAGTAGGAATAGCCGCCTGATCGGGCGAAATCGGCAACCCACTCATTCACTTGAGGCAAATCACTTACGCGTCGAAAACAGACGGCGACTGTTCCGGCAAAGACGAGGCCTTCGTAGGTGACATGCGCGAGCACCTCACCATTTCGGCAGAGGCTCAAGGTGCTGACTTCCCGCCCGAAGATCCGTTTTTGAATGATGGTGTCCGCGTTGCCTGGCTGCTCCGTCGGGAGGCTATCGGGTGAAAGCATACGCAATGCCTGTCCGGAGCAGCCGAGCCTCGGCTTCAGGACGGTGTCGCCAGACGCAGCAAGTCGCGATGCTTGTGCGTCTGAAGCAAGGTATGTTTCCGGGGCGCTTATCCCTGCGTTTTGGGCGATTTGGTTGAACGTGTATTTGTCATGAAGATCCTGAAGAACGTCGTTCGATAGCGCGAACAGCCGTGTTTCGTCCGGCAGTCGGTTCTTCAAGAGGCTTACGTGGAGTGCTTCTTCTGAAACGGGAAGGACAAGGTCGACCTTTTCACGCGCAACAATGTCGAGCAGATGAGCAAGATATTGCTCCTGATGGCTGTGCGGCGAAGGTGTTTTGAAGGATTTTTCAACAGCGTTCGACGCTCGGCAAAGGTGGAAGGCGAAAGGGTCGGCAACCAGTACCCGGCATCCGGCCGCAGTGAGTGCACGTGCAAGCTCGAGCGCTTTCGGCAGGCGTCCAAGCGTCAGCAGAACGGTTATCGATTTGCCGCGCGACACAACGCATGCCTCCAGATCTCGGTGCACCTCGCAGACCGAACCAATTTCAGCGGCGTTCCGAAGAGTTTGCGTATTCGCCTCATGCTGCGTCCGCTCCATTCGAGTGACCGTTCGAGACGATAGTCTCGATCCAGTCGACAACGATCTCCGGATAGCATTCGTGCACCAGGTGTCCGCCTTTTGGTGTCAGGGTGAGACTGCTGTGCTGTGCAAGGCCTGCCGCTCTCTTCGAGCTTGAGGCCGGAACCATCGGGTCGTCTTCTGCCGCGAGCAGATCCAGCGGTGTTGAAAGGCGCCGAAGCATGGCGTTGAGATGGGACAAGTCCCAGGACGCCATCATGCCGAGGGCGCCGCGCACGTGTCCGGCCGAACCCAGCAGCCGGCGATAAATTTCCTCGCCGTGGGCATCGATCGGAGACCCGGTCGCCGTCAAGAGGTTTTGACCGAGTGGTGTTGACTTTGCCAAAAGGGAAAACATCGAGGCCGATAGCGGGTTCGCGAAAAGCGCTTTTGCCATGGGAGACAGGACACGATTTCCACGGATCGGCTTGAGCGCCCCGTTTATGCCAAGAACGCGATGCGAGCGTCGGCTGTGCTCCACGGATTTTTGAGCGGCAGAAACGAGCGAGACACCTATGACGGCGCCCGCCGAGTGGCCGATGATGGTAAGCGGTTGCATAGCCAGCTCATTCATGAGAGACCGGATCGAGGTCGTCATGCCTTCAAGGGAGAGGTCCGGCGACGCTGTTGGGCGTGTAAAACCATGGCACGGGAGATCCGGCACAATCAGCCTGAAACGGTTCTCCAGAAGCGGCAACACATTGCGCCATGAAAACGAGGCAGCGCCGGTCCCGTGGATCAAGAGGACACAGGGTGCGGTTCGTGAACCAAGATCCTGAACATGCCAGTGATAGCCCGCAACCTCGACAAATTGGCTGGCGTCGCGAAACGGCCAATCGCTTCCGTCTCTTTCCCAATCCAACCAGTCGCGATCTCGCCTCATGCTCTTGCCTCCACAAGGGACGCGTTCACAACATCGGACATCGACCCGGCATCCGCATGACGCAGGAAATGCAGATCCGCGCCCATCGTTTGTGCCAGTGAGGCTACGGATTCTCGCGGGCGGCGGGCGATGTCGATGCAGATCGAGCGCATTTCAAGGCTCCGGTATTGACCCGCGACAAGCCCGAGCTCTTCTTTGGCGCGGTTTCTGTCCGGTTCACCGTTCCGAGCAATGTTCCCACGGCCGTCGGTCAGCAACACCATGACCGGCGTACTGCCTTGCCGGCGGACCGACAATGCAAGCTCCAGCCCCTTTTCCAGTCCGGAAACCAGGGGTGTCGCGCCTCCACCCGGCAGACCGGCAAGTTTGCGTTTTGCCATGACCAGCGATCGTGTCGGCGGCAGTACCGTCTCCGCGCCCCTGCCGCGGAATGCAATCATGGCAACCTCATCGCGGCGCACGTAGCATCTGGACAGCAGCTGCTCGATCGCTCCTTTGGTCTCTCCGAGGCGTTCCAGCGCCGTTGATCCTGATGCATCCACCATGAAAATGGCGGTTGAGGGCGTTTCGTGACGCAAACGCTGGAAGCGATAGTCATCCCGTGTGATCAGCGCGCGAGGCTGTTTCACATGCCTTTTGTCCCGATCAGATAGACGCGCGAGCAACATGGCCCGGTTCTGGCTGCGGATCATCTGCCAGGGGGCAGCAGCGCGCAGCGTCGCAATGATGCTCGGCCGCGCGTCCGGGAAAGGCGCTGTACGGGAAACGGCAACTGGCCGGCCGCGACGTGCGTTCTTCTGAGGCGTTCCCGCCTTCCCGGTCCGGGAAGTGCTCGACCGCGCAGGACTTTTGTCCGCAAGCTCCGGCAGACCAGAGATGGTACCGGCCTCAACAGCGGAGAGCAATTCGGTTAACTCGGTCAGGTCTTGTGAAGAGCTGGTCCGGTCCTCATTTTTCGGCTCTGGTTCGGCTCGTCCGGACGGTTCGGCTTGGCACTCATCGGGGGACGGTTGCGTGCGATTTTCGGGAATTTGATCTTCATCCTGAACCGGCTGCGACTGCAGGTTGACACCGAGACACAGGCGCAGAGCTCTAAGCGCATCAGCTTCGGCGACGCTGCCTCGGCTTTCCATAGCCGCCAGCATGCGAGCGACCAAAGTGAGGTAGCGCAATCGACGCAGAGAAGAGCAGCCGGCCGCACAGGCAACCTGTGCCAGCAGTTCTGTGATTGCCGTTGAGATTTCAATGTCTTGCCATGTCAGCGACGCATCTTCCCGCGCTCTTGGGCTTGTTGCGGACACGTCGCTCCATGAGACGGCACTCAGGTCTGCGATCAGGCCGAGGCGGTCCGATAGCGCATGTGGCAGGTGCTCTTCGGGCGAGGCTGATTCATCAATTGCAATCACCTGAAAGCGTGTTTTGACCTGCACGGCGCTCCGATCTTTCGACTGCAAGGGCGAGGAGCTTACTTTCGTATCGATTGCCTCGCCAATGACGGCTGCAGTTGCAGCGTTCAGCCTTTCGGCCATGGGCAGGAGCAAAACGCCCTGGTCTGCGCGTGCCAGCAGGCCCGGCATTGTGACAACCCGCCCAGTCTTGGCAGTTGCCGGAATGTCGATGCTGCCCTGGAGAGCGGAATGACCGACGGAATTAGGAACCTTGATCCAGTTCGTTCTGGAGCCGAAAATGTCCCTCAAATGTGCAAGGTAGGCGTCACGGACACCGCCGGCACGCGCTTTCAGCCATAGGCCACCCAGTTGACGACCGCCGGTTTTAAGAAGTCTCGCCGCAAGAAGAGCGTCGTCCCAGGCACCGGACCGATCGCCGTCCGGAACTGGTACTAAGCCGTGTCCTGCGCCGGGTTCAACCATGGCCGGCGCCTGCACTGACCGCGGCAATCGCGCGCTCCACACGTGGTGCACTGCCGGCATCGTCAAGGGGGTCGCGGCGCAGGCGGTGGCAAAGCACGAGCGGAGAAATCTCCGAGACGTCGCTCCAGGTGACTTCCAGCCGTCCGCCAAGTGCGGCAGAGGCTCTGCAGGCGCGCATCAGGGTCAATTCACCCCGCATTCCGTCTATGCCAAGCCCCATACACAATTGAGACATGCGGGAGAGGACATCGTCGGGAATGTCTACGTCGCGCAGGATCTTGCGTGCCTTGACAACGCGGCTCCGGATGGCGGCATCCTTGCGCGCCCAGCTCTGGCAAAACCCATCCGCGTCCGCCTCGTACGCGTCCCTGCGCCGGATCACCTCGATCCGCTGTTTCAGGTCATCGATTGTGCGCACATCCACGGCGAGGCCGAACCTGTCGAGCAATTGAGGGCGCAGGTCTCCCTCTTCCGGGTTGCCGCTGCCCACAAGTGCGAAGCGCGCGGCATGGCGGATGCTCAGGCCTTCGCGTTCAACTACGTTGACACCTGAGGCGGCCGCGTCGAGCAACAGATCAACAAGGTGATCTTCCAGCAGGTTGACTTCATCGATATAAAGAAAACCCCGGTTAGCGCTTGCGAGCAGTCCCGGCTCAAAGTCTTTTTCGCCGGCAACAAGCGCTTTTTCCAGATCGAGCGCACCGCAGATCCTGTCTTCTGTGGCCCCAAGCGGCAAGTCGACCATCGGTGTTCGGGTTTTGACCGCTTTCGGCGCTTTTTGGCCGTTTACTGTATTGCAGACAGGACAGGCGTCCTGCGGGCGCGCCGGTTCGCAGTTAAACCGGCAACCGGCACGGGTCTCGATTTTGGGGAGCAATTCCGCCAAGGCTCGGACCGCGGTCGACTTACCCGTGCCCCGGTCTCCAAAGATCAGAACGCCGCCCAGCAGCGGTTCCACGGCTGCCATCAGGAGCGCTTTTTTCATGTCCTCCTGGGCGACGATTGCCGAAAAGGGAAACGGTTTGGACATGGTTCCTGCCTATGTTGAGTGTCAATGTAAGTTGACACATTTTCGTCCTGGTTTGAAGTGGAAAATGATTGCCGGTTGGCGCGCGCCAGTGTGCCGGACTTAAACGGTGGACTCGCCGCCGTCAGATAACATCTCGATGCCAATGCGACCTCGGTTGGCATCACGCAATCACCTTGTCCTTAAAACCTGTGCCGATGCGCTTTGCCGGTTATGGACATTCGCAAGCGTGGCATCGACATGGTCTCACATGCAGTTCGGCAAACACTGGTTCCGTTGCAACAAAACGCGTGACTTTCTTTTGCCATGTTCAACGCAAGCCGAAAGCACCTGGGGTTGTTCGATGCAGGCGGTCAGGGAGAACGTTTTTGAATTCCGGTACCCAAGTGTAGACTGGATCCGTTTTATGCACATAAGGACGTCGCAACACGTCGCCGCGACGCAATTTGAAAGAGGATGGGGGCTAGGGCGGTGACTTTGGCCAGCGCCAACGGAGTATTTTTGAACAAGGAGGAACTGGTCTTGAATTGGAAGTCGTTTCTCGTTGCTTGCACCATTCTTGTTGCGGTTCCGTCCTCCGGTCTTGCGCTGGACGCGGACCCATACTGTATCAAGGATCCGACGGTGGACTGCATATTGGCAATGGTCGGGTCGGGCATCGATGACCTACGGCCCGGTTACCGCACCGACGCCGTTCTGGCAGATTACGCCCGAGCGCTTGCATTGTCAGGGCGTGACGAAGAAGCGGTCATGATTTTGGAGCGTATCACAAGCGATCGGAGCCGCAACCAGGTTCTGACAACCCTGGCGGCGCAACAGCCGGGCAAAGGCGGCGGGCAGGCGGCAAATGCTCTATTGGATGAAGGCATAGAGCCCGAACGGCGGGTTGTTGACTATGCCATGATGGCAGAGGCGGCTTTTCGCAGGGACAAGGCCGATGAAGCGCGTGTTTTTCTGGATCTGGCCCTAAAGGCCGCGGCGGAAATTGAAGCCGGCACAGGGACTCCACACGGGCACTACCGGCTCGCCAGCGCGCTCGACATGGCGGAAAACCATGAAGCTGCGAAGAACCGGGCACGCGCCATTGCGGATCCGTCCAATCGTGCAATTACGCTGATTGAATTGGCCACCCGCCGGGCACAGAAGGGACGCGAAGGCGACGCGCACGCCTTGATGGCCGAGGCTGCGGTGTTGAGAGAAGAGCTTCCGCCGGAAAAGCGATCTTTGCCGATCTCCCGGGCCGCCGAGTTCTGGATCAGGCAGGGTGACACGGCCCGGGCTTTGGAAATTGCCCGCAGCGCTGCACCTGAAGATGTGCGCAAGAAGGTCCTCGGCGGACTTGTCTACACGGCGGCCCAATCCGGTAACTGGAACCTTGCAAAAGATCTGGCAGAAGAAGCGGATGCCCAGGATACATTGGCATCAGTCTATGGACAGTGCGCGAGTGGGTTTGCAGCACGCGGTGAGCTCGGCACCAACACATGCCTTGAACAAGCGCACGTGTTGTTGGAAGGTCTGATCCGCAATGCTGGTCAAAGAACCGAACGCGACAGATACATGCTCAACGATGCGATCGTGGCGGTCGCCGTCGCGGAGTCCCTTTCAGGCAATCCAGAAGCGGTTCGCAAATTGATTGCTTCGCTTCCGGATGCTCGCAGTCGTCAACACGCAAATCACATGATCATCAACGCTCAAACCGGCCGGGATACGACCCTGGCATTGTTAATGGCGTTGAACATTGACAGTTCTGACGCCAAACTGGAGGCGCTGGCGCGCATGGCCCGGTTCCTTGCAACTGATGCGAAGAATTGACCAAGGACTGCTGAGCTGGACAATCATGATTTGCAGTCGCCGGACAGTCGCGGCTCGAACTTCTGCGATGTATCGGAGGCTTTGATGCCGCACTTGCTAAGGACTTCCCTTTTTTGTGCAATGATAGCGCTCTTTGTGCTTGCGGCTCGGCCTGCGGTCGCATCACCGGAAAGCGCCTTGCAGCATGTCGTGTCGGTTTTGCCAGTGTGGCCGGGCCATGGGCAGGGTGGTCAGGGCGGCGCGCCCGGCACCGCGCCCGAGGGCAGCGGTATCGTCGTGCGGCCAGGTTTGATCGTCACTGCGTTTCATGTTGTGGAACCGGCTGAACGCATCGACGTTCGGTTGCCGGATGGCAGGGTGTTGCCGGCGCAATTTGTGGCGGGCGACGATGCGAGTGACATAGCTCTTCTTGCGGTCGAAGCAGAACTGGCTCCGATCGAAATTGCGCCTGAACCCGCTCTTGCACAACCGGTCTGCGCGATCGGGAACGCATTCGGGCTTGGTTTGTCGATCACGTGCGGTGTCGTATCAGCAACCGGCGTCACCAATGCGGGGTTTAACGCTGTCGAGGACTTCATCCAGACGGACGCCGCCGCCAACCCCGGAACCTCCGGCGGTGCGCTGGTTGACCGGGAAGGCAGGCTGATCGGCATGGTTTCAGCGATATTCGCATCACGCGCCGATACAAATATCGGCGTCAACTTCGCTGTCTCCAATGAGCTGCTTTTCCGTGTTGCTGACGCTTTGAATGAAGACGGCGAAGTGACCTATCTGAAACCTGGTTGGCAACTTGGCTTTGCAGACCGGACACAATTGGCGGAAGTTGCCGCTCCGGTTGTCAGGTCTGTGAGCTCCGGAGGGGCGGCGAATGCTGCCGGTGTTCTTGCAGGTGACCTTATTCTCGAGATTGGCGGTCGGCAGACACGCAGCCCGCGCGACGCCATGACGGCATTGGCGCTGTTTGAGGACGATACTGATAATGTCGAGGTCGTGCTGAACCGAAACGGCGAGAAAAAGACCGTCAGCCTGCATTTTCGGGCCCCGGATCCGGCCCCCCTTGCTTCAGGACCGGAGACGGGAGACCCTGGTTGCCCGCATCCAATTGCGGTCTGCCTGCAGCGTCAGGCCGTATTTCCGATTTCGAGCTTCGATCCCGTCGCAAGCGCGACACGTATCGCTGACACCCTCCTTGTCACCAACAGACACGTTGTCGGTGATCGCCTCGATGCAACGGTGCACACACCTGACGGACCGAAAGCAGCAAAGGTTGTTCCCTCGGCCTTTAGCGGCGACCTGGTACTGTTGGAAGCAGAGGGATTGCCGGACAAGGGCCAGGTTCTTGAGCTGGCAAACACCTTGCAACCTGCAGAGCCATTTTACACAATCGGTGCCGACATCGCCCGGCGGGAAGTACGGGTCTTTGATCCGGGAGACCTGATCATGCCCCCTGCAGAGGGGGCGGAACTCGGTCGTCTCCATGTTGGTGCGAAGATGCAACCCGGCGTGAGCGGCGGCGCGCTTGTCGATCAGAACGGAAAACTGACGGGTATTGCGGTCGGCGGCGGTGATGGCCGCTTTGAAGCCATTCCGGTCTCTGCTGTTCAATCACTTCTCCAGCTTCGTAGTGACCCGGAAGCAGTGCGAACGACGCGCCGCCTCGGTATTAATTTCGCCGCCTGCGCTGCGTCGGTCGACGCTGTTACGACAGGAGAGCGCCAACCGGAAAACCTGAAGATGCTTGAAAAGACGTGCAATGCGTCGTCGAACCATGGACAGCTTCTGGAAGCCGGGCGTCTGTTGGCCCAGGCGGGCGATTTCGAGGCGGCGGCCGGTTTACACAAGCGTGCGTCGGAACAGGTCCCGAATTCTATAAATTCCAGAATGTCTCTTCTGGTCTCTCTTCAGCTCGGTGCCCGCTTCGAGGACATGACCAAACATGCCCACTGGCTGGTGGAGGCAGCGCCTGACGACCCTCAAGCCCTGCGTTTTTCAATCCAATCAGGGGTCTGGGGCGGCGATCTGCAACTTGCGGAAAAGGGTTATCAGGCACTGCTGAAGGCCGACCCAAGGCAGGCGCAGGCGGCCCGGCGCTTTATCGACAATGCGCCGCCGGCCCCTCAGCCGCGCTGAAGGTCAATCTGCGTCAGGATCAGCGATCCATCCCTTGGAGACAACACCTTCGCGCTCGAAGGGTGAGGGCACGGCGCGCGCCAGGATACGTTCTTTCAGTTCGGAGACGGTCAGATCCGGGTCTTCGGCAAGAAGGCGCGCGGCAAGAGCCGCAAGGCGCGGAACAGCATAACTTGAGCCCGACGCAACGACAGAAGCGCCTCGGAAATCCGTGACGCTGACATTTTCCGCAGGCAGCATGATATCGACATGCTGCGCACCCCAGTTTGACCCGGGTGCGAGCCGCCCAAACGCATCTGCGGATGTCACTGTGAGGATGTTGTCGAGATCCAGTGCCGCAGGGTAGACCGGTTCTGTGTCAATGTCCCGGCCGTCATTTCCAGCGGAAACGATCGCAAGGATTTCCTGCCCCTTCATAGCGGCTTCAAACGATTCCCAGTCCGAGGCATTCCGGCTTCCGAGGGGCATGGCGAGGATTTTGACGTCACTTGCGAGCGCGCGTTCAACCAGCTCTCCCATGCGTGACATGTCCGGTCTTGGGTATTTGTAGGGAACGAGGCCCGCTTGAGGAGCTTCGCGCGCCAGGACCGATGCGACCGCCGTTCCGTGCCGTATCGGGAGAAATGCGCCCCTGGATGTATCGCCGTCATAGGGCAATGGATCCATGTCCCAGAAATCGAACCCTAAAGGCGTACCGGTCTCGTCCCGTGCGAGGCGGTCGCGAAACACAGGAAGATCATATGCAAGTCCGGAATCGACCATCGCCACACGGACACCTCCTGGATCTTGACCCGGCGGCCATGGAGCCTGGAGGACCTCCGTCCAGCGCAAACTGGTCAGATCTCCGTCGAGTTGATCGAGATAGACCCAGGGTGGATCTCCTTTCCGGATGGCTCGAGCAGATCGCACGGTGCAGCTGCCATCGGCAATGGCGAGGAACAGCGGATTGACGTCCTGACCGTCTACTTCGGCAAGGCTGGCGCGGAATTGGCGCAAGGCGCCATTGTTCAACCGGGATTCAAGTGTGAGCTCGTCGCCGCCAGGTAAAACCAGTCGGATTGAAATGCGGGCGGGTGTGCCGCTCTGCGGCACGCGCTGTTCTTCCAGAAGCCAACTTTCGGGGAGGGCACCTTGGACCTCCAATCCCGTCATGTCAGGCTTGCCGCACACATGTGCGATGGACTGCTCAATCCAGTCTGTTGCCTCTTGGGAGGATTGAGCGTATCCGCTCGCCGAGGTGAGAGATATCAGTACAGCACAACGCAACAAAGTGCCTGGGTGCAGACATTGCCATACGAGATTTGCCGGACACCGCATTGCCTCTCCTTGCAGCTGTGGTGCGTTTCATGGAGGCGTGCAGAATAGTGCGCTCTGTGCGCTCGCGCTAACGGGAAACTGAAAATAGATATTCTGCGTTGGTGACCGCATCCAAGGCGCGACAGAAAGAAATCGGCTATGCGTTTCTGGTTTTGTATGAAATTCCAAAATGCATGTCGTCATCGATACAAAGTAACTCGAATAAACAATGAGTTATGCGGAGTAGAGGTTAACGGGGTGCGTCAGTTTGCTTGCGCCGAGCGGTTATGTGCCGGGTTCGTTTTTTCACACTCGCACTGCACTATGATCTGTAGCCGTCTCCGCCAAAGCGTGTGAGTGGAAATGCAGCCGCCTTGCGCGCCGTTCGACAAACATTGGATTAGCGAAGATGGCGATGGATGGAATCGGTATCGCCTACCCAAATCTCAACCTGATATTTCCCGCTAATAGCCTTTCACATTTGCCGGGCATTTTTACGCGTCTTGTCATTTCAGATCGCGTCGTCCGATTCCCTCTCCGAAGTTGTCATGACCCATGCGCAGTACTTTTCGACAACAACAGGAAGCGTCCCAATCTGAATATCTGAGAGGAAAAAGAGAGCATTTTCACCAAGCTCAGCGCTGATTTCGGTGTTCTGTTACAAAGATCTTTATTGTATCGACATTTCGTGAGGGCTCAAGACAGGCAACGGGACATTGCGAAACTCTCTTGGCGCTTGGACTTCATGCGCTCATGGATTTCGCTTTTGCCTGATAATGACATTGGAAATGGATAATCAGCCGCGGAAATTCACAGGTCTCATCCTGAGATCAGTGTCGACCGTCGATACTCACGACGCAATGTGCGTTGAACTTTTCGTTGCCAATGGGGCTTCGAAGCAATCAGGAACTGACCTTGTTGCGGCTGCGTTCAGCCAAAAAATGAGCAGATCAGTATGCGCCGCTCGCACATGAACGGCAATTCAAACAAGTTTTGAACCAGTGAAGGCGGCGACATAGACGGACGGGTGCTAAAAAAAGTTCGCCTCCTAACAAAGGAGGCGAACTCACTAATCACCAATTAAGTCAAGGCGTTGCCGAGGCTTAAGAAGTAGCTTTCTTTCTGCGCCAGCCCATGTAACCCAGCATGCCCATTCCGCCAACAAGCAGCGGAAGACCAGCAGGGATAGGAACAGCAGCGACGTCGATACGAACGACGATATCGTCGAAGTCGTCATCGCCTGAACCATCGCCCAAAAACGCGAACACAGAAGTTCCGCCGTTGAAGATCGGGCCAAACGCGAGCGTCAGGTCGCCGTCAATGGTACCGTCGTTGTCTGCAACTTCTGTGGTCACGCTATTAGAAGACGAGAAGAAGAAGTCGAGCAAAAATGGGGTAACATTTGAGCTGAATACGTCTTTGATCTGGTCACCAAACTCTGATGCACCGGCGCCTTTGTTCACGAATGAGTCGCCGCCAAACCCGGTAGTGGATGCTGCTGAATTCGCTCTTCCAGCTTCAAACCCCAGGTATGTGAAAGTGACTTTCGCTTCACCGTCCAGTGCAAGACCACCCGCGTCGTTCGTCGAGTTGTAAACAGAGAACTGGAACGGGTCATTGTTTGCCGGAAGCACCAGGACACCATTTGTGTCGCGGAAGAATCCGGCGGACCGGCTAACGGCGCCATTTACGTCTTCAAGCACTCCAAAATTGGAGGGAACGGACGTTACCGAAAGATCCGGCGCTCCCAGGAACGACAAAGTCGCCGCCGAGGAAACCGCAGCAGACGACACAGTCATCATTGCGGCGGCTAATATCGCACTAACTTTCATCACAATATCCTTCACATCGTTGATTCATAGGCATAACTGCCTAGCTCATCGGAAAAATTCCGCACTCTTCAAAAAAGCCGCATTGCGTCGGTAGTTACGAAATTTTGACAATACCATCAAGACTTATTTGCAATTCTATTCATGAATTTTTGGTGTTCGTTAACCACGGCCCAAGGTGACATGAAAAACTGATTTTTAAGCCCTGCTGATTCATCCAAATTTCATTTTTTTCCATCTCGAATATGCAACCTAATCGATGCAAAGTCAAGCTGAAGTTGTTGGAAATTCGAAATTTCCAGGGGGTGTCGATAGTGGGGAAGGCCTTGTTTTCCGCGAAATAATCGGCGAATTGCAATAGTGTCGCAGTTGCGACTCTACCTATAACTCTGGGTTGTGAGTGGTGTCTAAAAATTTTGCCGAATTCAGTCGTCAAACATCGGATTCAAAACAATTATTGTTAAAATTATCATCACCCATCGGATCTGAGCCAACCTGCTAATCGCTAAAACGTTACCAAAAAGTCTGTTGTTAAGAAACTTTCGTGCTGTCCATGCAGAGATCTTTTGCCGGGTCCTAATGATTTCCAAATAAGGGTACTTAGATTGCAGTGGTTCATAAGTGATTGCGTCAAACGCGGTTCATACTCACTTTCGGTTTTGACTGACCTCAGTAACCCTTGCCCCTGAAAAATTCCTGCAAAACGGTTTTAAAGATTATCTTCACATCGAGTAGTGTCGAGCGAACCTCAATATACTTGAGATCGTAATAAAGGCGCATGGAAGCGGCGTAGGCGTCGCGTGTCTCGCCGCGGAACCCGTTAACCTGTGCAAGACCGGTGATTCCAGGTTTAATGCGGTGTCGCAGCTGGTAGCGCGGATCAAAGTCTTCGTAAGGCAAACCGTTCGCCAGCATGCCAGGAACATGCGGACGGGGTCCGACGAGCGACATTTCACCTTTGAGAACATTGATGAGTTGCGGCAACTCGTCAAAGTTGCTCCGGCGCAGGAACCGCCCGATTGGTGTTATCCTTGGGTCGTCCTTAACAGTCTGTCGCACACCGGAGGCGTCGCAGTGGTCGACGTACATCGACCTGAATTTGTACGTCGTAAATGTTTCACCATTCAGCCCATGGCGTTTCTGTTTGAACAGAACCGGGCCTTTGCTTGTGGCTTTAATCGCAACCGCCAAGAAAGTGAAAAGGGGAATGAGTAGGAGGAGACCAAAAAACGACCCGGCCAAGTCTAATCCGCGTTTGACGATCTTGGAGCTGTAGGAGGGGTCTGTGTGCTCAATCGCACGGCCCAATTCAGTATTATGAAAACCATAAACGTCGTCAGTCATTCTCAAATCTCTTACACTTTTACCGCAAAACCCCGGACAAAACGCGGGACGCAAGTATTGTCATCAATCTGCCGACCACTAAAAAAAATTGTGGTCCCCATAAATTTGGTTAATCGGACGTTAATCGATTGCGCGAGGCGATGCAACTTCAAATTTTCCGGAGGTTGAGTGGGTAACACAAATTAACGCATGCATTCAGTTACATAATAAAACAAATGATCCGAAATTTTTATTAGTGAGGCTCTTCCGATCGATGTAGGGCGCTCCTGCGGCGTGAAGCCGCCAAGTGTTTCATCTTCGGGTGAAGCTCTTTTGGGCGGCAGCTTTGGTTGTTCTGACGGGTCTGTGTTCACATTTCGTTAAATTTACCAAAATCCTAATTAGGTCATTTAATTTTCGTCATCTTGTATCTCAATCGTTATAGTCGCGCACGCTTGGCGGGCTTGCTCCCACCTCTCGTTTCGGTGTAGCCAATTGCGGAAATTGAACTAAGCGCGGTGCATTTTGCGAAGATCTGCGGTGCATCACAATTTAAATCGTCGGATCCTTGCGCTTTACGACGAAACAGACGTGTTTGGACCGGACCATTGCCAGTGAAGAAGTTTTAGTTGCGGACTGATTTGGTGTTTAGATGATTGTTGAAGAAACCAATCTGCAAGGCGTTTTAGTGCTGACCCCGAGACGCTTCGGCGACGACCGGGGTTTTTTCTCGGAAAGCTGGAACAAGCGAGCCTTTGAGGAAATCGGCGTCGACACCGAGTTTGTGCAGGACAACCATTCGCTCAGCACGACAAAAGGAACCGTAAGGGGGCTCCATTTTCAAGCGCCACCTCACGCACAGGCGAAGCTTGTCAGATGCGGGCGGGGCAGAATTTTCGATGTCTCTGTCGATATCCGGCGTGGTTCCCCGACATTCGGAAACTGGTTCGGAATGGAACTGAGTTTTGAAAATGGCAAGCAGCTCTTTATTCCGGAGGGGTTTCTGCACGGTTTCATGACACTCGAATCGGACAGTGAGATCATTTATAAGTGTTCCGACTTCTATGCGCCCGAATGTGACGGAGCTGTTCGCTGGGACAGTTGCGGCATTGACTGGCCGCTTGCGGACATCGAACCGGTCTTGTCAGAGAAAGACGCCGCTGCGCCGGCACTCGCCGCGTTTGAAACACCTTTCGAGTATTGAGGGTTTCCATGAAAATTCTTGTCACTGGCGGAGCGGGCTTTATCGGTTCTGCAGTTATCCGCCTTGCGGTGAAGCGTGGATTGAGCGTCGTAAACGTAGATGCCCTGACTTACGCCGCCTGTCTGGAAAATGTTGCCCCGGTTGCCGACAGCCCGCTGTATGCATTCGAGCAGGCGGATATTCGCGACAGGAGCGCCTTGAAGCGTATTTTTGCCGCACACCAGCCAGATGCGGTCATGCATCTTGCTGCAGAAAGCCATGTTGACCGTTCGATCGACGGACCGTCCGATTTCATCGAGACCAATATCGGCGGAACTTTCAATATGCTTGAGGCCTCCCGCACTTATTGGGAAGAAGCGGGGAAACCGGAGACGTTCCGCTTTCACCACATCTCCACGGATGAGGTTTTTGGCTCACTCGGGCAAACGGGTCTGTTCACGGAAGAGACTGCTTATGATCCGCGCAGCCCGTATTCGGCCTCGAAGGCGTCTTCCGATCATCTTGTAAGGGCGTGGCACGAAACATATGGGCTTCCGGCAGTTGTCACCAATTGCTCCAACAATTACGGGCCCTATCACTTTCCCGAAAAACTCATTCCTGTTGTGATCTTGAACGCGCTGGCCGGAAAGCCGATACCGGTCTATGGCAAGGGTGAGAATGTGCGCGACTGGCTTTATGTCGAAGACCATGCGGATGCGTTGTTGCTCGTATTGCAAGAAGGGACACCCGGTCGCAGTTACAATGTGGGCGGTGAAAATGAACGCAGGAACATTGATCTCGTCAGAACCATCTGCGCTCTGCTCGATCAGAAGCGGCCAAAAGCGGACGGTTCCTACGCCAGCCAGATCACATTCGTGACGGACAGGCCCGGCCACGATATGCGCTACGCGATCGACCCGACGCGAATTCGCGACGAACTTGGCTGGAAGCCGAGTGTGAATGTCGAGGAAGGCCTGGAGAAAACCGTCCAGTGGTACCTGGACAACGAAGAGTGGTGGCGCGCCCTGCAAGACCGGAAGGGTGTTGGCCAGAGGCTCGGAGTGGCAGCGGGCGCAAAGGCATGATGCTGGTTTTTGGCTCATCCGGACAGGTGGCAACCGAACTTCGTGCGCTGCTCCCGGATGGGGTCTTTCTGGGACGGACGCAGGTCGATCTCGCTGCGAACACGGATATCGTGCAGCTCATAGAGGAAGTACAGCCCGAAGCCATAATCAACGCAGCTGCCTATACTGCTGTCGACAAGGCCGAAGAAGAAGAAGTGTTGGCGCTGAAAGTCAACGGTCAAGCGCCAGGGCAGATGGCAAACGCCGCTGCAAGATTGGACATCCCGCTGGTTCATATTTCGACCGATTATGTGTTCGAGGGTAGTGGAGAAGCACCATTTGCCGTAGACGCGGTTACCGGACCGCTCGGAGCGTACGGACGATCGAAGCTGGCCGGCGAAAAGGCGATAGCGGGCGAGGCGGCTAACCATGCAATTTTGCGCACAAGCTGGGTCTTTTCTCCGCATGGCGCCAATTTCCTGAAAACCATGTTGCGTCTTTCGGAAACACGCGAACATCTGACAATCGTTGCTGATCAGGTCGGAGGACCGACGCCGGCGGCCGCGATTGCCGCAGCTTGTGTCAAAATTGCACGCATATTGCAGGACGACCGGTCAAAATCCGGGATCTACCACTTTTCCGGGGCACCGGATGTCAGCTGGGCAGATTTTGCGCGCGAAATTTTCCGCCAGGCGGGACGGGCTGTTGAGGTGGAAGATATTCCCACCTCGGCCTACCCAACCCCGGCAAAACGTCCGCTAAACTCCCGCTTGGACTGCCGGTCCTTGGCCGCATTTGGCATGGAACGTCCCGATTGGAAGGCCGGCGTTGCAGATACTTTGACCAGATTGGGTGTGACTTCATGACAAAGCGCAAGGGCATCATTCTCGCGGGCGGGTCCGGAACGAGACTTTACCCGCTGACAATGGCCGTGTCGAAGCAGCTTATGCCAATTTACGACAAGCCGATGATCTACTATCCGCTGTCCGTCTTGATGCTGACGGGCATTCGGGAAGTCGCGATTATCACGACACCGGCGGACCAACCCCAGTTCAAGCGGCAGTTGGGAGATGGCAGTCAATGGGGCATGCGCTTTGAGTATATTGAACAGCCTTCACCGGACGGATTGGCGCAGGCCTATATTCTCGCCGAAGATTTTCTCGATGGCGCATCGTCGACAATGGTTCTTGGCGACAATATCTTCTTCGGCCACGGCCTGCCGGAAGTTCTGCTCGCCGCCGATCAGCGAGAGGTAGGCGGAACCGTGTTCGGTTACCATGTCGCCGATCCTGAACGCTACGGCGTGGTGAAATTCAACGAGGATGGTCTCGCCCAGGAAATCATCGAAAAACCTGCCGTGCCGCCCTCAAACTACGCCGTAACAGGACTCTATTTCCTCGATGGCGAAGCGCCCCGCAGGGCCCGCAATGTCAAGCCGTCTGCGCGCGGTGAACTAGAGATCGTAACGCTGCTGGACATGTACCTGCGCGAAGGGGCTCTGAGCGTGGAGCGCATGGGGCGCGGTTTTGCATGGCTGGATACAGGTACGCACGAATCCCTGCTTGACGCCGGCAATTTTGTAAGAACGCTGTCGGTACGGCAAGGCATGCAATCTGGCTGCCCTGAGGAAATTGCCTTTAGCAACGGCTGGATCGATCGCGACAGGCTACTCGAACATGCGAAAGTATTCGGAAAGACAGAATACGGAAAATATCTCAAAGGATTGGTATGAAAATTCGCGATGCAGATCTTGTGTCGAAATAGCTGCTCATTGAGGTGATTCTGAAAGTATCGTTATGATATCTTGAAGTATTTGTTGCAAAGTGACAGGGACGGGTAATGGCTGGAAACTTACTGAGATTTTTGGCGTTTTTTATGCGGAATGTTCTACTTCGCAACAAGAAATTTATCAGATTGACCCCTAACAAGAAAGGTAAAGTGATCTTTTTCAGCAAGAAAACGAAGAAGATATTCTCAATTCATGTGAGAAATGGAATTGACGTCTATACCGCTGACCAGATCTACACAAACCAGGACTACGACATCGACTTCCTCGAGCGGGGAGCCGAAATTAGAAAACACTATCAAGACACTGTGTCAAACGGCGGCAAGTGCTTGATTATCGATTGCGGTGCAAACATCGGCCTTTCCGCCCGCTTTTTGTCAGAAGAGTTTCCTTTGGCAAAGGTCGTGGCCCTCGAACCGGATTCGCGAAACTTCGAGCTAGCGAAGAAAAATTGCGCCGACAAACCAAACATCGATATCCGGAAGTGCGCGATTGGGTCTGAGAGTGGTTATGTGACAATCGTCAATACCGACGACTTTGCAAACGCATTTCGAACCGAAATTCACAATTCGCCTGACGGCATTCCATTGGTCACGATCGAAGATATCGCGAAGGAATTCGAGGGGCACAAACTCTTCTTCGTTAAAGTTGACATTGAAGGATTTGAAGAGGATTTGTTTTCTAAGAATACGGGCTGGCTCGACAGGACATATCTGCTCGTGATCGAGCTACATGACTGGATGCTTCCAAAAGAAGCCAACAGCCGAAATTTCTTGAAGGTTGTCAGCTCCAAGAATCGTGATTTTGTGTACAGGCGGGAGAACATTTTTTCGATTTCAAACGAAATCAACTGAATTCCACGGTCATACTTCAAGAACATCGGATTTGCGCCTTGGGATGCACGGTGACGCGAGGGCCAAATCGGGAGTACATGTCGATGCATGGCAAGACTTATCTGGAATGATGCGTTTGCACATCGAAAATTAATGCATCGAAGCACAGAGGAGCCGGCTTGGCTCAGACTGTCAAACTTTTATTTCGGGAAATATGTTGCCAAATGTCTGAAACCAAAACGAAATATTCGATCGTCATCGTTACGCGAAATAGGCACAAAGCACTCGAGCTAAGTGTTCCACTTATGCTCGCACAAAGCAGGCCCCCTTCCCAGGTGATTGTAATTGACTCTAGTGACAACCCGGAAGAAAGCCGGAGTGTTATTGAGCGATGTGGAGAAAAATACGGCTTCGCCATTGAGTATCACACGAGTGAACCGGGTATGACGAAGCAGCGCAATATTGGATTGGCATTGGTAAAGCATGAAGTCGTTTTGTTTCCTGACGACGACTCGCTGCTCTTTGACGGCGCAATGGAAGAAATCATGAAAGTCTACGAACGCGACGAGGAAGGTCTCGTCGGTGGCGTTTGTAGTGCCGAAGCAACGAAGTTGCCTGAATTTCTTAGAAAGAAAACGGAAGAAAGTTATTCGCAGTCCCGTGGGGACAAGCTGCGCCGGGCCCTCTATCGTCTACGCTACAATCTTGAAAGGAATTTTCTAAAAAGCCCAATTCTGGTCCTGGCGCGACAAAAGATGACCGACCTGCCTGAACCAGAGTGGTTGGAGGAATACAACGCCGTCCGTGTTGAGTGGGCTACCGGATTCAGAATGTCATTCAGGACGTCAGTAATACGTTCAATTCTTTTTGACGAATCTCTCGGTCGATACGCCGCCTACGAGGACATAGATGTGAGCCTCGCTGTCCTCGATAACTATCTTATGGTTGGAGCACGAAACGCTGAAATCTATCACTACAAGTCTCCAGAGCGACGCGATAACGGGTACACGATCGGTGTGATTTTGATGTTAAACATGGCGTATGTTTTGGCGAAGCGTTCAGACCTGAGCGCGTCAGTCAAACGGACGTTCTGGATCTTCGCAGGCTACAAACTGCTATTGTCTCTCGGGGAAATCAATTCCAACTATGGCAGGCAACGGCTTAAAGGAGCCTTTGACGCACTCCTCAAGGTTCCCCGGCTTTTTAAGTCAAAGCAAACAGGTTTGATCGACGAATATCTGGAGATTCGAAAGCTGCTTGGACTGGAAACCTAGTTTGTCAGTCTTTTGAATTCACTTTGTCTCTTTTTGGCCGCGTGTATCCCAATCTCGTGGTTTTGGTTGTGTGTCGGTTTTGCGTTTTGTTTTTCTCTTTTCGTTCGGACGCTTCGTGGCGTCCAGATGAGTCTTCTGAAGCGAGGGTACTCGCTTCGTCATTCGCTATTTCTTTGTTAGTGAAAAACCATACGCTGGCTCCGAACATGAAGACGACCAACACATATGTTGCGTTCCAGAAATGCACGGTCCAACCAGAAAGGAAAATGCCAAATAGGCAGATCATCATGGCGCGTCGTTGAATGAGCACCTTTTCTTGTTTGATATCGGCGCGGGCCGTTTTAATCGCGATGAATGCAAAAGCTATTAGCAACGAAAATCCTGCAGGAATTCCGAATTGCATACTTGGCAAAATCCAAAACATGTCGACACTTGAAGAGAATACGTACCATGGTCGTTGGTATTCTTCGTATCCAATTCCAAACAATGGATTGTTGAGGATGGATTCGGTTCCATACCTCCAGATAAACACCCTGTTGTAGGCGGAGTGCGCACTAAACGCGAAATAGGTGATAAACACCTGTGGAGGTGAGCGCGTTGAGAGCAGATCAATGCTCACCCAAAGAACAGCAACAACGCCCATCAATATCTTCCAACGTGTAACGATATGGCGCGTTACAAGGTCGTATCCTATCAGCATGATTTGACCCGATATTCCCGCCAGTGGGCCAGATGAAAATGACAATACTGCTGCCAAAACGACAAAAAAGGTGCGGGTGTACCGAACAAAAACGGATTGTACGTAATACCGGTAGTAGAACGCGATGCTTACTCCCATTCCACAGAACACCCCATAAAGTATCGGATGCTCGAAAGGTCCTTGAACACGATCAAAACCCCAACGCTTATCGGCAAGCACAAGACCAGGTGTATTTCCGATCGCATTGAAAATTTGGAGTGGAATGTTTCGCTCGGTGATTGTTTCGAACAATGAAAATGGCAACAGCATCAATATGACCAATATCAGCCATTTGCAAAGTTGATCGAACCTTTCAGGAGTGCAAACCAAGACCCGGGCAAGAAAATATGCGCCTGCGGTTTCAATGGCAATAATGCCGCCTGCTTCGATCGCGCGCCCAAAGCCGTAAATCGCAGTCAATGCGATGGTCGCCCATAGCGGAAAAAACAATACGAGAAAGTCGGGTAGAATTTTCGCGTATCGCTTGTTGGAAAACCACAAGATGGTCGCTGGGATAAACGCCAGAATCAGTAACAACCGATAGGGTGAAAGGCTCAGTGGCCCTACCGAGAAAACGAGTGGGAGCGCCAATGAAAACAAGAAAATTGGTATAAAAATCGACCCTTTGCTCATTCGGTCATGCCCGCCGAAACGTTCCAATGAACGTTTTGAGAAAGGCAGCGGGGCTCAGCGCTCTTGCGTTGCGAAAAACAGAAAAGCCTGTAAACCTGGGCCGAGCTCCCCGTTTCAAGAACAAACCCAGCAAACGTGCGAGTAGAGCATAGGAGCGACGCCGCTGACCGGGCTGAATCGCAATCAGCTTGGACATATCAAACGGGCCGATTTCAATACTGCCGGCAGCTATCACTTCTTGCATCAGAGCTAGACCAACGTCGGAGCGCGGCAAAACGAGGCTCTTTCCATCCTCGTCCTCGAATACCGGATAACCATTTTCATCGGAGTTCCAAGCATCAGCACAGACCAGATCCGCAGACCCCCCAGTGCCGTCGGGACACACTTTACATCTGAATTGAACATAGTTGGAGAGAATTCCTCCCCAACTGTCGCTATAGCTCATTGTTGATGACGAGCCGTCTTTGCGCACTGCTTTCGCAAACCCGGGCCAGCCATCTCCACGAAATCGAAAAGAACTCAAATCGTCCTCGGTGACCGAGAGTTTTTCCAATACTTGGACCGCGCCCTCGCGGCTTGGAACACCGGCACAAAAAAACGATAGCAAATAGGGCACTTGTTCGTTCACTCTTCGATCAAAGCGTGACAACGTACGAAGGGCAGAAATGTCACAGGGCTTCGCAATGACAGCGAAACGTTTACCACTCTCTAGAAATTCATTAATTTGCGAAAGCGGTGCGGAAGGTGCGTAGCGCGACCCGGCGGCGCGGTAAACGTCTTCGTAGGTCTTGGCCATGTAGGTCGCGTTGGAGATAGGGTCTTCATCGTCGTCGCATATAGTCAGGATGAAATCGACTTTTCCGGATTGCACCAGGTAATGCGCAATTGCTGAGAGTACAGCTCCCGACGAGCCGTGTTTGCGCAATGCTTCATTTGTCGACCATCCGACGTGTGCTTCTGAATACGCGCCCCAGACGGGATGGTAATTGGACGCATTGCGCGGCCGGGAAACTCGAAGTCCAGGACAACATGCTTCAATTTTTTTTTCGGTGGTCTCCGCGACGTGCTCAGATTGTGAAGGGCGAAGAAAACCCTCTGCATCGCGCCCCATCGTAATGGCTCCGTCTGACACGCCTGCGCAAAGGCCGCAACCTGCACAAAGGTTGGAACGCATTACTTTTTTCAGCGAAGGAGAAGAATAGGAGGACATATGAACGCTATCCAATTTGACCTAGCATTGCAGCTGATATCCGTTCTTCATACACTTTGAGACGGCTGTCCGCATTCGCGAATGCTTTTGCTACTTCTTCTTTCAATATCAACCTGTTGCGGTACCCGGTCATAATCGAAGAAACGATTTTGTCTTCTGTTTCTGATTGACAGTCAGTGGTTCGATCATAGCCAAGTGTCCCAAAGAGACCTTCAAACTTGCGGCTATAGGCCATGGGAACCACCGGCACACCAGATGAAAAGGCAGCAATACAAGCATGCATTCTGGCGCCGGCGAAAAAGTCCATCGTTGAAATATAGCTTTTGGCGTCCGAAGGGTTTTTGAAACGCGGCGCTAGGACAGTTCCGGAAAACTCTTCGGCGAGTGCGCGCGCAACGCGAAAGTCATCCTCGACAGGTTGATATTCTGAGTTCACGTGGCCAATGAAATGGACCTCTGGATTGCTTTCATCTGCCAAAAGCGCGCCGACTACTTTTTGGATCACGGTCTTGTAGTCTGCTTTGAGCTCGAACATGTTTTTACCAGTATAACCGCCGTTATACAGCAAACCAGACACATTCAACCCCACCCGCAATCGTTCACTACGGGGATAAGCGTTCGGATCATAGCGCAGTCGCATAGCAACATCGGTTGCCTCTATTGCTTTGTCGCCAAGTTTCAGTTCAGCGATGAAGTAGCTCGACAGCCGGTCCCTTGCGGTAACAAGCGCTGCTCGCTTAATGAAAAATCTTGCAATCAGGTGTGCCCATCTGGACTTGAAAGGTCCGATGGTCTGCGGCGCGAACAGAAGTGGTTTTCCTGCCAGCAAAACAGCCAATTTGCCCAGGAAATTGGTCACGATCCGATTGGTTCCGTAGATGTCTGCAAAGCTGTCGCCTGCGCTGATGTCGATAACAAGGTCACATTCTCGGATCGCCGCATGCAGTTTCGAAGGCCTCAGCAAGTCACGTGTTCTGATTGCCACTGGCTCGACATTGTCTCCTGATATGTAAACCGGTCCCGGATCACGCCAACCGAAAACTTTGAATTTGGGATGAAGGTCAAGCGGTTCGCACAAGGCTTCAATGATTGAAATGTTTGAAGCGGTAAGCGCTCCTACACCTAAATTGTCCGAATTTACCGAGTGCCAGAGAAGGCCGATCGTGATGCTGTTCATAAGATCTCGCTTGGAAGTCGATAGAAGGGAATTGGCGTTTACTGAAAAATCGCTTTGTTAGGGTGCCCGTGACCAGATGCGGTTTGTTCGATCTGGAATGTCGCATGCCGATTCAACATTTTTTTTCAGAATTTGTCTGATGTGCCCAATCTGCAAAAAGTGCCGCACTTGAGACGTCAAGGTCTTTGACCAACTGTGATTTCTTTTTCAGTAATTGATCTAGTGAAAGCAACCACCATTCCGAGGTTTCCAGTATTTCAATCACCTCGTCGTTGAAGCGATTCTTAATGAGTTTTGCTGGCGCACCGCCAACGATTGCGTAAGCCGGCACATCCTTGGTAACAACTGCTCCGGCGGCCAAAACAGCGCCATTTCCGATTGATTTGCAGCCCGACAAGATAGTCACTCTGTCACCGATCCAGACATCGTGACCTATTGTCAGGGGATTGTCGGTATCGACCGGAATCGTGTCCTCTTTCACAAGTCCTAGTTTGTGGTTGTAAAAAAACGGGTGCTGCGTGATCCTTGCCGTAGGATGATCTCTTCTGCGAACAATGAGGTCCCTGCCGACAGAGCACCATGAACCGACAGTCGTTCCACTTGGCAGAGTGCCGAACTCAAGAATGTCCCCATAACTGAATTTATCCACGCGGACACCGAAATATTTGTTCAAGATGGCTCTTTGCGTTATCGAGACCATCGGCGGTCCTTCGAGCTGGAGCAACAGTCTTGCACATAGGCGTCGCAGCGTACGAAATCGCCAAAGACGAACAATCAGTTCGTTCGGTTCAGCTGTTTCGGAGGCGAGGGCTCTTTCAAACAAGCTAAGAGCCATTTTCGTGTCTCCTGCTTGCAAAGAACTTTCTCGCTAACTCTGGCAAGAGATTCTCCCTTAGATACAGACGGCCTGCTCTCAGTAAGTATACAGACGCTAAGAACCACAGAACTATTACCAGCTGAAATGGGTGAATATTATCTTGAAGGTTTGCAGATGGTGGCCAAATTAACGAGTCGATAACGCACACTCCTAAAAACGTTGAATAGACGGTCAACGTCTTCCAGTGTTTTTTGGCATTGATCATTCGCAGTTTCTGGCTGCGGGAAAGCGCAAATCCTACAGCTGCGATCTCTCCCAGTATGTTGAACAAAAGAAGTGTGAAAATTCCATAACCGTTGACAAGTGCAATGTAACCGCAAGGAAGGGCGAGCACGCGCACCACAGAGGTGTAAAACACTATGTCGGTCCGCGCGCGTGAAATCAAAACGATGACGATCCCAACGCGCAGAAGCCGGACGGCCTGCGCGACCGCAAAAACGACCAGGATAGTCATCGCGGCGTCATAACGGGCTCCAAAAAACAGCATTAGGATTGAAGGCCCAACGAGTGAAACTCCCAACACAACCAGTGAGGACAGAAACAAGATCCCCTCCAGCGTTATGTCGGCCTGATATCTGAAAGCTTTGCTTTGTGACTGCCGCCTGGAGAGGGGAGGGAGCGTCAGGATCTGATAGGTGTTGGCGACATTCAAACTCGGCGTCGCAATCAGAAGAAACGCAACCGAATACCAACCTAGCGTCTCGGGTCCGAGTTGGTTGCCGACAATCAAACGGTCTCCTTGAAAATTCAAGAACATCAGAATGTTGCTACCGAGCAATGGTAGGCCGAACGAAAATGCGGATTTGATTACATCAATATCCCAATGAAGGCGGTAGGCTCTGCTGGAAAGCACGTGTGAAGCAATTGTAAAAGTAAGCTCGTGAGCGATTATTGCCCAAAGCATTATCCGGTAGTCATCAAAAACAAAGGTGAGTGCAAAAGCTGTCGCAAACGAGACCAACGGCGGCGTTGCCGTTGCAAGCGCCGTGCTTGAAAACTTCATGTTTCTTTGGTCACGCAGCAAATCGAAATGTGATAGGCCTCTGAGCAGCGGACACAGCGCCATCACTTGAAAGGCCCAAGCGGCGTCAGAGACCTGCAAAAAGTCCGCAAGTGGTTGTGCGCACGCGAAAATCACAATCGCATTCAAGAACCCGCGCAATAACTGTATGCTTTGAAGGCTTCCCTGGAAAACCTTACCTTCGCCAGCCTCTGCCTGTACGATTAATCTTCCATGGGAGACATTCGTGATCATTTCAATGAAAGAAAAGATAAGTGCAAAAGTTGTCGCGATACCAAAGTCCTCGACGGATATCATCCTCGCGATAAAAATGTTTCTGACAAACGGTAAAATAGTTGCGGCGCCAGTCCCAGCAAATAAAAAGGTTATTTGTTTTAGCATGATCGCCGATATAGTTGCCTTACAATGCAGGTCAGGATTTTCATTCGGTCTCTCGGACAATAAGGTCGAGATTTAAAAAAGCAGTTCGCGTGTCAAGCTGCATCAGACGGCAATTTTTGTGATAGTCGCCGAGAGGTGATGCCGATTTGAGGTTTCCATAAATTATTCGCTCCGTGTAGCCGAGGCGTGTCATGATTTGCAACATTGCGCGCGTCCAGCATGGGAAGCCTTTCAGTAAAAGCACTCTTCAGTAATGGACATCTCGAAATTGCAAGAGCTCACTTGCAAGAAGCAATCAAGTTATCAAGTCAGCTATCAATTCGTTATGTCGGCATAGGCTGTGTTTCCATCCGACATTTTTTCTCAGTGCTATTGGGTGGTGGTAGAACCCAAGGCCTGCTGGCACATCCAAAGGGCACGATACGCGCGTATTCGCACAAGGGTTGTTGCAGCTCTGATTTTTTCGTTCGAGCTTAGTTTCTTTTTACTCTTGAAGACCTTGAAAATGTCTATAGAGGGCGAAACGAGAACCATGCCTGCACGTATGAGCCAGGACAGTCTGCTGCCTTCATTCAGTCGATGCAGTGCGAAGGATTCATCGACAAGCCGTCTCCATTTTCGACTTAGGGCGCGCCAGTCATTTCTGGTTGGATGTGCGACTTTCAATCTACCATCATATGTAAGTTTGTAGTTTTTCCTGTTAGCTCTTTGGCACCACTCAAGATCTTCTGAAACGAAAGGTCTGAAGTCTCCAACAGAGGTAAAAATTTCGCGCCAGGTCAGCAGATTCGCAGTGACCGAAAAACTTTTCTGCTCAACATAGAATTTCTGACGAAACGCAAAAACGGTCTCGAAAGCCTGCGCTCCGGTGCGAGGAGGTTCCGTTTCATCGAAGGTCTCGATGAAGCCGCCAACAATCTCCGCGTCCTCGATAGCGAGCATTGCTGTTTCAAGCCAGGAGTCGTCTGGAACACAGTCGCAGTCCAGGAAAAAAATCCGATCTGCATTGGTTTCTCGAACGCCTCGGTTTCGGGCCATCGCCGCTCCGGGCTCAAGTTCCGAAACGAACCTGACTTCAGGATACTTGGCGATAGTGCCGGTGAGGTCCGCCTCAGAATTGTTGTCGACAACGATGACCTCGCCGCGGCGCAACACATCTGTGTTCCGCGAATTGTGCACAAGGGCGTCAAGGCAAACCTGTAGCCTTTTGACATCATCCTTGTGCGGAATAATCACGGCAAAAAGCGTTGGTGGATTAGCCGTTGTCATGGCGAATCCCCTGCGTTTTGTGACGCGTTTTCAGGAGATGCGAGTTGCCGTGTACCAACAACTTTTGCTGGGACGCCTGTCGCGATAGCGAATGCGGGAATTGATTTAGTGACAACTGCTCCCGCACCGACAATAGCGCCTTCGTTGATCGTTACACCGGGAAGCACGACAACGCGCGTCCCGAGCCAGACATCATTTCCGATCACGACATCCGCTTCGTCCATATGCTGTTGCGTAACCGGCTGGCCGTCATTGAACCGGTAGTTGGCAGCTGTCACCATGACTTCCGGTCCCAAGAGCACATCGTCCCCCATCACTATACGACCTTTTGCCGGGCCTGCCCAAAGGTGGCACCGTGAGCCCAGTCTCAAGTTCCGGCCCGCTGTAATTCTCTCGGGATTTGAAAACACACTGTCGGGGCTGATCGCAGCACCCGGTCCCAAAGTGAGTTTGCGTCGGGGGACGACATGCGAATAGTTGTAGTAGTTGATCATCCGAAAGAGATGAATATACGCTCGCGGATCGAGCGAGGAGACTACCAGTCTTAGAAGTCGGGAGAGCTTTCCTGGTTGTTTTTTCTTCATCTGCTCCACTCAAAAAGCGATCCCGACGTTTGTCGAATTGACCAAAAGAAACAGGCACCAACGAGCGATGGTTGAGTTCAGTAACAGGGTCGTCCCATTGGTGTCTGCTGGAGCTTATTCACTCGCTGTGCTGGCCGCTTTGCTGACCGTGTCTGTGACGTGAATTCGTTCTTTCGGGCTCAGAAGCGTTTTGTAGGCGTCCAGCATTGAATGCTTCTCGATATCCCAGTGGAACTCGCGCTGCGCCCGCTCCCTGGCGTATGTGGCCATCTGCTCGCGCCGTTCCGGGTCGGCCAGAAGATCCATCATTCCCTTCGCAAGGCTCTCGGGAGTGCTCTCTTCAACGACATGTGCAGCTTCACCTGCATCTATCTTTGCCTGTTCAAGGTTGAATTGTACGAAGGGCATACCAAGCGCCATGTACTCGAACACCTTGTTCATCGAAAGCTTGTCATTGCAGACATTCGACGGGTCCGGGATCACGCCGATGTCGCACGCGGAGAGTTTTTCCAAAAGGGGCTGACCCGAAACATAGCCTGCGAACTCGACATAGTCAGTCAGGTTCAGTTCCTCAGACAACGCTCGCAAACGGTCGTAATCCGGACCGTCGCCGATGATAATGCAGCCGATATCGTCCCGCCCTTCAGCGTTGACGATGTGGTCCATGGCCCTGACCAGATATTCAACGCCATCCTGCTCGGCCATGATGCCGACATAACCCGCCAGATAGCGGCGCCCGCGCTTTGCGGTCGGATCCGGTTCAGCTCTCTTGAAACGTCCGATATCCGGGAAACTTCGGACAACCCAAACCTTTTCGGGCGGCATCTTGCCGGTGTTGATGGCTCTGTCCCTGAGCGTCTCGTTTGTCGCAAGGCTGCCGTCCGCGAGTTTGAAGGTGCAGCGCTCGAATATCGTCAGAAGCTTGTGGAAGAACCCTTTTTTCCCAAACTTGACTTCATAGAGCTCCGGATTGATATCGTGTTGATCGAAAAGAAACTTTTTGCCGAAGAACAATTTGTGAAAGGCGGCCACCAGAAAAATCAGGTCCGGCGGGTTGCACGCATGAATGACATCAAAACCATGTTTGCGCAGCACTTTGATGGAAAGCCGCATCTCGTGGAAAAGTGCAGCTGAATACTCTGCAAGGTAGCCAAGTGCTCCGGACGCTTCCAAGGGCAGGTTGTGACGGTAGATATGAATACCGTCCAGGGTTTCCTCAAGCTCCGTGTGCTTCTTCCCGGTCGGGCAAATGACAGAGACTTCATAGCCCGCTTCGCGAAGGGCAGTCGCCTCCTGCCAGACCCGCCGATCGAATGGAACGGGCAGGTTCTCGACTATAATCAGGACTTTACCGGCCACAGGCTGCGGCATGTTTTGCGCATCAGGCAACGATCAACTCCTCAACGGGAAATACAATATTCAAACATGCTTGATATACGGCCAAGGTATTTGCCAGGTCAAACGGAGTCTGCCTGGATTCAAATTCGAAACGAAATTAAGATTAATTCGACAAAGCTTTTACTCAAATTTGCATGATCCTCGCATTTTCACCAATAATTTAGTTACAAATGGGCGCTGAATGTGGGAAATAAAGGCCATAGTTCAGCGCGGTTGTTTGAAACAGCCAATTGTTAAGGTTTTTTGGACGGAACTTTTCATGACTGTCGATATTCGTGAAAGCGGTGGAGCCCTGCCGGGAGACTTTGGATCTCTCTTTATGCGCGCTATCCCCTGGATACTGGTTGCGTCCCTTGGCGCTGCTGCCTTTTATTGGGATGGGTTGATTTCACTCGGTGCCGCCTGGTCGCGGCCAGAGTACAGCTATGGTCCCCTTGTACCCCTGATTACCGGCTACATGACGCTGCTTGAAATCCATCGTCATCCGGTCAAACCGGATCATGGCAGCAGGATTGTCGGGTTTGTCGTCCTTGGGCTTGCCCTTTTGGTCGGGTTGCTCGGGAACCTGGTGGAAATCCCGGACGTTATTACCTACGGCTTCATTCTTTACGTCGGCGCCTTGATCCTGATACTGGCGGGCACACGGGAAGGTTTCCGCTTTTGGCCAGGCTGGTTGCACCTGATTTTCATGTTGCCGCTGCCGCAGTTCATTTATCTCAGCGTTTCCACGCACCTTCAGGCGGTGTCTGCGGAGATTGGCGTTGCCGTTATCCAGTTCATGGGTATCCCCGTTTTGCTCGATGGTACGGTTATCGATCTCGGCGAATACAAACTGCTTGTCGCGGAAGCCTGCAGTGGCCTGCGCTACCTCTTCCCGCTATTCAGTTTCGGCTGGCTCATGGCCGTTCTCTACAACGGGCCCAACTGGCACAGAGTGATTATCTTCTTCGCGACGATACCGGTTACCATCCTGATGAACAGCTTCCGGGTCGGCATGATCGGTGTTCTGGTCAACTACTTCGGGATTGGCCATGCCGAAGGCTTCATTCACTACTTTGAAGGCTGGGTTATCTTCATATCTTGCACGGTGATCCTGTATCTGATCGCTTGGCTTCTGTCGCGTTTCTGCTCCTTTGGCAGAGAGCGCCCGAAATACATCATCGGAATGGACTACGAAGGCGTTCTCGGGCCGCTGCGCAAACTGCCATCACTCAAGGCCGGAAAGTCGTTCGTTGCAGCTTCGATCATCGCTTTGGTTGCCGGTATCGCGTGGCAATTGACCCCGACGCCGGCACCGGCCTCCATCGATCGGCTGCCATTGGGCATCTTCCCGATGCAAGTCGACAACTGGCAGGGACGTGCGACGATCCTTGATCGTGACATCGAGTACGTTCTTGGTGCTGATGAGTATCTGCTTGCTGACTACAAGTCCGGCAACGAAAATGTCAATCTGCTGATGACATTCTACAAGTCGCAGACGCAAGGGTCCGGCATTCACTCACCCGAGATCTGTCTTCCGGGCGGTGGCTGGGAGGTTTCCAAATGGGAGCAGAAGACGATTACTGTCGGCAACGGCGACCAGGCCAAGGCGATCAACGTGAACCGTGCGGTTATCCAGCGCGGCCTCGAGCGTCAGCTGGTTTACTTCTGGTTTGAGCAACGTGGCCGCCAGATCACGAACGACTTTGAAGCCAAGTTTGTTTCCATGTGGGATACGTTCAACGACGGGCGGTCCGATGGTGGTCTTGTGCGTGTGGTCACACCGATGAAGCCGGGAGAAGACGTTGAGATCGCCGATGAGCGCCTTCAGTCGTTCCTTGCTGGCGTCGTGCCGCAACTGCCGACCTATTTTCCGGCGATCGACGCCTGATATCGCATCCGCGACGTCAAAACGGCCCGCAAATGCGGGCCGTTTTCTTTTGTCTGGGTCAGGTGCCTTTGCCTTTGCCGCAGTTTTGATCACTCTGGTGACGGCGCTAAATCCTCAAAGGTAGAGTCACTCCGATTGTGTTATTCGGTGCACCTTTGGCCGGCCGTAGGGTTTTTCCCACCTCGCGTTTTGTTCGTTCATGTCCGCACTCACGCATGACATGCAGCGGTTTCGTACAAAATTCTCCTGCACCGGAGAAAAAATGTCTAAGGATTTCGTTCTGATCATATAGAAGACAGGCGCACCGGATCTCCAATGGAACGTGAAATGAACGCAAACAATATGAAGCACGCGGACCTGCTGGTTAAGCTTGAAAACAAGACGGCAAGAATTGGGGTTATCGGACTGGGTTATGTTGGCTTGCCTCTTGCCGTGACGACCGCTTTGCGCGGCTTCAATGTGATCGGATTTGACATCGACAGATCCAAACCGGAGGCGCTCGACAAGGCGCAGAGTTATATTGCGGCTGTTGACAACGCCATGCTTGAGGACGTTGCACGCACGGATTCAGCAAGCTGGACAACCGATTTTTCCCGACTGGCGGAGTGCGATGTTATCGTTATTTGCGTCCCGACGCCGCTGACACGTCACCGGGAACCGGATCTGTCTTTCATCAATGGCACAGCTCAAGAGATCGCTGCGAACATGCGAGCGGGTACGCTTGTGGTCTTGGAATCAACGACGTTTCCCGGAACAACCAAAGATGTCCTGACGCCGATACTGTCGACAAGCGGGCTTGCCGTCGAAGAGGAGTTTTGGGTCGCCTTTAGCCCGGAACGCGAAGATCCGGGGAACGCGGCATTTCGCACGCATTCCATTCCAAAGATCGTTGGCGGTGATACCGACGCGGCTCGAAGCCTCGTCGTCGCGTTTTATAGTCAGGTCGTGGACCAGGTCGTGCCGGTTTCCTCAACGGGGACAGCAGAGGCCGTCAAGATCACAGAGAACGTCTTTCGCGCCGTCAACATTGCGCTCGTAAACGAACTCAAGGTGATCTACGACGCGATGGGGATCGATGTATGGGAGGTTATCGAAGGGGCTTCCAGCAAGCCGTTCGGCTTCATGCCATTCTATCCCGGACCGGGGCTGGGAGGGCACTGCATTCCGATTGACCCGTTCTACCTGACATGGAAGGCTCGTGAATTCGGCCACGCAACACGCTTTGTGGAGCTGGCAGGCGAAATCAATGTGAACATGCCCAATTATGTGATTTCCAAACTGCGTGAAGTGCTGGATCGGCACTGCGGCAAGGGACTGTCGACATCACGAATTCTCCTTGTTGGCATTAGCTATAAGAAGAATGTTCCCGACATGCGTGAAAGCCCTTCCGTTGTCCTCATGGACATGATGCTGAAGAACGGCGCAGCCGTCGATTTTCTGGATCCTCACATTGAGACTATTCCACGCATGCGCGAATTTCCGCACCTGTTTGGCCGCGCGAGCATCACGCTAAAGGATGTTACTGCCGCCGATTACGATGCGGTTCTCATTTCAACTGATCATGACGCGATCGACTATGAAGGTCTTGTCGGTCTCGGCGTACCCATCGTTGACACGCGCAATGCCATTGATTCCCGTTGTTTGGATATGAACCTTGTGACCAAAGCCTAGTAAACGACGCTGTGCTTGGCAGAGCGCGCTAGCAATCGGTCTGTAGGTGTTTGATCACAGTAATATCAGGTGTGCCCGCGCCACGACAAAGGACTGTGCCATGGCTGCGGAAAGCGCGCGTGCGCGCTCTAATCCTACTGAGGCAGTGCCAGATCGGGTTGAACCGCAAAAACGCCGAACCGGCGCTTGTCGTCGAGCACGCGCTTGACGATGTCTGGCGTTATTTCTTCGGCCTCCGTCGCGAAGCCGTAGAGCAGGGCGGTGTCGCACAAGGTATTTATCAGGCGAGGCGTTCCCTGCGTTGCATAGTAAATCAGGTCGCAAGCGCCGGGTGTGAAGAGGGAGCGTTTTGCACCGGCCACCTTGAGACGATGCGCGATGTATCCGGCAACTTCCTGCTGCTCCAGAAACGAAAGGTGGAAGTCGGACGTGACCCTTTGAACAAACTGACGCAGGCTCGGCGCACCAAGCAGTGTCTTGAGTTCCGGTTGCCCACTCAGAACGATCTGCAGCAGTTCACGATCATGCGTGTTGATGTTGGACAGCATTCGAAGTTCTTCGAGTGTTTCCGAACCCAGGTTTTGAGCCTCATCGACGATAAGAACGGTGCGGCGCCCCTGTTCGTACTGTGCAATCAGAAAGTCCCTGAATTGCTTGTAGAGCTTGACGTGGGAGTCGCTTTCGAAATCCTGGTCGAATGACATCAGGACCCACTGCAGAAGTTCTCCCGCACCGCCCGTATTCGCAAGAAGACCAACACAGATGTCTCCTGGCAACTTGCTCAAAAGGTGTTGAATAAGCGTAGTTTTTCCGGCACCGACTTCGCCGGTAATCACTGTAAAACCTGCATGGTTGACAATGCCGTATTCAAGCATCGCAAACGCCATGCTATGGGGTCCCGCCCAATAGATAAAACGCGGATCCGGAACCAGCGCAAATGGCTTCGTCAAGAGCCCGTAATACGGCTCATACATTAGCGCCCCCGAGGTGCGTGACTGTTCAAAATTTGTATGTTGCATCTTCTACAGCCGATAACGTTGCGACAACCAGGAAGCTCCAAGTTGAATCAACATTTATCGCTCGAATGGTTTTTTAGGCCGTTTTATGGCACATTTTCAAGATCTTACTCTAAAAATGGTAAATCCACTACTCAGTTCTTCCTTACGCTCATATGGTGCATTTGCCGCGTAGATCAACAGCTTCCCAGATCTGATCACCAAAACGCTAACATGTAGCCCCATAGCTGGAAAGGGCTGCTCAGATCAAATTCAGTGCATCGGTTTTAACCTGATTTGATGTAACAGCTCGTTTCCCGCCAAGGATAATCGCCGCGGAGGCCTCTGGCCCGAATCGTGGGCATTCAGATTGAGCGCACTAGAAAAGAAAAAGGTCGGGTGTTGCCACCCGACCTGTCAAACTTTTAGTTCCGATTGCTCAGGCAATTATATCATCTGCCAACAGCGGGCTAATTTCGAGCGGAGAAAGAAGATCTCCGTTGGAATTGTAAACGCTGGCGTCAGCATCAATGTAGAAGAGCTTTTCTTCCTTGTAACGAGTGGACGTGAAGACATTGAAGAGATTGCCATCAAACTCAGTTTGACCGCTTGCAACGAACGAAACGGCATTTGAGCTGTCATCAAAAACCACGCTGTCGCCGTCATTTGCGAAAACGTACAAACCGTCGGCTGAGTCGAGGCCACTGGCGTCCCGATGATCGATCGTTAGTGTCTGATTGGTATCGTTTTCGATGTTAAACGCCTCAATCCCAATCAAATAGGCTTTGAACTCGCGCATGTCGATATCTACGAGACTCTCGTCGAATTGCAGTCTGTCGAAGCCGGCGCCACCATCGAGCCTTTTGTCATCTGCGTCTGCAACGAGTATGTCGTTCCCGTTGCCGCCGAACAGTTTGTCGCTCCCCAAACCGCCGATGAGTGTGTCATCACCATCGTAGGTCGCGATAACGTCGTTCCCGGCGCCGCCGTCCACAATCTGGCCTTCAGCACTACCCGCCCACATGGTGTCGTCTTCTTCGGTTCCAAACAGCGCCTTATTCGTTTGGCCTTCATCACTGTTTGTTTCATCACTGTCATCTACCAGTGGGTCAGTGTCATCCGAATCGTTGACCGGCTTGGGATCGTTATTTGCTGGAGCTTCATCCTCATCGGTGGCATCGACTGCTTTTTCAAACGACCCCATCTTCAAGCCGTCTGCGACTTCTTCTTCCGTCAGTTCATAACCAATATAGGTGAGCTCAGCCAATGAGACGCCCATATCCGTATCATCGTAGGGATCGCCTAGTGTCAGCTTGTGTGAGCCGTTGCCGACCTGTATCTGACCTTCCAAACCACTGACTTCCGTCAGCTTTTCGCCGTTCAAATAAAGGGCAGCTTTGCCGGTATCGTTGTTGAACGTAAACGTGACGGCACTCCATTCGTCCGCTGACAGCTTCGGAAAGGACGATTTCAGCCATGTTGCCCCGTGATCGGTCGTTAGAGCGAGCGATATCGAGGTCGGCGTCATGAACATTACGAAGCTGGAAGAGAAATTCAGGACGCGGCCGCCAGCGTCTTGAGAGCCATTGAACGCAATGTCAAACGAAACCGAGTATTGCTTGTTGTTCAGGAAGTCTTGCGTGGCATCGATGCTCACGTTGTCGCCATTAAGGCTTAGACCTTCTTTGCCGTCGATCGTTGTGATCGTCACTTTGTCGCCTAAATGCACCCCGTTCGGAGTTCCGGTGGCATCTTTGGCTTGTCCATCTTCGACTTCAAGATTGAAGTAATGCGGAGACTCCAGAACGACGGATTTCGTGAACTCGACGACTTCGCCGTTCTCGTAGGTAACCTTTGCCGTGGCGTCCTGTCGTCCAGATTCAGAGTAAGTGTGTGTTACGTCGACGCCCTGTTTGGTCGTTCCGTCCGAAAACACCCACTCGACCGATTTGACGTTTTCAGCCTCATTCCCGGACAAAGAGTAGCTAACTTCTAGAGCATCGCGCCCATAACCGAGTGAAGCCTCAACGTGACCAGGCTCAACAACCTTGGACATGTTCGCCCCAATGGTTGCTGAAACTTCGTCCGAAACAACAGCTAGGTCTGCTGCTGTTACATTTTCTGCAAAATAGTTCGCAAAAAAGTCTCCGGCGAAGTTCGCACCAAAAGGATCGGTTGACTGGACAATAACGTTGCCGTTGCTGACCTGAGTGTCCTCATTATAAATGACCTCAGACTCAACAATGTTATCCGTAATCGTTACGTTTGTGGATGTAACTTGGACGTTGATGATCGGAACTTCGATTGGATCTGGATTCAGTTCTTTACTGACCAAAGTATTGTTGGAGATTTTTAACCCATCTGTTTCTCCAACGCGAATTCCGTGAAGATGACTGTTGATGATCACGTTATCTTCGATGACGAAATTCTGATAGAACATGTCTTCGCCGCCACCCTGCGAATCCACGACCTCATTGCGGATGAAGATCGATTGCGTGAAAACGCCTTCGCCCTGGTCCAACAAATTGTCTCGAATAACGACATTGACACTTGGCTCATCCGTTCCGTTCGTCCAGAACTGGATCATATCTTTGTGGTTTTCAGTATTCTCGTGCGCATCGAAGTCATGAATATGGTTGCCTTCGATCAGAACATTCTGCACTTCGGCAAAATCGAAGCCATCGCTTGCCATCGAATGCACGTCATTGTTCGTAACGGTCAGATTGTCCGTCTCGAAGAAGACTGCACCACGATTAAAATTGAAAAGTTCGGTTTCGGTCAGTGTAAAGTCGGAAGACCCTCTGACCCATAGACCAATGGCATTGCCATAACCGTCGTCGAGGTCATTTATGCCTTCTGCGTCATCGCCGTCGATCACCGAGTTTTTGATTTCTACGTTCTCGGAACCCAAAACCTGAAACGGCCTTGTGTTGTAACGGTCTCCTTCGCTGAATGTGTAATCGAATGTAACTTCTTCAAACGTAATGTTGGAAGATTCTGTGACCAGTAGATTAGAAAACACAGCAGGGTTGTCCGGGTCAGCGGACTTGAAGGTTACGGTACTTGCCGGATTAAAGTCAGCGAGTGTCAGCCCACCCCAGTCACCGCCTTTCAAAAGAATGGTTTCACCACCATCCGATTTTGCAATTGCGGCTTGAAGCTCTTCGGGCGTCGAAACCAAAAGGGTTTCTACACTTGCCTCGTTTACATCAGATACAGTTCCGGACATAGAGTGCCTCTCAAAATGACCAAGTTGAGAGGAACCTATCAAGCTGCTGTTGATTGGCAGTTTAATGTCGGTCTCGTTATTTATGCAAAATTTAAATACTTTCGAACTGTTTTCTGAAGAGCCTTCCTCACACGAAGCAGTTTCGACAGCTTCTTCTTGGTTTTTAAGTAGCTTAGAGACTGTTGTTTGAAAATTTGATAAAGCGTTCGACGTCTCCGTCAAACTCAATCCGTTACCAGAAATAATCGTCCCAGCTAGAAAAATAACGAATCCAAAAGACGATACAAACATTGCAACGAGCACCGGCACATATAACATGCGACGGCGTCTCCTGTAGTTGCGATACTTGTTGGTTGGCACTGCGAAGCTCCCAATCAATGCAATTTTGCGAACACCATAGGGTCAGGTAATAACGTGATCCAATTTGATATAGACTTGTGTCGAGTAAACAGTGGCCACTATGTGCCAAGCCCATGTTAACATAGACAAGATGTTTTCGGACGCCTGCGTGTTGAAAACGGCTTCATCATATTCAAGTGAACGTCTTTTTCGTCGAGTCTCTGAAATGCACCAGACAGTGCCATTGAGTGTCAGCAAAGCAACAGGATGTGGACGTTATCGATCTTGAGTGGCAATTTTGGGCTCAAAGAGCGGCTATTTTTGACGATTCGCGCTTTTTGGACCCTTGAAAGAGCGAATGCCTTTGTTGCCTGACGCCGTGCAATCCATGCTGAGTTCATTTGCGTGTGTCGGGTAACAAGTAGTTCAACGCAATGGGCAACGGAACGAAATGTTCCTTTTGCAAAGTTCCAAAGCACAAAAAAAGTGAAGACGGGTAAGATAAGACTGAAATCTCGCAACCAAGTTTGATGTTGCACATAGCGAGAGACCATGTCGCTCCTCAGGACGGGCATTTGTTCATGATGCCGAGCCAAAGAGTCGGTCAGTTATCCTGAGCCTGCCCAAGGAAGGAGGTCTCCATGGTTGGAACGAATACAATTCGTGTCCAAATCGAAGATCGCAGTAATTTGGGGGTATCGAATAAGTTCTGCAAAGCGGGAAACAGGATGCATCCTCCCTGCTCGCGGGCGAAGCGGATATTGTTGCGCTTTTTTGTGATTATCCAAACGACCAAGCGCAGTGCATCGAACCAAAAAAGAACCGTAAGGACGTGGCGCATGGTGTGCTCGGCGACATAGTCAACTTTTCAAGCTTGGGCAAACCAGCGCTGTGCTATGATCCGGGCATTCAATTCTCTCTCACCAAACATGCGACTTGAAGGCACAAAATCCCAGTCGCCGTTAGATCCTGTTCAAGAACAGGCGTCGATCGTTTTGCCGTGCGCCGGTCGAATTGACTGGACGGTCTACAAATCAGTTCCAGTCTAACTTCTGTCAGAGTGCGATGAGGCATATAGACGGCGTGAAAGTTCAGGAGAATGGCGGTTGAGGCCATGTTTGTTGTCGAAATGCAAACACGTGTAAACCACTTGGCCTGAGAGAACGGAGTTCGACTAGCATGCTCGTGGAAGATGACTTAAGTCAAAGACCTATTGCTCACATTTGCCGGAATCAGTGCGACGTTGGCGCTTTGTTGCATAAGGTGGGAGCTTTTCCAGAATACAAGGAAAGGCGCTTTCTATGTATCGTCCCACGTGCCGGTCTTGATCAAAGCGCCACGGCTGTCTCTCTACCAACCAGATAGTGTCAACATTTTGAAGTGAAACACTCAATTCTTCCACCATGCTCGCATTGATGGCTGGAACACCCGTGTTTCCCGCGGGGTAGACATACTGTGCTTTGGTCGCCGGAAACGGTCCGGGAACGGGCCGCAGATCAAATTCGGTATCTTGAATTTCCTCGTAGTACATAATTGGAAGAGCCACGGAGTTTGGTGAGGCAACAATGGTTGGCTTGCTGCCAGGCTCGGCACTTTCCATAACGCGGGCAACTAATTTGCGAAAATTTGCTGCCCTTCGTTCATCCGGATTGGCAACCACAGAATGGTAACTGAAGGCGCTCGCGACACCAAACATGGCAATAAGCGATACGGTGACAGTCTTCCAACGGCGTCGCGTGAAGTGGCCTATAGCAACCGGCGCTACTGAACAACCAATAATCAGAGCAATTTGCGAGGCTTCAAATGTTCTTCGCAGGTAGATTGGTTGCCATAAATAACTGAGAATTGCGGTCGTTATCATTGGAAGAAAAGCAGTCAGGACCAGCAGCACAGGTATCAAAGATCTGGCTCGGTTTTCTTGATTCTTCAAAGATGAATAGAACAGAAAACAAATTCCCAACAACGAAAGCGGGAAAATGAATAGCCCAGCCCATGACTTTCCAATGGCCAAGCCAAAGGCATCTTTGGCAAATCTGACGGCTGAAGGTGGCGTCATCCAAAATCCATGTTCGCCGATGCCTTGAACCTGTGACAGCGAGTTAAATAGAGCCGGAAAATAGGCGATTAGTGCGATCAATCCTGCAAATGTGAGATTGGTAAGTGTGTGTATCTTTTCCTCGCAGCCAATCCACCAGAAAAATAAGAAAAAAGTAAACAAAAAAACATAAACTATTCCTATATTATGGCTCCACGCAAGCATCGCCATTCCAAGGCCAAGCAATGCTAAAGCAAGCGTAAGTGTTTTATCACGTCTGAATACCTCAATGAGTGGTCTTGTAAGACGCTCGCCGTTGATTAGCAGGTAAGAAACCGAAAATAGAGTGGTTGCCAAGCTTAGCGACATCATCGAATAAGATCGAACGTCATGAGACACCCTAATTTGCGTTTCCGACATTGCGAATAGGAAAGAAGCCAAGACGGTTACAGTGAGCTGGTCTTTACGAGGTGCGCAAATCCATGCTGTAGCGGCGACAAATGGAATTGAGGCAACACTAAAGAGTGTCGACAGCAGTCTAAGAGTCGTTTCGTCCGATCCCAGATTACGCCACAACTTTAGTATCGAATAGTAGAGAACAGGTTGAGTCTCAAATGTAGGAACCTTGGTCCAAAGATAGTGCCAGCTCTGGTCAGAAAACCAAGCGCTGTAGCCTTCGTCCTGCCAAAATGAAAGTGTTGAAATGTTATGAAATCTAACCAGGAAGGCAAATATCATTACAATGAATACAAAGGCAGTGGCTAATCTCGCTCTGTTTTCATAAAATATGTGCCTATCTAATTTCATGAGAAGCTCGATTCACAAACTTTTTGAGATTTGCGCATCTTACTCAAAAAGTACGTTTTATGATTGTGAGACATCTTCTGTAGCATTCAAGTTCTCAAACTTTTTTAAAAAAAAGCAGACAAAGTTTTCCGTCATAGTGCTCAAAGTAAAAAAGAACGAAGGTTCATTTACTTCTCGGAGTACTCTGACTGCTATTGGTACACGTTCTGATAAAATTTCATTCTCTCAAATACTCATTCCAAGCCGAAATTTGCTTTGAATGTTCGCTGTGCCATCAGCAAATGTAATGCTCGCACCGACAATGAACGAAAGAAT